>NZ_JCALDW010000007.1:0-241630 GCF_059813065.1 Mycobacterium sp. NGS24
GCTGTTCGATCACGCCAAACCGCTGGCGCTATACCACACCCAACGCCTGGCCTCACCGGCCCAACGCATCATGCTGCACGCCAAAGACCGCGGCTGCACCAAACCCGGCTGTAGCGCCCCCGCCTACCACAGCGATGTCCACCACGTCACCGCCTGGACCAAAACCCGACGCACCGACATCACCGACCTCACCCTGGCCTGCGGCATCCACAACCGCCTGGCCGAACACGGCTGGACCACCCGCACCAACACCCACGGCCACACCGAATGGCTCCCCCCACCCCACCAAGACCACGGCCAACCCAGAACCAACACCTACCACCACCCCGAAAAACTCCTCAACCCCGAACACGACGACGAACCCGCTTGACGACTTGACCCGTCGCTACCCGGACAACTCCCGGCGGATCACCTTGCCTGCGGGATTACGCGGGATGCTGTCGACGATATTGATGTCCCGAGGCTGCTCGAAGCGGGAAACCTTGCCCTTCAGGAACTCTCGCAGGGCGGACTCGTCTACGTCTGCGTCCGGCCGCAGTACAACGAACGCTGCCAGGCGCTTGCCGAACTGCTCGTCGGGAACACCGACCACCGCGTTCTCGGCGATGTCGGGATGGCCGGCGAGCGCGTTTTCCAGCGCACGCGGATAGACGTTCTCACCGCCGGAGACGATCATGTCGTCTTCACGGCCCACGATGTACAGCCGGCCGGCTTCGTCGAGGTAGCCCATGTCCCCGGTGCCGGCCATCCGGTCGATCACCGTCTTGGCTCCGCCGCCGATGTAGCCTTCCGAATTCAGTTCGCCACCAACGAATATCCGCCCGGTAACCCTCGGCCCGACCGGCCTGCCGCTGCGGTTGTAGATGCGGACGGGGCATCCCGCGACGGGCCTGCCCACGGTCTCCGGGAAGCGCCGCAGCTCGGCCGGTGTCGCCAGAGATCCGATTCCGACCTCGGTGGAGCCGTACAAGTTGTAGACCACATCGCCGTATTCATCCATGAAACGCCGGGCGAGTCCGGGATCGAGCCGGTCGCCGCTGGACACCACTACTCGCAAGCAGGGCAACGGGTTTCGCGCCCGAACTCGTTCCGGCAGGTCCAGGATGCGGGCCAGCATGATGGGCACCGCACTCAAAGCGTCGGCCCGGTGCAGCGATGCCTGCGCCAGAGTTGCTTCAGCGTCGAAGCGCCGATGGGTCAGGACAGTTCCGCCCAGGCTGACAGTCAGCGTCAGCATGCCGAAACCCAGACCGTGAAACATCGGTGTTGCCATGGCCATTCGGGTGCCGATGTGCAGCCCGGTGCGCTCGAGAACCGTGACGCCGACACCCAGTCCGGAGCTGACCTTCGGGGTGCGCGGCACCCCCTTGGGAACGCCGGTGGTTCCCGACGTCAGCAGAATGATCCGGCCCGACCGCGCGACCTTGGGCCGCGGACCGCCCCGCGGCTCGACCTGCTGCGGGTCGATTGCTGTGATGGACTCGGCGGTTTGGTGTATCTGGTGCAGAAACTCGTTGTCGCAGCACATCGTCAGGATCTGATGTGCGTCCAATGCGCCGGCCAGCGCGTCAGTACGGAATTCGGTGTTCACCAGCACCACGTCCCCGCCCACCAGGCCGGTGGCGAACACCGCCGCGAGGAAGTTGCGTCCGTTGCGGCACATGACCCCAACCGGCTGGCCAGTCCGGAGGCCGGCGTCGCACAACGCACGCGCCAGCGATTCGGTCATCGCCTGCAGCTCGCGGTAACTCAACGCACCGTCGTCATCGATGATCGCGGTGCGGTCAGGCCACCGCGCCGCCGAAACCGCCAGCAGCGTGAAGAGGTTGGTGCCACCCCGGGCGACCTCGCGCACCAGCCGCAGCGCCGTCAGCGGCCCGGGCGGGGCGAGCAGACCCGACGACAGCACCGCACGAGCTGCCGTGCCCAGCACGCTGTCTGTCACGATCGTCACGCTAGCCCGGGACGGGGCTGTGCAGTAAACCGGCGGTGCCACAATCGGGCCGCGGTTTCGGCCGGCCCGGCCAGCAGTACCGAGGCGAGTTCGGCGGGCCACACCCACGGTGGTTCGCTGGTGCGGGGCCGTTCGATGATGGCCTTTGCGATTGCATCGGCCGCCTCATCAGGAGTCAGCGCCGGGAGCCGGCCCAGCAGCGGAGTGGGCTCGATCATCCGGGTGCGCACCAGCGCGAAGTAGATCGTCGACACGCGGACGCCGTCACCGTGCAGTTCGGGCGCCACGCTGCGCAGCCAGCGGTCGAAGGCTCCCTTGGACGCCTGGTAGGCGCCCCAGTGTGGTCCGGGAACCACCCGTACGCCGACACTGGAGACGTTGACGACGTGCCCGCCGCCCGCCTCGCGCATCGCCGGCAGCAGTCCCAGCAGCAGCCAGATCGGCCCGAGGTAGTTGATGTCGATCGTGCGTTGAAAGTCGTGCGGCCGGTCGTACTGGTCCTGCAGCGACCTGCGCAGCGACTTGCCCGCGTTGCTCACCACGATGTCCAGTGGTCCGTGAGTCTCGTTGATCTGCTTGGTCAGCACGCTGACGGCGGTCTCGTCACTGAGATCAGTCGGGTAGGCGACCGCCCGTCCGCCCCCGGCGTTGATCGCGGCGGCGAGGTCGTCGAGTCGCTCCGCGGACCGGGCCACGATCAACACCGTCGCTCCGGCCGCGGCCAGTTTGCGGGCAGTGGCTTCGCCGATGCCGTATGAAGCACCGGTCACCAGCACGGTCAGGCCGGCCACCACGTTGCGCAACTTGTCGGGATCCGATGTGCGCGCCGGATTGGCAAGGCGGTCGACGCCCGTCTGCAGAGCCGCCTGTACCAGATTCATGGCTGCGTCTCCCGGTTGCGTTCGACCTGTGCCCTCCCATTGTGACCCATGGTCACCACGGAAATTCAAGTCCTCGATCCAGTCCCGCACGACGCCTGGCTGGTCAGCGGATCGAAATCCAGCTCTCACGAGTGCGCAACCAGAACCGGCTGCCGGTCTCCTCGCCGAAGTGCCAGGCGATGGCGGCACGCAGATATGCGTCGGGGTCCGGCACCGGTTCCCGCCTCGGTACGTCCAACAACGAAAAGTCGGCCACGCAAACCACTCTGAAACATCAGGGTGGCAGCTGTCGCGTTCCGGGGCGACCCGCCACCAGGGATTCAGCGGTTATTGATCTTGCGGGGGTCGATCCCCACCCGCTCCCACGCGTCCGCCGCCCAGGACGCATAGACCACGCGCAGCGGTAATCGGTTGAACAGCGGATTGAGCGCTCGCATCACGGCGGCGAACCGCTGAAATCGCTTTTCCTTCTTGGCGTTCCAGTCCAGCTGACAAACTTCGCGCATTTGCGGCGGGCAGGTTCCGGCGACGATCAGCCGGGTATATGCGTTCAGCGGCGCGGACAGCACCTTCCAGATCGGCCGCGGAATCCGGCGCGGTCCCGGGATCCCTTTGCGGATGTAACCGGTGCCGTACAGCACCGTCTTGTGCGGCACGAATCGCTCGAGCATGCCGTCCCAGTAGGCGACGAACTCGTCATAGGTCTGCGGTTGGCCCCGGTCACTGACACCGTAGAGGCTGAACCAGACCTTGCTTTCCTCGAAGATCTGTTCCTTCTCGGCGCGCGACAATCGCCGGATGAAAGTGTCGGTGTTGTAGAGCACCTGGTCGACGAACGTGGCGTGCGCCCAATAGAACAACTCCGGATTGAGCGCGTGATACCGGGAGCCGTCGCTGATGGTGCCCTTGATCGGCTTGTGGAAGTCCCGCACGGTGCGGCCCCACGCGTGTGGATCCTCGGAATAGACGGTTTTCATCAACGGCGGCGCGGTGCGTTTCGCCCGGCCCAGGGTGTCGCTGAAGATCACCGAATGGTCCAGCACACCCTGGCCGAGTTGCTCGATGCAATTCTCGGTACCGGCGACCCGCTGGAATCCGAAGAGTTGGGTGCGGTGGTCTCCGTAGAACTTCCAGATCAGCGAGTCCGGACCGAGCACCGCGGTGTCGTCGACGTCGTCGATCACCATGGGCGTCGCTTCGCGCACGCCGGTATCGAAGCCAAACCCGAGTTCAGCAGTCATCAGGACCCCCCAGTCCAGTTGTGAAGCACAGACACAAAACTGTACCTTTGTTTCAAAGGTACCCCAGGACAGCGGCGTAGGTCGACTGCTGTGGTGACCGCCACAGCCAACCCGGTGCGGAAGGGAGGAGGCACAGCCATGCCTGCCAAGTCCACAGAGACCGACCTCGACCGCAACATCCTGGACACCGCTCGGGCGGTGTTCGAAACCTACGGGGTTCGCCGCGCCAACATCGAAGACATCGCAGCCCGGGCCGGTGTCAGCCGGAGCACCATCTACCGGCGATTTCCCAGCAAAGACGACCTGTTCGAAGCCGTGGTGCGGCGCGAGGGCAAGTCATTCTTCACCACGCTGGACCAGGCCACTACCGGTCGCAACCCCCAGGAGGCGGTGATCGAGGCTTTCGGCCTGGGGGTGCGCCTCATCCGGGACTCACCCCTGTATTCGCGCATCGTGGAAAGTGAGCCCGAGCTGTTGGGCATGTTCTCCCGATCGCAGGCCTTCCCGATCAACCAGTTCGCCGACGGGATCGCGCTCACGCTGCGCCGATGTGGCGCTGAGATGCCTGACGCCGACCTGGCCAACATCGCCGACATTCTGTTGCGGGTCGCCGTCGGGATCATCGTGTTCCCCACCGACCGCCTCGACACCGAGGATCCCGCGGCGGTGCGCGAATATGCGGCGCGTTACCTGGTGCCGATCATCAGCCGGTAGCCGCTGTACTGACCCGTGCGCAGGTGGCCGGCATGCCCTGACCCGCTTGTACCCTGGCGTGGTGACTCCTGTTGTGCAGGGCTCCGACCTGGCGCAGCGGGTCCAGCTCGACGTCTCCGGCATGTCGTGTGCGGCGTGCGCAGCGCGGGTGGAGGCCAAGCTCAACAAGATGGCCGGCGTGCGCGCATCGGTGAACTTCGCCACCCGGGTCGCCACCATCGACGCCGTCGAGGTCCCGGTCGACGAGCTGTGCGAGGCCGTGGCGAGGGCCGGCTACCAAGCCGCACCGCACGACGAGACGACAGCCCGCCACCAGGACGGCCCCGACCCCGACGCCGCCCACGCCCGCAGCCTGCTGCGGCGACTGCTGATCGCCGCCGTGCTCTTCGTTCCGCTGGCCGACCTGTCCAGCATGTTCGCCATCGTGCCCGGCGCCAGGTTCCCCGGCTGGGGATTCGTGCTGGTGGCGCTGGCGACGCCGATCGTCACGTGGGCCGCGTGGCCGTTCCACTCGGTCGCGCTGCGCAACGCCCGCCACCGGACGGCGTCCATGGAGACCCTCATCTCGGTCGGCATCGCCGCCGCCACGGTCTGGTCGTTCGCGACGGTCTTCCGTCCCACCCCGCCCCGGGACACGCACGGTATATGGCAGGCGATCCTGCACAGCGACGCGATCTACCTGGAGGTCGCCGCGGGCGTCACGGTGTTCGTGCTGGCGGGCCGATACTTCGAAGCCCGCGCCAAATCGAAGGCCGGCGGCGCGCTGCGTGCCCTGGCAGCCTTGGGCGCCAAGAACGTGACGGTCCTGCTGCCCGACGGCGCCGAGTTGGTGATTCCCGCCGGCGAACTCAAGAAGCGCCAGCGTTTCGTCGTCCGACCCGGTGAGACCATCGCCGCCGACGGCGTCGTCGTCGAAGGCACCGCAGCCGTCGACACCAGCGCCATGACCGGCGAAGCCGAACCCGTCCGCGCCTCTCCGCGGTCCGACGTGGTGGGCGGCACCGTCGTGCTCGACGGGCGCCTGATCGTCGAGGCGACCGCCGTCGGTGCCGACACCCAGTTCGCCGCGATGGTCCGCCTCGTCGAAGAGGCGCAGGCGCAGAAGGCTCGGGCGCAACGCCTTGCCGACCGCATTTCGGCCGTGTTCGTTCCGGTGGTGTTCGCCATCGCGCTGGTCGCCGGGGCCGGGTGGCTGGTGGCCGGCGCCGGTGCCGATCGCGCCTTTTCGGTGACGCTCGGCGTGCTGGTGATCGCGTGTCCCTGCGCGCTGGGACTCGCGACGCCGACGGCGATGATGGTGGCCTCGGGGCGCGGCGCGCAACTCGGGATCTTCATCAAGGGTTACCGGGCGCTGGAGACCGTCCGCAGCGTCGACACGGTGGTGTTCGACAAGACGGGCACCTTGACGGTCGGGCAACTCACGGTCAGTTCGGTGACGACCGCCGACGGGCACGACCGCGATGAAGTCCTGTCGCTGGCCGCGGCCGTGGAAGCGGCGTCCGAGCATGCGGTCGCCGCCGCGATCGTGGCCGCCTCTCCAGACCCGTTGCCCGTCAACGATTTCGTCGTGGTAGCGGGTTGTGGGGTATCGGGGGTCGTGGACGGCCGCCATGTCGAGGTGGGCAAGCCGACGTGGGTCACCCGCACAGCGCCGGGAGCCGCCCTGCTGGAGTCCGCCCGCGCCGACGGTGAAACACGCGGCGAGACAGTGGTGTTCGTCGCGGTGGACGGCACGGCGCGCGCGGCGATCGCGATCGCCGACACCGTCAAGGACTCAGCGGCCGACGCGATCGCCGCACTGCACCAGCGCGGGCTGCAGACGGTGCTGCTCACCGGCGACAACAAGGCGGCGGCCGACTCGATCGCCGCTCAGGTGGGCATCGACACAGTCGTCGCCGACGTGCTGCCGCAGGGCAAAGTCGATGTGATCCAAGGACTGCGCGAGCAGGGCAGGACCGTCGCGATGGTCGGCGACGGGATCAACGACGGCCCCGCCTTGGCTTGCGCCGATTTGGGATTGGCGATCGGGCGGGGCACCGACGTCGCTATCGGCGCTGCCGACATCATCCTGGTTCGCGACGATCTCGACATCGTGCCGCAGTCGCTGGATCTGGCGCGCGCCACCATGCGCACGATCCGGATGAACATGGTCTGGGCGTTCGGCTACAACGTCGCCGCGATCCCGGTGGCCGCCGCCGGACTGCTCAATCCGCTGATCGCCGGTGCCGCAATGGCGTTCTCGTCCTTCTTCGTGGTGTCGAATAGCCTGCGGCTGCGTAACTTTGGACACAGATATGAGGTAAACCATGGCTGAACAAGTATTTTCGGTAGCCGGACTGCACTGCCAGGGCTGCGTCGCCACCATCACCACCGCACTCACGTCGCTGCGGCCCGTCAATGCGGTCAGCGTGGAGTTGAATGCCGAAGGCACCTCCGCAGTGCGTGTTTCGACCAATGTCGAACTCACCCGAGAGCAGGTCCAAGCGGCGTTGGCGGGCGAGGGCAACTTCACCGTCGTCGAGTGAGCCCCGCCTTGTGACATCAGCGGCGCATCCGCGCCAATTCGCGCAGCATGGCGTTGTAGGCCTCCAGGTCGTCGTCGGCGTAGTCGCTGTCGGCGTGCCGGTCACTGCGTGAGGCTACTTTGCGGTCCTGGCGGGCCCACTGCGTCACCAACGCCACGATGACGATGATCACCGGCAATTCCGTGAGGCTCCAGGCAATTCCACCGCCAAGATGCTGGTCGGCCACGATGTCGTGCAGCCACGGCAGGTTGACCGAGCGGTAGAACGTGCTGCCGACCGGCGTGGCCATCGTCATCAGTGCGATTCCGAAGAACGCGTGAAACGGCATGACAGCGAACAGCAACCCGATACGCCCGGGGTAGGGCAGGCGCCGCGGGCCGGGATCGATGCCGATGATCGCCCAGTAGAAAAGGTAACCGACCAGCAGAAAATGGATCGCCATGAACTCGTGGCCCCAGTGGTAGCGGACCAGCGTGTCGAACAGCGGGGTGAAGTACACCACGAAAGGCGAACCGACGAACAGGACGAACGCCACCACCGGATGCGAGACGAACTTCGTCACTTTGGAGTGCAACAGCCAGGTCAGCCATTCCCGTGGGCCCGGCGCCTCGCCCTCTGCGGCGGCCGGCAGCACCCGCAGCGCCAGCGTCACCGGTCCGCCCAGCACCAGCAACACCGGGATGAACATGTTGAGGATCATGTGTTCGGCCATGTGCATGCTGAACATCGCCGATCCGTAGGCCCGCAGTCCCGAGCTACTGGCGAAAACCAGTGCGGCGCAACCGCTGAGCCAGGCGATCAACCGGCCGACCGGCCACGTGTTGCCGTTGCGCCGCAGCCGCAGGAAGCCGACCGCATACGCGATCGCCAAGACCAGACCGGCCGTTCCGATCAGTCCGTCGAAACGCCAGAAGCTCAGCACCCCGAGGACGGTCGGCGGTCGCGACAGTTCGTAACCCAGGAACACGTCCCAGCCGGTGAAGTGGTGCGTGAGCAGGCGCGGCCCGGTCTGCACCGCCATGGCGGCGATCGCCGCCGTGGCCGCCGTCATGGCCAGCGCGACAAGCGTGCCAACGCCCGCGGAGTTCTGCGGCCGGACGTATCCGCAGCAGTCAGCCAGCAGCACCAACGCGGTCAGGCCGCCCACCACGAGTCCGAGGCGGGCAAAGGTCGAGCCCAGCGTCCAGCCCGGGATCAGCAGGTACAGCAGCACCGCCCCGTAGGTGATGACGAGCCCACCGCAGATCACCCGCAGGCCGCGCACGAAGGGGGTCGGCATTGCCCCGGTCAACGCTGCAACCACCGTCAGCCCGGTCAGTACCGAGACCGCGGCGGCGACGACGAGCACGGTGCTGGTCGAATAGTCGTGATCGGGGCCCTGCCCCGCGTTACCGGTCACCGCGGTAGCGACGACCGCGATCAGCGCGGGAACCAACAGCACCACATGGCTGAGCCAACGGGTGCTGATCCGCAGCGTCACCGCGATCGGCAGGGCGCAGACCAGCACGACGATCCAGGCCCGCGCTGTCTCGGACAACTCGACGGCGTCCATCAGCGCCCCGCTGCCCAGCAGCGCAACCGCATCCACCCCGGTGTCGTGGGCGGCCTGGATGACCACCATCAGCGCGGCCGTGATCGGCCAGAAAAGCGAAACACGCTCTGCCACAAGATGGATGCGGAAGGCAGCGGGATCGAGTAGGCCGTCCGCCTCCGGCCGCGAGATCACTACGACCAGGATCAGTGCGCCCAGGCACAGCGCACCCAGCATCGACGCGACGAAGTAGCCGACCGGTTCGGCGACGCTGACAAAACCGCCGGGGAACGGGTTGCGGCCTTCGGCGTAGCGGCCTGGCCCGGAGATCCATCCGTAGCCGGCGAGGGCGATTGCGACAACCGCGAACCCGACGGCCAATGCCACCCTTTGCACGACCGGCGACCGGGCAGGCGGCGTCGTCGCTGCGCTCGGCTCGGTCTGCACCCTTGCAGCTTACGGGCGCACATACAGCCGGTTCGTCGGTGCAACCGCATAGTCTTCGGTGAATGATCGAGGACCTGCCGCTGCGTTGGGCTGTCACCGCCCTTTTCCTGCTCAGCGGTATCGGCTTCGCGCTCGTCCTGGACCGTCGGTCCTGGACGTCGGCGATCAGTCACGTACTACACCTCACGATGGTGATCGCGATGGCAGTGATGGCGTGGCCGCAGGGTCGCCGGTTGCCCGCCACACCGGCTGAGGTCTTTTTCCTGGCTGCGGCGGTGTGGTTCGTGATGACGGCGGTCCTCGCCGCCCGCGTGATCGCGTCCCGGCTCGCGCGGGGTTATCACGCGGTGAAGATGCTGGCGATGGCGTGGATGTACGCCGTGATGGGCGGGCACCTGACGCCCGGGAGTGCCCACGCGGCGCCGGACATGTCGATGCCGGGCATGGAGATGGCCGAGGCCCAGGAATCCACGAGCGAGGCGGCCCACAACTGGATCGGCACCGGCAACTGGGCGTGGGTCGTGGTCTTCTCGGTCGCGGCTCTGGTGTGGGGATACCGGTTCCTCAAGCTGCCACGGCGGCGCGGCAGGCGGTGCTGGCGCAAGCGGTTGGGCAGTGCGGTCCAGGTGATGACGGCTGTCGGCATGGCGATCATGTTCGCCGTGCTTGCCACGGACTGATCCGTTCCGGCTGCGACGAGATCTCACCCCGCCCACGCGTGCGCCAACAGATCCGGGATCGACTGCACCGGCGCGGTGAGTTCGGCAACGGATTCGAGGCCGAGTGCAATGGTCGGGTAGTCCGCCAGATGCTCGGCGTAAGACCGCCCGCCCAATGTCATGCCGAGGGTCAGCCAGCCGTCGACCACCGACCATCTGCGCGGATTCGTCTTCGCCCAATCGCTGCCGTCGAGCCGATACTTCCACGCTGCAACGTCGAGTTCGTCAAGCGCAAATCCGTTGAGCAGCTTGGCATAATCCGTCGCTTCGCCGCGCAACACGGTGATGCCGCGCCCTAACCCGGTGGGCGCTGCCGAGACGCGTCGCAGGATCGCGGACGCCGCGGCGCGTCCGGTGGTGATCTCTTCGGTGAGCGTGAGCGAAGGGTAGGCCTGCACCGCGTGACACGCGTCGGCGACCGAGACCAGGACATCGGCGGAGTCGCGCACCTGATAGTCCTCGCCGAGCACCCGGGGCAACCGAACAACGGTGAAGTCGAGCGTCTCCGGCGCGGCGGCGACGATCAGTTCCGCCAGGGACTTGGCCGCCGCGTACGGATACGGCGCTGTGCGGGGATCGGTGACCCGCGGCGCCGTGACATCCGCGTCAACGACGAAGGTAGACAAGTGCACCAGTTTGGTGTTGCGCTCGGCGCACACCCCGACCAGTGCGGAGACCAAATCGACGTTGGCCGTGCGTAGTTCGCGATAGGGCACCAGCACATTGGTATTGCCGATGCAATTGATGACGGTCCCGGCATCGCTGTCGCGCAACAGCGCGTCCAGTTCCGCCGCACCGAAGTTCGGCGGGAGTTGTTGTATCCGTACCCCGTCCAGGGTCCGCAGCGCACCCCAGGGACCGGCTGCGGGGAGGTCCGACCTGGCGGCCAAAACTATGTCGGGACAGTGCACTCCGGACTTCTTGAGGTCCAGGATTGCGCCGGCGAATCCGGTTCCGAGGATGCCCGATGCGCCCAGTACGACGAGGGCCGCACCGGAGCCGGTCCCCGCGCGCACCGGGTTCACCGGTCGCGTCAGCACGGCGAGATCGTGCTCGATCTCGGCGGCCGTGTCGGCGTCCATCCAGGACCCGACCGGGGCTGTGTCGGCAACCAGGTTGGCGGCGGTATCGGCACTGATCAGATCGAATATGGAGACCTGTCGGCCCAGGAACTGCCGGCTGTCCGGCAGGATCCGGATCAGGTCCAACGATCCGATGCCCTCGTCGAGCAACGACGAGTCCGCCTGAATGACAGTCCCGAGCCGCCGGCTCCAGACCTGCGCCAGGGCGGTGGCTCTGTCGTCGGCCTCGGCATCGTCGCGCGCCGCACCCGCGAATTGTGGCAGTGCGCGCAGGTGGTCGCTGTCCACCTTGCCGTTCGGCTTGCGTGGGATCGTCGGCACGCCGACAACGAAGAACGAGGAGACCCCCGCGTTCAGCAGGATCAGCCGGATGCGCGCCGCCGCGGCGGCGTCTTCCGCCGCCTCGCGGGTTCGCAAGGTTTCGAACCACACCCCGAGACTGCCGTCGTGCAGCTCGACGGCGACATCGGAGACCGCGGGGTCTTCGGCGATGCGCCTGGTCACGTCCGCGATGTCGACCCGCTTGCCCGCGATTTTGACGACGGCGTCCTTGCGGCCGGCGAACAGCGGAAAGCCGTCACCGTCCAGGGTCACCCGGTCGGCGGTGGCGAACGCCCGAAGTTGCGTGCCGTCGTCGGTGGTCACGGTGCCGAAGCTGCGATCCGCTGTCCCGAGATAACCGGCGGAGACCAGGTCGCCGACGACGACGATTTCACCGAACCCGACGACGACGGTGTTCGGCACCATCGGCCGGCCCACCCTGAGCCGGGCACCGCCCGGCACGTCGGCAGCATCCGGCAGATAGGTCACCACCACGGTGGTCTCGGTCGGCCCATAGGTCGATACCAGCGAAATCCGTTGTGCTGTACCCGAATCGATCCACTTGTCGACGGCGACGGGTCGGACGGCTTCACCGCCGATGACAATTTGGCGCAGGCCTGAATCACGCATCGCGTCAAGTGCGTCGCGATCCTCACACAACAGATGCCAGACGGCAGTCGGCAGGTCGACGACGGTCGCCGCCCGGTCCACGAAATCTCTTGTGAGCGCTGGGAAATCGCCGGTCTTCATCGCTGTGGTGCGGACCAGCCGCGCTCCGCAGCGGACCGCACCGAAGATCTCCTCGACGCTGATGTCCGACGTCAACGGTGCGCATTGCAGCACCGTGTCCGACCGCCCCCACCCGTAAGCACGCGTGACGGCATCACAGAACAACGCCAGCGAGCCGTGGTCGACCCGGACGAGCTTGGGTTGGCCGGTGGATCCCGATGTCGGCATGATGTATGCCGGTTTCGTGGCGAGTGAATTGTCCTGGACCACGTGTGCAATGCGTTCATCAGCCCGCGCGCGCACTGACTCACTTACGACTTCGGGAAAACTGATATCGGACACGTCCAGGGCATGGGCGGCCAGACCAGCACCGTGCTCGGCGATCGCGCCGGCGCGCAGCCCGACCTGGTCCGCGGAGTCGCAGACGCTGTAGGCGTAACCGGCGAGGTGGCAGGCGATCAACAGATCGATCGTCTGGTCGGTGTCGTCGTCGGTGAACACCATGACGTCGCCGGGTCTACCGATGTGCTGCGTCAACCACGCCACCCAGCGGTACACCGTTGGGCGTCTGTCGAGCAGGTCTCGAACATCGACACCTGCGAACCACGCCGGTGTCGACGGTCGCGGCATCTGGGCCGAATCACTGTGGCGCAGTGCGCCGTCCGGGCCGGCCACCAGCCATTCGCCGACCGTCGTGGCCAGGGGCTGTTCCCACCGGGTCGGCATCGCCGCCAGTGCCGCACCGATCCGTTCTGCGATGCCCGTCTTCGACTCCGGCAGATCGGCCCTGTCCCAGATCGCCAAGTGCAGGGTGCGCTGTTGCTCGTCCAGCACGCTCGCCACCGTCATGCCCTCGACTGGGCCGATGTCCGTCGCTACGGGAGCCTCCAGCAGGAACGGCCGCAACTCGGGCGCGCACGTCTCGCGGATGAAGTTCAGCGTCAGCGCCTCGATGTGGGACGTGCGGTTGATCGCCAGATACATTCGGCGGTAATGCTCTTCCCGAAGCCAGCGGCGCCGCACAGCTTTGACATAGCCTCGGTCCAGGGTTCGGACCACGTCGTGCACCGACGCGAAGGGGGAGAAGCGGGCGGAATGTGCGACCGAATTGACCAGACACGTCGCGACATTCAGCGTCGGGTCGCCGAATCGGTTGTCGACGGCGTGGACCAGCAGACACTCGGTACTTTGCCGAATGCTGGCATCCACTGCCACCGCCGCCGCGGACACCAGCACGTTCAGCGGTATCTGCTGGTCCTCGGACAGGGCGAGGATTGCGTCAAACGCGCTGCCGGACAACGTCACCGATTCGCGTAGGACACCTTTGGCGGCCGTCGCGGGCGCCGTCCCCGCACCCTGTCCGTGCGCACCCAGCCGCGCTTCGTCGGCGAGCTCGCGCTGCACCCCGGCGGCAGTCCGCTGCAACGACTCTTCGACTTTGGCTCGCTCCCGCCGGTGAGCCTCGACCAGTTTCGCCAAGCCCGCAGAAACACCGGGCTTTTCGATGATGTCCACGGCGGTGAGATGGCGCGCCAGGGCAGCTTCGATCAGCCCGGTTCCGCCACCATCGACCACGATGTGATGGCTGCACACCGACATTCCGGTGATCGAACCGTCCTCATCGGTCCACACGGTGTAACGGATCAGCGGCACACCGAGGATGCCGGAGGACCAACTGCCCACCAGCTCGTCGTCCGGCGGGCCCGGGGCACCCGGGCGCACCCGGACGATGTCGTCGAATGCCAAGCGCAGTACGAGTTGCGGATAATCTTGGTCGGTCGCAGCCGGTTCGAGCACGCAGAGCTGCACCGGGTTCTCCAGCACCGAGGCCTCCAGTGCGCTGAGAAACCGGGACAGATCCAGCGGGCGGAACCGGTACTTCTTACCGATCAGGTACAGCTCCGGGTCGTTGTCCTGCAGCACCCCGTGGTAGAGGTTCTGTTGCGACCGGCTCAGTGGAACCGGTTCAGACGGACTCACTCGCGCACTCCAGTTCGCGCACCCAGGCCGCGATCGACAGATTGTCCGCCAGCCGGGACGGCATGTCGGATTCCCGGTCCACCCCAAGCTGTTTCATCAACAGGACGAACCGGACGGAGTCCAATCCCAGGTCCCGGAGATCGGTGGCGTCGCCGTCGGTCAGGTCTTCCTCGTCGATGTACAGCACGTCGCAGACAGCCGCCAGGACCGTGTCCCGCAGATTCTCAGCCACCGGTACCCACTCCCCCCACCGTTCCCGCCAGCGAGGCCCGCATGACCTTGCCGGACTGGGTGCGCGGAATCTCCGCGACGATCACGATCGACGACGGTCGCGCCGCCGACTCGGACTCGCCCCGGAAATGCGCCGCGACCGCCTGCTTGAGCTTGCGGGCCTCGGCGTCGTCAAGACGCTTCGACGGGACGACGGCCAAACCGACCAGTGCCCCGAATTCGGGGTCCGGGATTTCATAGCACGCGGCCTCGCGCACACCCGGCACGCGTTCGGCGATTCGATCCACCTCGTCCGGCGCGATGTTCACGCCGCCGGAGATGAACATCTCCGACGATCTGCCTTTGATATAGAAGAAGCCGTCGTCGTGCCGCTCCAGCAGGTCGCCGGTGTTGACCCAGCCGTCGACCAGTACCTCCTGGGTACGGACGGGATTGTTCCAGTACCCCAACATGTTTGCCGGTGACTTGATCCACAGCGTCCCGAACGAGGCAGACGGTGCCGCGTCCGGGTCCGTGGGGGCGCCGCCGTCCGGGCCGGCGAGGTAGAACTCGACACCGGGGTAGGGACGTCCCACCGCGCCCGCCTCGATCTTGGCAATCGAATTCTCATCGGTCGGCAAACACAAAGCGGTGCAGCCTGTTTCACTCAATCCGTAGACCTGGGCGGTGCGCACTCCGGTCGCTTCGATGAAGCGCACATCAGCCGCGATCGCCCGCGACCCGCCATATCCGACCAGCCGCAGCGACGGAACCTTCCCGTCACTGGATTTCAGTTCAGCAACCAGTTTCGAGAGGAGGGTCGGCACCAGGCAGGTCGTCGCGACCTCGTTGGTGTTCAGAATCTCCATCAGAGAGGTCGTGTTCTCACCGCCGGTGATGCAGGTTCCACCGCGCATCAGGCAGGTGAAGATCCACCACAGTCCACCGATGTGTGTCGCCGGCAGCGGTGAATAGGTGGTTTCGCCGTCCACCCAGGTGACCCAGTTCAACCCCGTTTCCCGCAGGATGTCCGGGATGGCGAAAAAGGTGCGGTTGGCCAGCAGGACGGCTTTCGGCTCGCCCGTCGTGCCGCTGGTGAAGATCATCGCCAACGGAGTCTGCGCGCCCTGCCGGTCAGGCTTGGCATCGTCGACGTTGTCGATGCTCTGACCCGTAGCCGCGAAATCGACGGCGATCGCCGGTATCGAAGCCGGCAGGGCGGCCGATCCGATCCTGCTGGCGGGCGCGACGAGAATCGCCTCCGGGCTGGTGATCTCGGCGAACCGCGCGATGGTTGCCGGCGGCAGGTTGCCGTCGGCCATGACCGCGATCGCCCCGAGCCGGGCGCAGGCCAGCACCGACAGATAGGTCTCGGGACCGTTGTCGGAGATGACGAGCACCCGGGAGCCCTGCGTCACCGCATGCGCTCGCAACCCTGCGGCGAGCCGCTCTACTTCCCTGACGAGTTCCCCATACCGCAGCGCGCTGCCGCCGTCGCAGCGGCGCAGGGCAACTGCCTCGGGCCGCTGCTGCGCTTGGGCAACCACGCGCTCCAGCACGGTGGGTGGTAAGTGCGACATGACTGTGCAGCTTTTCCTTCCAGCGGGTTCAGGGGATGTTGAGCGCGGCCAGTTCGACCTCCGCGGTCGCGGCTCCGCCGAACTCGTCCCAGAACTCGATGGTGCAGGGAACCGAAAGATAGCGCATCGATCGTTCCATGACCTGGAAGTTCTGGCACAGCAATCGCGCGGAGAACTTCTGCGCGTGGATCATCCGCTTGAACCGCGACGAGGTGTTCTTGATCAGCATGCTGGGCAGCTGCAGGCTCAAGAAATCCGCGATCGACCAACCCCGCAGTGGCGGAATTTGCTCATGCAACACTGCCGGCGCGAAAGCGCTGTATGCGAGCTGATTGAAGCAGATGATGAGTTCGACCGCGTTGAAATGCCCCGTGCTGCGAATGTACGCCGGGTCGCTGATGCTGAAATTTCCGTACGCCAGAACCGAATCTTCGGTCGCCTTGTAGCTGGCGTCGATCAAATAGCGGCACCCTTTGTAGGCATACGGCTCGAGCACTTGCTCAAGCAATTTCTCGTCAATCGGTTCCGTATCGCTGATGTCGGTGAATTCAGTCGTCCGGGTGTACGGGGACAAAGTGATGGTGGTCATGCTGGATATCCTGGTGTGATAAGGCCGTCCAACATGGTCAGACGGTGAGTGGTCAGATGTCCCGCGGCGGTACCGTGTTTCGCCCGGTGCATGAGCACGCGGTTGTCCCACAAAATGATGTCGCCGACTTCGTAATGCTGGGTGTGGATGAATGGCGATTCGTATTCGGCGTCGAGCTGCCCCGTCGCCTCCATGAGTTCCTGCAGCACCGCCGGGTCGAGGACATTCCCCTCTGTGTCCTCGATCTTGGTGGTGCCGGTCGCGCAGATGTACAGAATCTCCTGGCCGGTGTGCGGGTGCCTGATCACCGTCGGCCACTTGATCGGCGGCGTGGTGCGGTTGATCTCGTCCCAGACTTCGCCGATCGGCTTGTAGACGTCGCTGGGACGAATCTTGATGTGGCGCCTGGGATCGTGCGTGCTGAGTGTGCCGCGGACCGCGTCCTGCTTGGTGGCCGGCAGCGACTCCCAAACTCGGTTGAGATCGATGAAATAGGTTCCGCGATCGTGCCCGGGCACCGTCAGCGGCAGCACCATCGAAAAGGCGAACGGCTCCGGCATGAACATGTAGTCGATGTGCCAGAACGCGCCGGTTTTCGGGACCCCTTGGCCTTGCTCCGTGGACGACACAAAGATCTCGTGGTGGTCCTTGTGGTGGTAGACCGGCTCGTAATAGGGAACGATTTCTCCGATCAGCCGGCCGAGGTTGATGAATTCTTCCGGTGTCGGGTGCACATCTTTCAGAACGACGAGCTTGTTCGTGTAGACGATATTGCGGAGTTCTTCGGTGGTGATATGGTCCAGATTCGAGGGATCCAGTCCGGTGACTTGCGCACCGAGCCCCTCACCTTTGACGTTGAGCGTCATTGACGATTTTCCTTTGTCGATTTCGGTTTGGCTGTGTCGTGTCGGGGCCGGCAGCGCGCCTGAACACGTATTGCGCTAATTTGGACCAGCGTGCACCAACCTCCTTGGCTTCGATGTGATTTCTCGAGAATGCCAGTGCGCGCTCCGCGTATTCTCAAAGCATTCTTGGCGGATTCTTGGAGTTGGGGTCGGCATTATCGGCGTCCCGCCGCGCTGTAGGTGTCGTCCGGCCACGTGGTGGGCAGCAACGGGACGCCGGTGTTGTCGAGTGCTTGTCGCACCAGTCCGGCCGGGCTGGTGGCGGCCGTCGGCAACGTGCCGGTGAAGCCGAGCGGACCCGCCCCCTGCCCACTGGTGCTTGATTCCGGTTCAGCGTCGTCGGCGACTTCCAGGTCGGCAGTGAGGAATTCGTCCCGGTATCCGCGTACTCCGGTCTTGCTGCGTCGGTGCCGACTGATTCGCCCGGTGGCGGGGGCCGGTCGAGTTGGCGCTGCGGCCCCGACGCTGTCGGCCATGTCGTCGGGGGATTTGGCACCGGCTTTGGGCCCTGAACTCACCCCGGGCGGCGCCGACGCCGCGACGGCGTAACCGATGCCGGCGGCCGGCGGTGCACTGCCGGCCGGAGCGGACGTGGGTGCACTGGATACCGGACTGCTGGCCGGTGCGCTAGCGCCGGCGACGGCCGCGCCGACCGGTGCAACAGCAGCCGGCAGGTCTGCGGCGACGTGCTGGCCGACGCTGGGCACCGCGGGAACAGCAGACAACCCGGCCGCCGGCCACCCGTTGAGCCACTGCGCCAACACATTCAGGGCCCCCAGCGCACTGAGCGCCGGGGTGAAGAAGGGCAGCAGCAATAGCGCATAGGACGCGTAGTACGGGTACCAGAGGATGTCGTACAACAGCAGGGCGATGACAGCCAGCACGACGGTAGCCCCCGGACTGAACCCGAACTGCTGGAAGAAGTTCAAGAAATAGGTGTACGGGTCGGCCATCAAATCTGCCAGCTCGCTGAAGAACTGGGAGATCGAGCCCAACCCGTCCCACGGCGCGCCGAGCGCTTCCGCGCCGCTGGTGCGAATGGGCGGTGCCGGTGCGGTGGTGGGGGTCGCGGCCATCGCGGTTTCGGTGATGGTCTGGTAGACCGCCATGGTGTCGGCAGCCTGAATCCACATCCGGACGTAATCGGCTTCGTTGACGGCGATGGGAATGGTGTTGATACCGAAGAAGTTGGTGGCCAGCAGCACGCCGTGCACCGTGTGGTTGGCGGCCAGTTCCACCAGGGTGGGCATGGTGGCCAGGGCGCTGCTGTAGGCCGCGGCCGCTGCGTCGTGTTGCGTGGCGAACGCCGCACTGTCGGCCGCGGCTTGCTCCAACCAGGCGAGGTAGGTGCCGTGTGCGGCCACATATGTGGCCGCACTACTGCCCTGCCAGCTGCCCTGGACCTCGGCGAGCAGCTGGCTCAACTCGGCTGCGGTATTGCTGTACTGGATGCTGAGCCCCTGCCACTGGGCTGCGGCGGCCAGCAGCGACCCCGGGCCCGGCCCGGCGCTCAACAGGGCCGCATGCACCTCCGGAGGCATCGCCATCCATATCGGGCCGGTCAGGCGTCCACCTCCTTCTCGCGCGTGTCGGAGGTGTAGTCGTTGCGGGCCGGCGGAAAGTTCCCGCGGCGCTCAATTGGAGCAGGACCCTCGTGCGCAGGCCAGTACAGTCAGATCCATGCCAGTCGTCGACGGCCGTCACCTCGACGGGATCTCCGAGACCGCACTCATCACGCTGCATCAGCGAGCGAGCGAGGCCGCCCGGTCCGACGGCATCATCGACGACCCGATGGCGATCGAGCTGCGGGACAGCATCGACTACGACTACGAGAACTTCGGCCGTACCCATCAAGCCACTGCGTTGCGCGCCTTGGCATTCGACGATGTTTCACGCCAATTCCTGGCCGCGCATCCGCGCGCCACCGTCGTCGCACTGGCAGAGGGACTGCAAACGAGCTTCTGGCGTCTCGACAACGGCGAACTCAACTGGATCTCGGTGGACCTGAAGCCGATCGTGCAGTTGCGCCGGCAACTGCTGCCCGCCTGCGACCGGCTGCGGTACTGTGCTCAGTCCGCGCTCGACCACTCCTGGATGGATCAGGTCGACGACACCGACGGTGTGCTGATCACCGCCGAGGGATTGTTCCAGTATCTCGACCGCGACGCGGTGTTTGCCCTGATTGCGGCGTGCGCCCACCGTTTTCCCGGTGGCCGGCTGGTTTTCGACAGCATCCCGTGGTTGCTGAGCGTGTACTCGCGGCGGCGGGGGTTCAAGCTCAGCAAGTACTACACGGCGCCGCCGATGCCGTTCTGGTTCACTGCCGACAACTACGACGACTTGCGCGCGGTGGCCGGTGTCCGCTCGGTGCGTGAGTTGCCGGCGCCCCCGGGGCGGGGCAGGCTGCTGCGGAGCGTCGTCCCGCTGGCTTACCGGCTGTCTGCGCTGCGCCGCTTGCGGGCTCCGACCACGCTCGTCGAATTCGGTTGACCGGTTTGACTACCGGCGGAAAAGTACGGGTGCACCGGGAATTATTCGCCGCCGTTGCGCGACTATAGAGACATGGATTGCGAGGTGGCCCGCGAAGCCTTGTCGGCTCGCATCGACGGGGAGCGGGAGCCGGTACCTTCGGCGCGCGTCGACGAGCACCTGGGCGAGTGCGCTGCCTGTCGAGCCTGGTACGAGCAGGCAGGCGACCAGGCCGAACTGCTGCGGCGCCTGGTCCAGTCCCGGCCGGTGATCACACCACTGGGCCCGTTCGGGCCCGACCGCATCCCCCGGCCCCGACGGGCCCGAATGGCTTGGCAGCGTTGGGCTTTGCTCGGTGTCGGCCTGGTTCAGCTGATCCTGGCCGTCGCACAGGCCCTGGGCCTGAGTGTCGGATTGGGTCACGATCACGGTGGCAACCCGGGCAGCCACCTGGTCAACGAGTCGACGTCGTGGTCGGTCGCACTTGCGGTTTCGATGATGGGTGCGGCGTTGTGGCCGCGTGCCGCTGCCGGTCTCGCCGGCGTGCTGACGGTGTTCGTCGGTGTGCTGACCGGCTATGTGGTGGCCGACGCCCTGTCCGGTGCCGTCACCGCCGCGCGGATGCTGACCCACGGTCCGGTGCTGCTTGGCGCCGTCCTCGCGATCATGGTGTGGCGAAGCCACCAGACTCCCCGGCCGGCGCCGTCAGATATCGCAACAGAGCCGGAGATTGTGTTGCCCGACAACGCATCTCGCGGCCGCCGGCGCGGTCACCTGTGGCCGACGGACGGGGCGGCCTAGCCTTTCGGTCGGCGGCCCACGCCGAAGTTGCGCAGCCGCAGGCTGTTTGACACCACGAAGAACGACGAGAACGCCATCGCTCCCCCGGCGATCAGCGGGTTGAGCAGCCCGGCCGCGGCGATCGGGATCGCGGCGATGTTGTAGCCGAACGCCCAGATCATGTTGACTCTGATGGTGCGCATCGTCGCCGCAGCCAGATCCAGCGCCAAGGGCACCACTTCGAGGTCGTCGCGCACCAAGATGACGTCAGCCGCACCGATCGCGACGTCGGTGCCACGTCCCATCGCCATACCCAGATCGGCGCACGCCAGTGCCGGTCCGTCGTTGATGCCGTCGCCCACCATGGCCACCACGTGCCCGCGCTCGCGCAGCTGCTCGATCACGTCGACCTTGCCTTCGGGCAGGATGTCGGCGATCACCTCGTCCAGGCCGACGCGAGCGGCCACCGCGGCCGCTGCTGCCGGGTTGTCTCCGGTCAACAACACCGTCCGATAGCCCCGCTCGTGCAGGGTGGCGACCGCGCCGGCCGCCGAGTCCTTGACGGTGTCACCCACCGCGATGACACCGCAGGGCGCACCGTCGACTTCGACGAGAACCGCTGTCTCGCCCCGTGATTCGGCGCTGCGCCGAGCCGCGGTGAGGACGGTTTCCGGTCCCGGGGCGCCGATCCACGACGGTTTGCCGACTCGCACTTTGCGGCCGGCCACACTGCCGCTGACGCCACGACCGGGCGCCGCACGGAAGTCGCTGACCGGTTGGTGTTGGGCTGCCGATGCCGCGATCGCCAGCCCGACCGCGTGTTCGGACGCTGCCTCCACTGCCGCCGCCAGCTCGCGTACCTCGTCGGCGTCCCAGCCCGGCGCCACGGTCACCGCGCCGACCGTCAAGTGGCCCGTCGTCAACGTGCCGGTCTTGTCGAATACGACTGTGTCGACAGCGCGGCTGGCCTCCAACGACTGGTGGCCCTTGATGAAGATGCCGAGTTGGGCGCCACGACCGGACGCCACCATCATCGCTGTCGGGGTGGCCAGGCCCAGCGCACACGGGCAGGCGATGACCAGCACGGCCAGGGTGGCTGAGAAAGCCTGATCAAGCCGTCCGCCAGTGATCAGCCAACCAGCGGCGGTCAGGGCCGCGATCGCGAACACGCACGGCACGAACACCGAGGCGATCCGGTCGGCGAGTCGTTGCGCCTCGGCCTTCTGCGCCTGCGCCTGTTCGACCAACCGGACCATGCCGGCGAACTGGGTGTCGGCGCCCACCGCTGCCGCCTCCACGATCAGCCTTCCGTCGAGCACCGTCGTGCCGCCGACGACCTGCGATCCGGGACGCGCCCGCACCGGTTTGGCCTCGCCGGTCATCGCGCTGATGTCCACCGCGGCGGACCCTTCGACGACGAGTCCGTCGGCGGCGATCGTCTGACCGGGGCGGACAACGAAGCGCTGCTGCTCTTGCAGCTCGTCTGCGGGAATGACCGATTCCGACCCGTCAGCCTGCAGCACCGCTACATCCTTGGCGCTGAGCGCGGCCAGCGCCCGCAGAGCGCCGCCGGCCCGCGACTTCGCCCGGGCTTCGAAGTAGCGGCCCGCCAATACAAACACCGTCACGCCTGCGGCGACTTCGAAGTAGATCGCGTCACTGCCCAGCAGTGCCTGCCAGACACCCCGCCGCTCGGTGGTCGGGTGGACGCTGAAGACGGTATAGAACGACCAGATGGTGGCGGCCGTGATGCCCACGGAGATCAACGTCTCCATCGACGCGCCGCCGTGCATCGCGTTGCGCAGCGCGATGCGGTGGAACGGCCACGCCGCCCACAGCACCACCGGCAGGGCCAGCCCGGTCAGCACCCACTCCCAGCCGGTGAAACGGGAGCTGGGCAGTACCGCGAACAACACCGACAGGTGCGCCAGCGGGACAAAGCACACGGCGGCGACCGCCAACCGGATGAACAGATATCGCGCACGGTCGGCGTCGGGGTCGCTGCCGAGGTCACCGCCGCGGCGCACCTCGGCGTCATACCCCGCAGCGCGGACCGCCTCGCACAGCTGGTCAGCCGTGACGTTCTCACCGGATTCGACGGTCGCGACCCGGGTCGCGAAGTTGACCGAGGCACGCACGCCGGGCAGTTTGTTCAGAGTCGATTTCACCCGGTGAGCGCAGGCGACGCACGACATCCCGGTGATGTCGAGTCGGACGACCTCGAGCTCTGGGTGCGCCTCAGTGGGGGCGGTCGTCGCCGTCATCGTGGGTCCTCATCTCGTGAAAATCCGTTCCGACTAGATCAGTCGTAGCAACCAGCCCGCTAGTTCCCACCTCGTCGTGGAAGTTATGCCCTATTCTCAACATCCGTGGCGACAGGTGGCGACGACGACCAGATCACCCAGCTCGCCAAGTGCGCCGGACGAGGCGACCAGGCCGCGCTCACGCAGTTCATCCAGGCCACCCAGCGCGACGTGTGGCGGATGGTCGCTTATCTCACCGATCCCGCCAGCGCCGACGATCTGACGCAGGAGACGTTCCTGCGGGCGATCGGCGCGCTGCCGCGCTTCGCCGGGCGTTCCACCGCCCGCACCTGGTTGCTGTCGATCGCGCGTCGCGTCGTGGTCGATCAGATCCGGCACAACACGAGCCGGCCGCGCACCACTCACGTGGTCGATCTCGACACGGCGCTCGCCGCCGGCCAGGCGGTGGGCCCGCGCGGCAACCGGATCGAGAACATGGTGGAGATCCGGATATTGATCGACGGACTCGACCCCAAACGGCGCGAGGCCCTGGTGCTGACCCAGATCCTCGGGCTGTCCTACGACGAAGCAGCCGAGGTGGCCGGGTGTCCGGTCGGTACCGTCCGCTCCCGGGTGGCCCGGGCGCGCGACGATCTGCTGCGCGCCGCCAGCGAGAGCGACCGCACCGGCTAGTTCAGCGCTTGAGCGCAGGATGACTGCGGGTGAGCAGCGGCAGCATCCACTCCGGTGGTGCGATCCGGAACAGTCCGGACGAGATCCGGTTGACCAGACCCGGTACGACGACGGCCTTGCCGGCGGCCAGCCCGTCGATTCCGGCCTGCGCCACCTTATCGGCCGGGACCCACATCACCCGAGGTAACGCCGCGTCGGCCTCTTCCTTGGAGAATCCGGCCGCTTCGCCGAAGCCGGTGTCCACCGGGCCGGGGCACAGCGCCGTCACCGAGACGCCGGTGCCCGTCAATTCACCCCGCAGGCTGTGGGAGTAGGACAGCACGAACGCCTTGGCCGCGCCGTAGGCTGCTTGCCCCGGCAGCGGCCCGAACGCGGCCACCGAGGCAACGTTGAGGATGGCGCCGCGATGGCGGTCCACCATGCCCCGCAGGAACCGGCTGCACAGGTCGACGACAGCGGCGACGTCGACCTCGACCAGGTTGAGTTCCTGCTCGGGGTCGGATTTCGCGACGACGCCCGTGGTGGACAGCCCGGCGTTGTTGATCAGGATGTCAGGGGTCAGGCCGAGGGCAGTGACGCGGTCCAGCAGGCTAGCCCGGTCGGTGCGATCGGACAGGTCGGCGGGCAGTGGATGCGCCGATGCGCCCAATCGGGCGGCGATCTCTTCGAGGCGGTCGGCGCTGCGCGCCACCAACACCACCTGATAGCCGCGTTTCGACAGGATCTGGGCGAGCTGCTCGCCGATACCCGACGAGGCACCGGTGACGATCGCGGCGCGGTCCTTACCGGCTGGTGGGAGGGCCATCTGCTGACCGTACCCGGTATCTCAGCAGCGCTCGGCGCCCCGCTCCATCAAGCGGAAAGCGCTGGCCGACCGGCTCGGTTGGCTGCGCCGCACGGCGTGCCACGCGTGGCAGGCCCGCGCCTTGATGGGTGCGACGATGTCAGCGCCACTGGGGCCCGGATTCATCCAGTTGTGTAGTGCTGTCACGGCAGTGGTCCCTCGTCAGTGCGACTCGTGTTGTCCTCGGCGAGTGCCGGGTCGGTGCGGCGGATGAGTCACTTGTTGAATTGCAGTCTGTCCCCTTTACATCATGGCCGCCCTCAGGTGAACAACGAGAGAACCGGCTGTGTGGGATCCGGCACAACTGCGTGGGGCAGGCCGCGACGTCACACCATGCGGCTTCCGCGCTTCGCAATGCGCACTGTCGTGTCAGCCAACGAAACGTCGTGACCCGCTGTACACCGGACGTGCGGTGCCACGGCCGCACCGCAGCCGTCGTGGACGAGCTCCATCGCACCGGCCTCGCCCTGCAGCAGTCTGCCGAATTCGATCAGGCTGACGAGCACCGGGAACAGGGCGCGGCCACGCTCGGTAAGCACGTATTCGTAACGGGTGCGCTGGCCCGGCCGTTGATAGGGCCGCTTTTCCAGCAGGCCCGCGTCGACGAGTTGGCGCAGCCGTTTGGCCGCGATCTGTTCGGTCACCCCGGCGCGGCGCGCCAGATCGTCGAAGCGCCGTTCACCGAAGAACGCCTCCCGTAGCAACACCATCGCTGAACGGGTGCCGATCAGCTGCAGCGCGTGTTCCATCGGGCACCAGTCCGCCGCCGCCCAACGGTCCCGATCAGCTAGCTGGCCCGCTAAGTTCATGTCTGTCCTGTTGTGCTGCAATCGATTACGGATGGATGATCAGACAGTTGCTGGTCGCCGTGGCCAACAGCTTGCCGGTGCCGCTGGTCAGCACCGCTTCGGCGAGCGCGGTACGGCGGCCGAGGTGTTTGACGGTTCCGGTGGCGCGCACCGGTCCGGTGTCGACGCTGATGGCGCCGATGAAGCGCACCGACAGATCGAGGCTGGTGTAGGCGACGCCGGCCGGCAGCATGCTGTGGACCGCACAGGCGGCGGCCGAGTCCAGCAGCGTGCAATACATGCCACCGTGGACGGAACCGATCGGGTTGTAGTGGAATTCGGCCGGCGTCATGGTGAAGACGGCGGTCCCTTCCGAGACAGCCTCCAGTCGCGCACCGATCGTCGTCATCACCGGCGGCGGCGCCACTTCGCCGTCGACCATGGCCTTGAGGAAGTCCAGCCCGCTGCGGTTGCGCGCCGCGTTGGCCGGCTCCAGCGGATCGGCCCATTCGATGGTCCGGGTTCGCCCGGCTCGTCGGGTATCGCAGGTTGTCTCGGTCACAGCGACCATCCTCACCGCTGACTAAACTCGAGTCAAGTCAGTGTCGTCTTGGTCACTCGGCGGTATTCAGGAAGCGGTCATCGCAGCACGTTCGAGGTCCAACAACTGCTCGCCGTGCAATTCCTCGTCGTAGGCGCGGCGCCCGCCCCGCGCCCCGAACAAGCGCTTGGAGATCACCAGGTACAGGACGGCGGCAATGTTGATGGTCAGGGTGGCCACCCTGGTGGTGGTCACTCCCTTGAGCAGGTCGTGAATCTCCAGCGGCAGAAAGACAGACGTAGCCACCACCGCGAAGTACTCGCCCCAACGTTTGAGCAACCAGAGGCCGATGCCTTCCACGATCTGCAGCACGGCGTATGCGGCGAGCAGGCAGGTTATCAGCGCCAGCGTGGAAGGCTTTGCCGCCAAGGCCTTTTCCAGCTCGTGGATGGCCGACATCTGATCGACCTTGAAGCCGGCGGCGCGAAAGATCGGCAAGTCGCGATCGAGGGTGGCCTGAATGGCTCCGCGCGATCCGCGAAACGTCCAGACCGCCCACGCAGCCAGACCCAGAATCACAGCGCGCCCGAGTCTTTCGACGGCCAGTGCACGGATGATGATGGCTTGACGCAGGGCCTTGCCGCGCATGATCAACGGCGCGTCCTCCGGGCGCCCGCGACCGTGCGGCTCGCCGAGCGCGAAATCACCACAGCGTAGGCAGCGCCACACGTCGCCAAGGTTGGTCTTGGCATGCAGCCGGTCGGCCAGCGCCTCGTCGTCGGGGGCGTAGGTGGCGTGGCCGGCGAACGCGCAGGTGATCAACTCCCACCGGTTCAGGGCACGGTTCCTGGCTTTGGTCACGCGCGCTCCTTCGGGGCCGGTGTGCGACCGGTCCGACGCCGGCATGCGCAGATCATTCAATGTGGGTAGCAGACAACGCAAGCGGATCCGTGCCGCGGCTTTACGTCCTTGCGACACCACCGGCTCCTCGGCATCGAACCACTCGACGGCAAGAACCCCCGTTCCATAGAGTGAGTCCTTGAACATTCGGGGCTGTATCTCGAATGTTCGAAAATTCAGGAAGAGGGTCTGTGGCGATGCGGGCAGTGGTATTGCGTGGCGGCAAGTTGGAAGTGCGCGATACCGCCGACCCCCGGCCCGGCCGCGGGGAGCTGTTGTTGCGGACGCTCAGTACCGCGATCTGCGCCTCCGACGTGCACTTCATGGATCACCCGGAATTGGGCGTCAACGACCCCACCGGCCGATCGCTTTACGACGCCGACCGGGACGTGGTGCTCGGTCACGAGTTCGTCGGCGAAGTAATCGAGCTCGGACCCGACTGTTCGGATCAGTGTGCGCTCGGCACCCGCGTAACGGCCATGCCGGTCCGCCTGGTGGACGGCGGTGCCGGAGGCATGCGCATCATCGGCCAGCATCCTGAAGCGCAGGGCAGCTTCGGTGAACTGCTGGTGGTCTCCGAGGCAGCTGCCAAACCTGTCGACAGTGAAATCTCCAGTGACGCAATCGCGCTCACCGATGCCTTCGCCGTCGGCGAATTCTATGTGCGATCGGCGGCCGTCGCGCCCGGTGAAGTCCCGATCGTCGTCGGTGCCGGCGCGGTCGGGTTGTCTGCCGTTGCCGCCCTGGCGAGTCGCGGCCTAGAGCCGATCGTCGTGTCCGACTTCAAGGCCGAACGACGCGAACTGGCCCGGAACGGATTCGGTGCCCACGTTGTGGTCGACCCCGCCGAGCAGTCGGCGTTCGACGCATTCCGCGAGATTCGCAGTCAGCGCGGATTGCCCGGGCCGGCAGTCATTTTCGAGTGTGTCGGCGCCCCCGGCCTGATCCAGCGGCTCGTCGAAGACGCCGAATTCGGCACCCGGATCTATTGCGCCGGCGGCTGGTACACCGGCGACACCCTGGACATCACCACTGCCACCCGGCAAGGCGTCACCATTCAATTCGGTGGCGGCCCACATCCGCAGGACTGGTACGGCACGCTCGAGGCGATCGTCTCGGGACGACTCGACCCATTACCCAGCGTGGGCAAGGTCATCACCCTCGACGAAGTGCCCGACGCGCTCGACCTCGCCCGCCGATCCGATGGTCCGCCCCGGATCGTGGTTCATCCCAACGGAGCCGTCAAATGACTGAACGCGAAGACCGCCAGGATATTTCGGAGCTGTTGGTGCGTTATGCCACGGCCATCGACCGGCGCCAATGGCAGCTACTCAGCACGGTTTTCGCCGCCGAGTGCGACGTGGACTACGGCGAGATCGGCACCTGGACGAGCGCTTCCGCGGTCGCGGAGTTCATGGAACTGGCGCACGCGATGGCCGGATACACGTTGCACCGGCTGAGCAACATCGCGATCACCGTCGAGGGTGACCGCGCCGAGGCCCGCACCTACATCGACGGCCTGATCATGGCGGCCGACAACCAGGGTGGTGTCAACGCGGTCGGCTTCTACGACGATGTGCTCGTCCGCACGAACGAAGGCTGGCGCATATCGAAGCGCCAATTCACGTCGGTGCGCATCACCGCGGTGAGCTAGGAGTGCCGATGAACTTCGCCGCGAAGTACGGCCCGTGGGCATTGGTCGCGGGCGCATCCGACGGCGTGGGTGCCGCGTTCGCCATGGGCCTGGCACAACGCGGGGTCAACGTCGTGCTGCTGGCGCGGCGCCGGGACGTGCTGGATCAGGTTGCCGCACAGATTAATTCGGCGACTCACGCGCAAACGCGGACTCTGGCAGTCGATCTCGCGCAACCGCACGCGGCGACCATCATCGCCGAAGCCACCAGTGATCTGGAGATCGGCTTCCTGGTGTACTGCGCGGGCGCCGACCCGAATTTCGAGCCGTTCCTGGCCAACTCGGTCGAGGCCGCGGAGTCGATGGTGCGCCGCAACTGCATGGTGCCGATGCAGCTGTGCCACCACTTCGCTCCGGCGATGGTCGAGCGGGGGCGCGGCGGCATCGTCCTCTTCGGATCGGGCGCCGGATTCGCCGGCGCACCCAACATGGTCGCCTACGGCGCCTCCAAGGCATTCGACATGGTCTTCGCCGAGGCGTTATGGGCTGAACTGCACGGCAAAGGCATCGACGTCCTGGGTCTCATCCTGGGTAAGACCGACACCCCCGCACTGCGCGAACTCGAATACCGCCGCGGTCAGATCACATCGGCCGACGACATGCCACCCGGCGCGGCCCCTGTCGACGAGGTGATCAGCGAAGCGTTCGACAACCTGACGAACGGTCCGACCTGGATCGTCGGTGCAGACATGCGCGCGGCGATGCAGATGCTCGGATCGCTGACGCGCAACCAGGCGGTCAACCTGATGGCGCAGGCCAGCGCTGCGGCGATGGGCACACCTCCGCACTAGCCTGCCAGCTGATCAGCACCCGTCCGTAGAGCAGCCGGCGGACGCGGGCTCCGGGGAGCACCGCGCGAACGTGCGTGCGCAGCTGCGAAAACGTATCCGGCGGAGGCCATTTGATCGGCGCGGTGTGCTCCCATTTTCCCTTGACCTGGTTGACGACCGCGCAGGCCACCCAGCTGGTCAGGTGCCACAAACTTTCTCGCAGGGCAGGTTTGACGAAGCTGACCACGGCCAGCGTTCCGCCGGGTCGCACCAGGCTCGCCAATCTTGCCAGCGCGGCTCGGGTGTCGTCGATGTGGTGCAGGGCGGCGTTGGACACCACGGCGTCGAACCCGGGCAGATCGGCCGTCATGACGTCTGCATGTGTCCAGCGGACCGAAGTACCGGCAAAGCGAGCCCGGGCACGCCCCAGTACGGGAGCGTCGATGTCGATCGCGGTGACCTCGGGTATTCGAGCGGCCAGGCGGGCGGCCAGAAAGCCGTCACCGCACCCGACGTCGAGCACCTCGCGCGCGGTGGGCGGGACGGTCGCATCGACCAAAGAGTCGTAGTGGATGTTGATGTTCCACGGTCGTTCCGCCGACACGCAGCCAACCTAACCGCTCGACCACCCTATTCTTCGCCTGGGGACGTTTTAGTCAGGACGTGCGCAGAGGAGATGCAATGAGTCAGTACCGGGAAGTGCTGGTCGTGGTCGGCGTGGGCGGCATGGGTCAGGCCATCGCCCGGCGGCTCGGTCCGGGCAAGACGGTACTGCTGGCCGATAACAACGACGCCACCCTGAGCTCGGTGACCGACGCGCTGGTCGCGGATGGGTACGAGGTGCAGAGCCAACGCGTCGACGTGTCGGCCGCGGAGTCAGTGCACGCACTCGCCGACTTCGCCGCCTCCCTCGGCACCGTTACCCAGTTGGCGCACACCGCCGGCCTGTCCCCGGCACAGGCTTCGGCACAGGCGGTGATGGCCGTCGATCTGCTCGGTGTCGCCCTGGTGCTGCAGGAATTCGGCGAAGTGATCGCGCCGGGCGGGGCCGGCGTGGTGATCGCCAGCATGGCCGGCCACCTCTTCCCGCCGTTGACCGCAGACCAGGAAAAGGCGTTGGCGCACAATCCGCCCGCGGAGTTGCTGGACCTCGAATTCATCAGCAGCGTCACCGAATCCACGTTTGCCTATCCGATCGCCAAGCAGGCCAACCTCATTCGGGTCCGAGCTGCCAGCGCACAATGGGGCGAACGCGGTGCGCGGATCAACTCGATCAGCCCGGGCATCATCTCCACTCCCATGGGTCAGGAAGAGTTGGCATCCGCGGTCGGTGACGGTATGCGGGCGATGACCGCGATGTCGGGCACCGGCCGCATCGGCACTCCCGACGACATCGCGGCCGCGGCCGCATTTCTGCTCGGCCCCCAGGCATCTTTCATCACCGGCGCCGACCTGCTGGTCGACGGCGGGGTAGTCGCTGCCCTCAAGGCCGGGAACCGCTGACAGCCCAGCGAACCTGACTACCGTTCGTGGTATTCGTGCAGAGTTTGACCGGCATACTCGCTGATGGTCACGTATCCCCGTCCATCGGGGTGGAATGCGATCGCCTCACCCTGCCGTTCGGCCGCGACCGGCCCCTCCACCGGTTGCTCGCTGAACGGTGACCAGGAGCTGCTGCCGGTGCTGCGGTCCCATAACAGCACGTCGTCGTAGGTGCGCACCGCCAACTGCGACCCGTCCGGCGAGAAGTCAGCGCTGGTGACGAGTTGTTCGTCAGCCGCCGAAAGGTTCAGTGTGGCAACGTGTGTCAGTGTCCTGGTGGCCGGGTTGGCGCCAGCGGTGCTCCACCCGCTGTCCGGTGTCGAATACACCCGGGAGACGTCTCCGTCAGTCTTCTCGATGAGCAACATGTTGTGGTGGACCGGATCGACCGCCAGCGCTTCGGAATTGAGCTTCAGCCCGTTCGGGTAAACCAGTTTCTGCTGCTGGACGCCGGTCAGCGTCGTGTTCGTCGGGTTGTTCGCGGTGCCGGTGACGATCGGCTCCTCGACACGGTAAATGGTTACGCTGCTTCGTGATTGACCGTTATCGCCGATGTCGCCGACATAGATGTAGGACTTGCCGTCCGGCCCCTTGGCCACCTCGATGTCCTCCCAGTCGTTGGCGGTTGCTCCACTGAGTTGGTAGGTGGCCAGCGTCTGGCCGGTCTTGGCGTCGATCGCGAAGATGCGCGCGGTGTCCCCGGAATCGTTGTGCACCCAGTAGACGTCCGGGTTGTTGATGCCCGCATCGATGCCGGAGATCTCGGTCAGATTGGCGTCGGTGACGGTTCCGCCGTTCGACGAAACCAGGTCACCGTCGCGGGCCGCCGCCACGGCATTCGGCCGCGGTGGTTCGCTCGGGGTGCCGGGATCGGTCGGGGATCCAGGGTTCGTCGCTGTGGCTCCCGACGCCCCGGCGGCACCGTCAGCACCCAGCAACCCACCGGACCCGCCAGCGCCACCCGCGCCCGGAATCTGGCCGGTGCCGCCGCGGCCACCGACGCCACCGTCACCGGAAAGCCAACCGCCGTCACCGCCGCGACCACCGGCAGGAGCCGCAGCCATGGCATCGACAGCCGCGCCACCCTGACCACCGGCGCCACCGCGTCCGATCAATCCGGCGCTGCCACCGCGGCCGCCCGCGTGACCGGCGGCGCCCGAGCCACCGTCGCCGCCGTCGCCGTACAGCAGTCCGCCCGCGCCGCCGTCCTGTCCAGTGCCGGGCAGGCCATCCGTGCCGGTGCCGACCAACGGGCGACCCAGCAGAGTTCGGGTGGGTACGTTGACCAGGTCCAATGCCAGTGCGGCCGCGTTGTTTGTCTCGGCCGTTGCGTACGCGCCCGCCCCCGAACCCAGCAACTCGACGAACCGGGTATGGAACGCTCCGACCTGCGCGCTCAGGAGTTGATACTCGCGACCATGCTCGGCGAACAGGGCGGCCACCGTGGTCGACACCTCATCGTTGGCCGCGGCCGGTATCCCGGCAGTTGGTAGCGCCGCGGCGGCGTTCGCCACTGCGAGGGCCAACCCGACGCGCCCTAGTTGAGTTGCTGCCGCCGACAACAACTCCGGTGCCGTTACCACGTACGACATGGCCGCCTCCGTCCACCGCTCATATAATCAATCGATTGATCGTAAATGGAACGCGTCGTTCAGGGGCCGGAAACAGGAAACCAATTGATCAGTCGATCACTTCAGGCGGCGTGAATCTCGGGCAATAGGTTCGGCCCCGCTCCAGGATTCGCCCGACGCTGCAATCAATCAGTTGATCGCATCAGAGCTGCTGCTGCCGAAGAGTGCCCCGGCGACCAGGACCTTGGACGCGCCGAGCGCATCGTGGAAATCCGCCGGCGCCAGGGTGGCTGCCAGTTCGGTCAACCCGTAGATCAGCGCGTAGACAGCCTCCAGCACGGCCTGCGGATCGGGGTCCGGCCCGAGCTCTCCGTTCTGGTGTGCATCGCCGACGATGTCGGCGAGAATTTCGCGGACCGACTCGAACCCCGGGCGCGTGTCACCGGAGGCGCCATCGCTGCCGATGTTCTCGGCCCGAATCGCCCACTCGAAAGCAGCCAGGTCGGGGTAGTCCCGCAGTAGCTCTCCACACTCCTCGAGCACTGCTGTAATGCGGTCGACGACGGTGCCCGCGGCTGCGGCGGCGCGGCGTAACCGTGGCATCGCGGTTTCGGACCGGGTCGCGATGGTCGCCCTGATCAAGTCCGATTTGTTCGGAAAATAGTTGTACAGGCTGGCACTTGTCACGTGCGCCAACTGTGCGATCTGGCGGATCGTCGCCCGGGAGTATCCCACCTCGGCCACACACTTCATCGTTGCCAGGATGACCCGCTGCCGAGTCTGTTCGCCGCTGGCGCCGGCCGGACGCCCCAGCTGCGTGCGGGCCATGCGTCTCGTGTCCTCACCGGCCCGATCGGCCACTCGCAGGTGCTGCACCGAACGCGGCACATCGGTCGAATATATTCGACCGATCAATTATTTCCGGTGTCCGCGGCGGTACCTGGCGTGACCGGCGGCTCTTCCCCACTCGGTCGGCCGGTCGGCGCCAGCGGCGAGCAGACCCGTCGGCGAATCATCCACGCGACGATGAAGTGTGTGGCCACGACCGGCTACTCCCAGGCATCCATTCGCGAGATCGCCCGCGCCGCCAACATGACCAGCGGCAGCCTCTATCACTACTTCCCCAATAAGGCCGAACTGATCCGAGCGACCGGGGAAGAGATCGAGCAGATCGTCCTGCCGCGGCTGCGCGACGCCGCTGCCCGGTCCGACGAGATCGTCGACCGACTCGAGGCGGTACTGGACGAGTCCAAGGCTCTGATGCGCGACTACCCCGCCTTGGCCGGATTTCTGCAGGCCACCCGTGCGCAGGGCACCACGCAGTCGCGTCCCGAAGGCCCGCAGTACCCGGGATCCAGGGCACTGCGCGACGTCGTCACCGAGATCATCGACGACGCCCGAAGCCGCGGCACGCTGTCTCCGAGCACCAGCACGACCGCCGCGACCGAAGCCGTGTGCGCGCTCACCCGAGGCCTGTCCGAGCAGGCCGCGCGGCTGTCGCCGCAGGCATACGACGCCACCCTGGAGTCGATCAAACAATTGCTCAAAGGCACTCTCTTTGGCATCCCGACCGAACGGTGACCAGAGTCTGCCGGCTACGCGACACAGCATTACCGCAGGTGCAGGCACACCCCACCGGCTCGCTAGGTACCGGTCGAGCCGCTAAAATTTCTCGTCGTCGTTACGCTTGCATTGGTTTGGGATGCGGTGAGGAGGGAAAAATAATGCCCATGATTTCGCGTGTTCTGGGGTCCGCGGCTGCCGTAGCCGCAGGGGTGAGTTCGGCAATATTCATGCCCGTCATACCGTCCGCGTCGGCGGCGCCGCCGTGCCCGGATGTGCAGGTGGTGTACGCCAGGGGTACCGGGGAAGACGGTTTGGGCGCCACGGGTCAGGCGTTCGTGGATTCTCTGCGGCCCCGGATCGGTGCGCAGTCGATGGACGTGTACTCGGTCAACTACCCCGCCAGCGACGAATGGGCCACCGGGATCGATGGCGTCCGGGATGCCGGTGCGCACGTCAACTCGATGGCAGGTGCGTGCCCGAAGACCAAGATGGTGCTCTCCGGCTTCTCCCAGGGCGCGGCCGTGATGGGCTTCGTCACGTCGGCCCGGGTGCCCGACGGGGTCGACCCCGCCACGGTGCCCAAACCGCTGGACCCCGGGGTGGCTGATCACGTCGCCGCGGTGGTGTTGTTCGGGACGCCGAATGCGCGGGCCATGGAGTTCCTCGGTCAGCCGCAGGTGGCGATCGGACCGCTGTACCAGGCCAAGACGCTGAAGATCTGCGCCATCGACGACCCGGTTTGCTCCGAAGGCGTCAACTTCGCCGCCCACAACTCCTACGCCGACGATGCGGCGGCGATCGATCAGGGTGCCGCGTTCGCGGCCAGTCGGGTCGGCGCGCCGGGTCCGGCGCCGGCGCCGCCTCCGGCCGGGTTCGGGGAATAGTCGCTGCGACCAGGGACCGGCCGCCCATCTCACACCATGGCGCGTCGCCCCGGGCAGGTGTCGTGAGACGCACACTCGGTGCTGCGGCGATCAGGCGTAGCGGTCGCGCAGCTTGGTGAGCGTTGCCTCGATACCGGTCGCGTTAGATTTCGCGAAGCCCATCCGCTCGTAGTACTTCAGCTTGTTCTTCAGCGTTCCGGCGCTGTGGTAGTCGAAAGTCTCGGTGACCCGGGTCAGCGTCGGGGAGAGTGCCTCGAACTCCCAACGCCACCGGTGCCCCAGCGGATGACGCCATTCGACCACCTTGTCCGGTTCCAGCACGGTCACCGTGCTGGTGATGCGGTATGGCACGCCCAGCATCTTCATATGGGTCGAAAACTTAGATCCCTCAACAAGATTGGCCGGCGTCTTGATGTTGTCGCGAACCGTGCCGGATCCGTCGAGTTCACTGTGACGCCGGGGATCGGCTGCCATCTCGAACAGTTCGGTCGCCGGGGCGGCAACCTCCACCGATCGACTGACCCGCCGTGGTCCGGCATCGACGACGTTGATGGTCATCGTGTCTCCCTTTCTCTCAATTGTTGCGGCTCTGCGAAATTCGGATCCCAGGCCGCGGACGGCACGACGCGCGCCGGCCAGCGGCCGGATTTGACCAGTCGCGTGACCTCGTCGCGCAGTAGCACCCCGACCTTCGCGGCGAACTCGCGGGGCACCTCGAGCGCAGCAGTGGCCGCGACACCGAGCTGATGACTGATCTCCGGTTCGCAGATCGGTGCATACCGCAGCAGGCCGGCCCTCACCTCCGCGTCGCAGGCCGACAGCGGCAACACCGCATGCGCCAGCCCCGCCCCGACCAATGACTTCGCCACGTCGGGCGAGTCCGTCGAAAAGCGGGCTGTCACAGTGACTTTGAGACGCAACGCGGTGTTCTCCAAGGTGTTGCGGATCCCGGTGGGCGCACCGGGCAACACCAGCGGCATAGTGGCCAGTTCGGTGAACCGGACCGGGACGTCCGGTGCCAACCCGGATGCGGGACCGCCCACCAGCACCAGCTCTTCGACCAGCAGTGGACGGAAGAACAGCCGGTCGTCGGGCACCGGATTGATCACCGCGAGGTCGATCGCGCCATGGAGCATCCGCTGCACCAGATCGTCGGTGTCGGCGACCGCCAGGTGGATGTGGACGTTGGGAAACGCCGCGGCAAGACCGCCCGACAGCGGAGCCGCCAGCACGCCGGCGGCGGTAGGCACCACGCCGAGCAGCAGGCCACGCTCGATCCGCGCCAGCGGGGACCCGGCGTACTGCACGGCGAGTTCCAACTGACGCAGCGGCGCGGCGGTCGACGCCCGCAGCCGCTCGCCCTCCTCGGTCAGCACCACACCTCGCCGCGTCCGCTGGAACAGCGTGATGCCGAGATCTTCTTCGAGCAGCCGGACCTGGCGACTCAGGGCCGGCTGCGCGATGCCCAGGGCGGTGGCGGCACGTGTGATCGAACCTTCTTCGGCTATCCGCAGGAAGTACTTGAGCCGATGAGTGTCCATCACCTCCACATCTACCAGCCATACAAATCGAGCATGACTGGTTTTCTGAATCGGTATTACCTGAGCTGCGCATTTCGGTCATATCGTCGGCGTGAGCCGCCCGGTGTTGCCGGCCCGGTGCAGCTGTCTGGTCGAGTGGAACGTGGGGTCTGAATGCCGCAGGACGTCGAGACCGATTGGGTGCAGCTACTCGGATTGGACCAACTGCCGGAGCACGTCGTCGGTAAACGGGTTACCGACCTGATGGACCTGTCCGGCAAGAAGGCGTTCGTCACCGGCGCTGGTGGTGACGGGCTGGGCCAGGCCATTGCCCACCGCCTCGGCGGTCTCGGCGCAGATGTGGCACTGATCGGTCGCACCTTCGAGAAGGTCCAGCGGCGCGCGCAGGAGGTCGAACAGCGCTGGGGTGTCCGCGCCGTCCCGGTCAAGGCCGACATGTCGCAGTGGGACCAGGTGCACCAGGCTGTCGATCAGGCCTACGGCGAGCTCGGTGGGCTGGACATCATGGTGAATAACCCGGTGATGGTGGCTGCCGGTCCCTTTGAGAAGCAGACCCAGCAGGAGATCGACTACACCGTGCTGGGCAGCTTGACCATGATGATGTACGGCGCGCACGCCGCGCTGCAGCACCTGCTGCCGCAACAGTCGGGCAAGATCATCAACATCGGAGCCGTGGGCGGCCGCATCCAGCAGCGCGGTCTGGTGGTCTACAACTCCTGCAAGGCGGGCGTCATCGGGTTCACCCGCAACCTGGCCCACGAGGTGGCTCCGCGGGGAGTCAACGTGTTGGGCGTGGCGCCGGGAATCATGATCAAGGCGGAGATGCGCCAGTATCTGCTGGACCCGCAGGATGACCGGCAGCGCGCCGGCCGCGACGCGATTCGCGAGGCGATCACCCACCAGGTCCAGCTCGGCCGGGCTTCATTGCCCGAGGAAGCCGCCAACGTCGTCGCGTTCCTGGCGTCCGAGGCCGCCGACTACATGTGCGGGCAGACCATCGATGTCGCCGGCGGGCAGTGGATGGGATGAGCGACCCCATGGCTCGACCACTTTCGGGACGCGTGGCGTTGATCACCGGCGCGGCACGGGGGCAGGGCCGTGCACATGCGGTACGGCTCAGCGCCGACGGCGCCGACGTCATTGCGGTGGATCTGGCCGGACCCTTGCCGGCCAGCGTGCCGTACGACTCGCCGACGCCGGCCGACCTCGCCGAGACCGCACGGCTGGTACAGGACAACGGCCGGAAGGTCATCACTGCCGAGGTGGACGTACGCGATCTGGACGCGCTGCGCGGAGCGGTCGACTCCGCCGTGCGCGAACTCGGCCGATTGGAGATCATCGTCGCCAACGCCGGGATCTGCAGCCCCGCGCCCTGGGATCAGATCAGCGCGCAGGCATTCCGCGACACCATCGACACCAACGTGATCGGCACCTGGAACACCGTGATGGCCGGGGCCCAGCACCTCATCGACGCCGGCCGTGGCGGATCGATCATCCTGATCGGTTCCGCCGCGGGGATAAAGATGCAGTCGTTCATGATCCACTACACGGCCAGCAAGCACGCCGTCGTCGGCATGGCGCGCGGATTCGCCGCCGAGCTGGGCCGGTACAACATCCGCGTCAACAGTCTGAACCCGGGAGCGGTCGCCACGCCGATGGGCACCGGCCGGATGCGGGAGGCGCTGCAATCGGCGGCCGACACCTACCCACACCTGCGCGGCATGCACAAACCGTTGTTGCCCGACGGCATCGCGCAACCAGAAGACATCTCCGACGCGGTCGCCTGGCTGGCCTCCGATCAATCCAAATTCGTGACGGGAAGCCAACTTTCGGTCGACATCGGGGTTGGTTACTGCTGATGCGCGGACTACGGGGCAAGACTTTCTGCATCGCCGGCGGTGCTACCGGGATAGGGGCGGCCACCGCCAAACGGTTGGCCGACGAAGGCGCGCGGGTTGCGATCGGCGATATCAACGTCGACGCGGCCACAGCCACCGCCGAACAGATCACCGAGGCGGGCGGCGCGGCCATCGTCGTCGAATTCGACCTCGCCGATGAGAGGTCGGCCCGCCACTTCGTCGAGCGGACCCTCGCGGAATTCGGCGCGGTGCACGGTCTGCACAATGTCGGCGCCGACCTGTCCGAGGACAACCTGGGACGCGACACCACGATCCTGGACACCGACCTCGACGTGTGGCACCGGACATTGGAGGTCAACCTGCTGGGCTACGTCCGCACGATCCGAGCGGTTCTACCGCATCTGCTCGAAGCCGGCGGCGGCAGCATCGTCAACACATCCTCGGGTGCGGCATTGGGCAGCGACCCGATGCACGTCGCCTACGGCGCGTCCAAGGCCGCGGTGAATCACCTCACCCGCCACGTAGCGGTCAACTGGGGCCGGCACAACATCAGGAGCAACGGGGTCATGCCCGGCCTCGTGATGGGCGAGACCCAGGAGCGGCAGAACGACCAGCAACTTCAGCAGGCCTTCCTGACCTTCGGCAAGACCACCCGCCTGGGCAGACCCGACGACCTCGCCGGCGTGGTCAGCTTCCTGTTGTCCGACGAAGCGGAATGGATCACCGGCCAGGTCTGGTACATCGGCGGCGGTTCACACCTGCGGCAGTGACCCACTGCTGTGACTGCCACAACACTCGGGCGGCACACCGGCGTTTCCGGCCGAGTCGGCCGCCCCGGCCGTGGTACGGTTCGCTGCTGTGGTGTCGTCGCTGGTCAGCCTAGGTCGCAGCCCGAGTGGGGGCGTGCCCGGATCACGCGATCGATTGCGGCCGGGAAATGTCTGAGCTGAACCGACGCCGATTTCTCGGGTCGCTCGCCGTCTCCGCAGTGGCCAGCGTGGGTCTGGCCCGCTGCATGGTCGACCCGCAACCGCGAACGTTCGCCCAGACGCCGGCAGCTGCCATGCCACTGCCCGCCGGTCCGACTGTCGCCGGCCTGCTGCCGCCGCCGCCCCCCAGTGCGCGCATCCGACTCCCCGGCGGAGGTGCGCTCAGCCAGCTGCCCGGGACCGGTGATCTGCTCGCCCTGACGGTCGACGACGGCACCAACAGCGAAGTGGTGCGTGCCTACACGCAGTTCGCCAAGGACACCGGTATCCGGATGACGTTCTTCGTCAACGGCATATACGACTCGTGGACCGACAACGTGGCGATGTTGCGGCCGCTGGTCGAATCCGGTCAGATCGAGCTCGGCAACCACACCTGGTCGCACCCCGACTGCACCTCGATCCCCCCGGGCGAGATCACCAAGCAGCTCAGCCGCAACGACGAATTCCTTCGCAAGACGTATGGCGTTGGCGCCAAACCCTATTGGCGCCCGCCGTACGCCAAGCACAACGCGGCTGTCGACGCCGTGGCGGCAGACCTCGGATACACCGTGCCGGTGCTGTGGTCGGGTTCGCTGTCGGATTCCACGTTGATCACCGAGGAATACATCGTGAAGATGGCCGACCAGTACTTCACCCCGCAGTCGATTGTGATCGGACACCTCAATCACCTGCCGGTCACCCACGTCTACCCGCAGCTGGTCGACATCATCCGCGAGCGAAAACTACGCACCGTCACCTTCAACGACATTTTCCTGAAGACGCCGTAGCCTTTCCTGTCCACCCTCCCGCACACGGTCGCGGGGACAATTTCATGTCCATTGTCCTCGTCAGCCTCAGCACATGTGCGTATGCCGGTCAGCGGCGGATGCTACAACATCGTCTGATCGATCAACAACACGTGGGGCCGCACTGCAGAAGGCTGGGGCCGGCATCTTGCTGCCCAAACACGCTAGCCCGCAACGCATTCGCAAAGCCGTAGCGGCAACGCTGCACGACCCTCGCTACGAGCAAGCCGCCCGCAGTCTCGGGGTGGCGATCCGGCGCCGCGACGGAGCGCAGTTGGCAGCGGACGCGATCACCCAGTTCGCAGTGACATCGATGTCTCCCTGATCGGATCTCCAAATAGCTTGTCGGACAACAGCACCGTCACTGCGGGCTGATTAAGTTGTGCGAAGGGCACGCTCATGGGCGACCGAATCAAAAAGCCCACGACTCGGTGTTGAGTCGCGTCATCGACAAGAATGGCAAGAATGCCCGCTGCGACCCGGCTCACCACCCGAACTCTCGTCCACGAGTCGAATGAAAAGCGCCGGCAATAGATGGCTGAGAATGTGTTTCGACATCGACGCGCCGTAGGTTCGCTCGTCCTGGCTGGTCTGGTTGGCGCGACATCCCTGCTGGTCAGTTGCCAGGACCACCCGCCGGGACCAGGGGGCCAGCAGTCATCGCCGTCGCGCACCACGAAGCAGGCCGTGCACGGACCGGCCTTCCCGGAATGCGGTGGCGTCAGCGATCAGACCGTCGCGCAACTCACCAACGTGTCCGGCCTGGTCGTCACCGCTCGCAACCCGATGGGCTGTCAGTGGTTGCTGCACGGCAGCATCGACGGGCCGTGGTTCTCCTTCAGCTGGTTTCGCGGCAGCCCGATCGGGCGTGAACGCAAGAACGAGGACCTCACCCGCTCCACCGTCAGCGACGTCACCATCGACGGACACAGCGGCTACATCGCGGCAGGCACCGACCGGCTCGGCACCCGGTTGTGCGACGTTGCCGTCCAGTTCGGCGACGACTTCTTCGAATGGTCGATCCAGTTCACCAGGAAGCCGTTTCCCGATCCGTGCGAGATCGCCACTGAGCTGTCCCGCCGGACCATCGCGGCGGTGAAGTGACGGCGGCCGCCCGGGACCGTCAGCCCTCGAGCATCCCATCGATGATCAGACGCAGCACCTGGCTGATCTCCTCGCGCGCCCGCTTCTGGTCGGCCGCCGTGGCGATCGCCATGGCGGCTTCGTCGAGTGCGCCGATCAACACGGTGGCCATCGGACGAACCGGTAGCGGTTGCAATTGGCCGGCATCGATGGCCGCCGTGATCAACTGCTCGGTCATACCCAGGCTGTAACGCTGGGCAACGTCACGGAAGCCGGCCCAACCCAGCACAGCCGGCGCGTCCAGCAGGATCAACTGGCGCGCCTCCGGGTCCCCGGAGACCTCGAGCCAGGCGTCGACCGCGGCGCGGATCGTGTCGGCGGGCGTGGTGGCACCCGATGCAGCAACCAGCGTGGCCATCCGATTCATCAGATCCTGCTCCACCGCTTCGACGACGTCGCGGAAAAGCGCTGCCTTGTCGGCGAATTGGTGATACATCGCGCCTCGGGTCACGCCTGCTTCGCCGGCGATCTCCGGCGTACCGACGTCGGCGTAACCCCGCGATCCCCACAGCTTGCGGGCAGCCGAGACCAGCGCCGCGCGGGTTGCCGCGGAACGCTGTTCCTGAGTGCGCTTCTTGATTTCCATACACCCTGTTGGTAACTTACGAACAGACAGCCTGTTTGTAACATATTGCGAGTAGGAGCTTGCCATGCCGACGATCGACATTAACGCCGGAACCATCCATTACGAAGCAACCGGACCCGCAGCCGGGCGTCCCGTCGTGTTCGTGCACGGATACCTGATGGGCGGCGAACTCTGGCGCGACGTCAGCACCCGCCTCGCCGAACAAGGACTGCGCTGCATTGCCCCCACCTGGCCGCTCGGTGCCCACACCCAAGCCCTGCGCGCCGGTGCCGACGCCACCATCACCGGCGTCGCCAGGATCGTCGCCGACACGCTGGCGGCGCTCGACCTCGACGACGTGGTCCTGGTCGGCAATGACACCGGCGGGGTGGTCACCCAGTTGGTGGCGGTGCACCATCCCGAACGGCTGGGGGCGCTCGTCCTCACGAGTTGCGATGCGTTCGAACACTTTCCGCCGCCGATCCTCAAGCCGGTGATCCTTGCCGCCAGGTCCAGGTCGTTGTTCCGCACCGCCATTCAGACCATGCGAGCGCCCGTCGCGCGCCGGCGCGCCTATGCGGGTTTGGCCCACAACGACATTGACGATCTCACCGCGGTGTGGGTGCGCCCAGCACTGTCCGACCTCGCGATCGCGGAGAACCTGCGCCAGCTCTCGCTGTCGCTGCGCCCCGAGATCACCACCGGGGTCGCCGCACGGTTACCCGAATTCGGCAAACCTGCCCTCATCGCATGGTCGGGCGACGACAAGTTCTTCGACCTCGAAGACGGCCGACGACTCGCCTCGACGATTCCGAATGCCCGGCTCGAGGTCATCGAAGGGGCCCGCACCTATTCGATGGTCGATCAACCCGCGCGTCTCGCCGAGCTGTTGGCTACGGTCGCGGTGCCTGCGTAGCACGAGCGGTCCAGCCACGCTGGGCGCTCACCCGGCCGGGCCATGCGGCGACGGAGCTGATCGTCAGTGGCGGCCAGCACCCCAGCACCAGGTAGGCGGTGATCGGCAGGCCGTTGGCGGTGCGAGCGGGACTCACGGCGATCCGGTGAAGTACGGCAGCGTGACCTCGGAGTCGACCGCGTGGAATTGCACACGCACCCGCATCCCGATCCGCAGTGCGTCGGCGGCCACGCCGACGATGTTGGTCAGCAGCTGATAACCCTCGTCCAAGGTGACAATTGCCGGCGCATAAGGCGGTTCGAATTCCGCGGTGACCGGCCTGTGCACGACGGTCCAACTGTAGATTTCGCCGACGCCACCGCCCCGTGTCCACCGCAGCTCGGCCGACAGGCAATGGCGACAGTGCTCGGTCGGTGGGAAGTTGGCCAGGCCACACTGTCCGCAGCGTTGGTAGCACAGTTCGTGACGACGGCATCCCGCCCAGAACGGCACGCTGAGGTGACTGCCGGCGTGCGGCAACGGGCCGGTCTGCGGCAATAGATTCATCGCGGTTCGTCCCCCAGTAGCAGCACTGTGGTGAACATCGCACCCGCTCCCCCGTTGCTGCACAACGCAATACGCGCGTCCGGCACCTGCAGTTCACCCGCCTCGCCGCGCAGTTGCTGCACGGCCCGCACGGCGCGCTGCATCATCTGCGGGTTGGCTCCCGCGTGACTGAACGACATGGTTCCTCCGTCCGTGGTGATCGGGTGACTGCCGCCGATCGCGATGTGACCGTCGGTGACGAACGGCCCGCCTTCACCGGGTGGGCAGAACCCGAACGCCTCCAACTGGCGGATGATCTCGAACGAGAACGGGTCGTAGAGCTCCAGCACGTCGACGTCGTCGCGGCGCAGACCCGCGTGCGCGAAGGCACGGTCGGCAGCCCGCCGGCCCACCACGCCGTTGACGTGATCGCCGCGGCGGCCGACCAGGTCCCACGCCGGCGGATGCTGATAGGACGGCCCGTGAAAGTCTGCGCCACTGCCCAAGATGTAGACCGCACGGTTGCGCGGGTCGACCTTGGCGAGGTTCGCCAGTACCAGCGCACAGCCACCCTCGGACGTGGTGGCGCAATCGAGAAGGTGGAAGGGATCGGCGATCAGCCTGGACGCGGTGATGTCGTCCGGGGTGAACGGACCACGTTGGTGATACACGGCTTTCGGGTTGCGCGATCCGTTGTTGCGGATGGTGGCCGCCACGATGGACAGCTGCTCGCGGGTGGTGCCGTAGACGTGCATGTGCCGACGCGCGATCAGCGCGAATTCCGCGGCCGTGAACATGCCCCACGGCGCTACGAATTCGTTCTCCGGTCGCGTCCAGGGCGCGGTGGCTTCGTGGTCGCGATACTCACCGGCCTGGGCGGCGACCAGCACCACCACGTCGGCCATGCCGTGTTCGATAGCAGTGGCCGCCTCGGTGATCATGCCGACCCCGAAGCCCAAGCCTTGCCACGCCGGTCCGAGCCGCAGGTCATAGATCAGTGCGGTGGACTGTGGACCCGCGCTGATGCCGTCCACGTCGTGCAGGCTCAGACCGGCGTCGGCGAGGGCTCCTCGGATCGCAGTAATGGCCAGACTTCGTGAGGTCTCACCTTCCAGCCGGCGGCCCTGCGCGGTGTTGAACACCCCGACGATGGCCGCGGTGCGGTGTGCGCTCAATCCCACTCCACTCTGATGCCGTCAGTTTTCATCAGCGACGACTCTCGACGCCGGTAATGCGATGGCGCGCAGTCAATTCCATCACCACCGAATCCTGCCGCAGCAGGAACCGCACCGGTGCGCACAAGTCACCGCAGCGAGGCGGCACACCCAGGGTGACGGCCATGCCACAGCCCTGCCGGTCCTGTGGCGCTGACGCCCGACCGGGAGAGATCCAGCAACTTCTCTGGGGTGCAATGCAATACATCCCGCAGCACTTCCTCCATGTGCTGGCCGTAGAGCGGTGACACCCTGCCGATCCAGCGTCTCGGCTTGGCGGCGAAAAACCAGGTCAGCTGGCAAGTTCTAGGGTCATTCCTCTCACCAGGTCGCTCGGACGGACACGCTCGATTCTGATGCTATTAGTCTGCCAACAGACCGGATATCCGCGGGAGGGTGCGCTGGCGTGGACACCCCGTGCCACCATGTGGCAGGAGCAGCCCGGGAAGGTGACGCGTGAGCACGGACAAAAGTGTGCGACCCACCACCGCTGACGTGGCTCGGCTGGCGGACGTGTCGACCGCGACGGTCAGTTATGTGCTCAACAACGCCGAGGGCCGCCGAATATCGGCCCAGACCCGGGACGCGGTCAATCGGGCCGCCAAACTACTCGGCTACCGGCCCAATCTGGCCGCGCGCAATCTTGCCCGCGGCAAGAGCGGAGTGGTGCTGTATGTGGTGCCACACGTGGCGGTGGGCGACATGCCGATGCAGGCCGGCAGCCGGATGACCACCGAGCTCGCGCGACTGGGTCTGTTGCAAGTGCAGATCTTCGAGACCGAAGACGACCACCACGTCGTCGATGCGATCGCCAATCTCGATCCGGTCGCGGTGACCAGCCTGTTCCCTCTCAGCGAAGCCGCCGCCGGGGCGGTGAGCGAGGCGGCCATTCCGCTGGTCGAAATCGGGACCCTGCCGGCGCTGGGTGATCCCCACCTCGCGGTCGGCGAGATGCGGGTCGCCCATCTGGTGTCGCGGGGCCACCGACAGATCGCGTTCGCCAATACGGGAATCGCGAAGTGGCGGGCGCTGGGCGAGTACTGGCTCGAAGGTGTCGTCCGCGCGACACAGGTACGCGACCTCCCGCCGGTGCCCGTCGCCGAAATTACCGTCGCCAACGCCGCCGACGTCGTCACCACGTGGGTGCGCGACGGCGTCACCGCGGTGTGCGCGCAGAGCGACGAAGTCGCCTGCCTGGTGCTGTACGGGATACACCTGGCGGGTATGCGCTGCCCCGGGGACCTGGCCGTGATGGGCGTGGACGCCAGCACCATGGGCATGGTGAGCACCCCGCCGCTGACCACCGTGCAGTTCGACCCGAACGCGGTTGCCGACGCCGCGATCGCCGCGGTTTACGAACGGCTGGGCTACCCGCCGCCGCCGTCGCCGGATATCACCGACATCGCGCGTCTGATCGTGCGCTCCTCGACCTGACGTGCCCGCCTGCTGACCGAACGTCCGTGGTTAAGCGCATCACTCGCGATGACGTGCGGCTGATACCCGAGGAGGAGTACCGATCGCGCTCAGGCAGGTTCGTAGCGCAACATGGTCACGTCGTGCTCGGGATAGTCGAAGAACACCGGACGCACCCGCATTCCGATTTCGAGGTCACCCGGCTCGACGTTGACCATCTCGGTGGAAAACCTTGGGCCCTCGTCCCATTCGACGATGGCCAGCAGTTGTGGCACCGCGTCGGCGAAGTGCGGGCCGGCGCGCCACCGTGAACGAGTACAGCGTGCCCATACCGGAGATCTCGCGCCATTCCAGGTCGTCGGCCAGGGTGCGGGGCGCGCGCACCCGCGGGTAGAACACATAGGCCTGCGACGACGGCGAGTACTGGATCACCACCCGGTGTTCGGCCAGCGCATCCCAGAACGGCGCGGTGGTGGGCGTCTTGACCGGCATCGGTCGGTCGAAGCTGATCGCCATGAATCCTCCTGCTGCTCAATCGCCTTCGAGGACCAGCGCGGTCTGTTCGGACAGGATTCCGCCGTTCCCCGACACGAAGGCCCGGTTGCAGTCGCTGACCTGCGCCGCACCCGCACGCCCCATGATCTGCCGGGTGGCGTCGCAGACATGATGCATGCCCCCGGCCAATCCGGCCTGACCGAACCCGAGTTGGCCGCCGGCGGTGTTCAGCGGGAAGTCACCGCGGAAGGTCAGGTCGTGGCCGGCAACGAATTCCAGGCCCTTGCCCTTCGGGCAGAAGCCCGCGTCCTCCAGGGACAGCATCACGGTGATGGTGTAGCAGTCGTAGATCGAGACCATGTCCATCTGGTCCCGGGTCAAGCCGGTCATTCCGAATGCAGTGTCGGCGGCCTCGAGCATCGGTGTCTGCAGCAGATCCTCGGCATAGGTGGGTGTCTTGAACGGCACGTTCTCACCGAACCCCCTGACCCACACCGGACGGTTACGGGCCCGCTTCGCGATGTCGGCGTTGGCGACGACGACGGCAGCGCCGCCGACGCAGGGCATCACGATCTCGAGCATGTGCAGCGGGTCGGCGATGACCGGACTGGCCAGCACATCGTCGACCGACAGTAATTTGTCTTTCCAGATCGCACCGTCGGTGTGGTTGGCGTTGACCCGCTGGTCGACCACGATCTTGGCCATAGCGCGCTCGTCGTAGCCGTAGACCGCGGCGTAGCGTTGCGCTACCTGGCCGTACGGGCCATTCTGACCCAGGTTGCCGTAGGGAATCTCGAATTCGGCTTGCGGAGAACCGTATTGGTTGCTCGACGAGCCGAAGAACATGGCATCCACCAGCGGCCTGGGCTTCTGCTTCGACGACGGCGTGATGTAGCGGGCCGGCAGGGCACACAGCACCGCGTCACAGATTCCGAGCTCGATCGCCGCGGCGGCCCGCCACACCATGGCGGCGGCGCTGGCTCCGCCGAGATCCACCAGTTCGGCGAATCGGGCCGGCATTCCGAGGTATTCGGCGATGGTGGACGGGACGAAGATCTGTGACTCGGCAAGGTGGGACGTCACGATGCCGTTGACTACATCACCGGACAATCCCGCGTCCTCGAGTGCTGCCGCGGCCAGTTCTGCCCACTGCTCGATGACGAACGGCGCCGGTGCCGCTTTGTTGAGGCGCTCGGGTGGCAGCTCGACGTAGCCGACTATTGCGGCTTCTCCGCGTAATCCCATGTGCGTTCCCTTATTTCCGCGGCAGTCCGAGAATCATTTGAGCGATGATGTTGAGCTGAATCTCACGGGTGCCGCCGCCGATCAACTCCGCCGGCAACCGCAGGTACGGCTCCACTACAGCAGGTTGCGCAGCGGGATCGGGGTCGGCCACCATTGCCAGCCGTCCGGTCAGTTGCAGTGTGGCCGCAAAGGTGCGGCGCAGCAACACATTCATCGCGACCTTGGCGATGCTGGACGCCGGACCCGACGGCTGCCCGTCAAGCAAGCGGATGGTCTCCCGCACACCCAGCGCTTTGATCGCATTGGTGTATGCGTCGAGTTCGCCGAGCGCGCGCAGCGCGTCCGCACGGTCCGGGCCGTCCTCCGACGCCAACCGGCGCAGTGCGGCAGCGCGGTCGAATTTGACGTAACCGCTGATGGCCGAACGCTCTTCGGCCATGGTCGCGATCGCCAGATTCCAACCGCCGACCGGGTCACCGAGCAGCATCGCGTCGGGCACGAAGACATCGGTGAGGAACACCTCGTTGAAATGCGCCTCGCCGGTGGCGGTCTTGATCGGCTGGATCTCGATGCCCGGGGATCGCATGTCCAGGATGAAATAGCCGATGCCGCGGTGCTTTGCGGCGTCGGGATCGGTGCGGGCCAGCAGCGCCCCGAAGTCGGCGCGGTGGGCCACCGATGTCCAGATCTTGTGTCCGTTGATCTGCCAGCCGCCGTCCACTTTGGTGGCGCGGGTGGTCAAAGCGGCCAGGTCGGACCCTGCTCCCGGCTCACTGAACAGCTGGCACCAGGCGATCTCGCCGCGTTGGGTCGGCGGGATCAGTTTGTCCTGCAGCTCTTTCGGCGCAGCACGTAGCACCGAGGGCAGGATCCATTCGGCAATGCCGAGCGACGGGCGCACCAGGTCGGGCCGCTTGGCGAACTCGTCGTCGATGATGAGCTGGCGTAGTGGCCCGGCGTCGAGTCCCCACGGCGGCGGCCAATGCGGCGCGATCAAGCCGGCTTCGGCGATCAGGGTGCGTTGCGGACCGGTCTTGAAGTCGTCGTAGTCACCTTGACGGCCGGGTTGGTCGTTGCTCAATTGCCGTGCCGCGTCCAGGGTCTGGGCCACCTGCGACCGGAACTCGGCATCCGCGTCGCCCAGGTCCACCGACATGTCACGCTGCTGGGTGCAGGTGAGCCGGCCCAGCCGCCGGGCCCAGCGATTCGCCGGACCGATCGATGCGGCCAGGCTGATTGCGCGCCGCCAGTACAGGTGTACGTCATGCTCCCAGGTGAATCCGATGGCGCCGAACATCGTGAGCGCATCCAGCACGAGATCGGGCACCGGCGACACCGCGATCAACGCGGCTCCGGCCGCGGCGATGCGGTGCTGATCGAGTGGCTCATCCACCGCCCGCACCGCGTCCCACGCCGCCGACGTCGCCAATTCGCTGCTGACCAACAGCATCGCCGCGTTGTGCTGCAGGGCCTGGAAGGTGCCGATCACTTTGCCGAACTGTTCCCGGATGCGCAGGTGCGCGGTGACCGCATCCACGCACCACTGCGTGATGCCGGCGGTTGTCGCGGCCACCAGTGCCAACACCACGCATTCGGCGCGTTCCGGCTCGATGCCGGTCAGCACGTCGGCCGCAGCGTAGTCGGTCAAACGCAGGATTCCGGCATCGGTCACCAGATCGGTGCCGTCTGCCGAATCGATTGCTGCCGCGGGGTTTTCGGTATCGACCGGAATCCATACCACGCCACCGTCCGCGGTCCGCACACCGACCAGGACCAGCCGCGCCGAGCACACCCCAGCGGTAACCTCCGAGGTCCCGGTCACCCGCCATCCCTGGCCGACCCGATCGACGCAAAATTCGCCGTCGCCCGGCAGGATGACCGCTGCCGGCGCACCGGCGGCAAGCTCACGCAGCAGCGACTCCGCCATCGGGGTCCGATCTGCCGACAGCGCGACCGCGCCGGTGGCGACCGTCGGCAGCAACGGCCCGGCCAACAACGCTGTGGCCGCGGCCTCGAGCACACATGCGCCGTCGACCAGCCGACCACCCTGGCCGCCGACCTCCTCCGGCAGGTGAACGGCGTGAAAGCCGTTGTCGACCAATGCTTCCCACCAGTCGGGCATCTTCCCGGCGGCGAGCGCGTCCAGGCTGTCCCGGGTGGCGGCAACCGGAGCGTGCCGTGCGGCGAATTGTCCGACAGCGGCGCACAACTCCTGCTGCTCGGCGGTCAGTCCCACGCTCACGACGGCGACCCAGCCGTGGCAGCTGCGCTCGACAAACTCCACATGGGCGGCACCGGCTGCTATCCTCTCGCTTTACAAGACGAACCGTCTCGTCTTGCAGAGACTAACAAGGCGGACGCCGGAAAGTCGAACAGGACCACCTGACATGTCGACCGATCTCACGCCGCGCCGCCGCAGCGAAAAATCACGTACCGCAATCGTGACAGCAACGCGCGAGTTGCTCCTGGAACGCGGCTTCGATGCGCTGACCATCGAGGCGGTGGCCGCCCGGGCCGGGGTGGGCAAGCAGACCATCTACCGCTGGTGGCGCAGCAGGCCCGAGCTCGTCGCCGACGTCATGCTCGAGGACGCCGACAAGATCCTCGCCGCGATGAACCACACCGACGATCTGGCCGCCGATCTGGTCGAGTGGGTGGGCAAGCTCGCCGCGAGCCTGACCACCGCCCGCGGCTCGGCAATGCTGCGCACCCTGACCGTTGCCGGCATGGAACACCAGGACACCGCGGCCAAACTGCGCGACGGATTCAGTACGCCGCTGCACGACAGCGTCCGCACCCGGCTGCTCGCCGCGGGGATCGATCCGGCGACCGCGGACTCGGCGGCCGATGCCGTCGTCGGCGGCGTCGTGTATCCGATTCTGTCTGCCGGACAGGCGTATCCACGACGGCGCGCCGAGCTCACCACCCGGCTCATCGTCGACGCGCTGACACTCAACCGCTAGGAGATCGAAGCTATGACTCGGGTCGACGCACCCCAGGCGGTCGGCGCCTGGAAGTTCTTCCAGCAGATGCTGGCCGACGTCACCACCATCGTCACCCAGGACGCCGAAACCGAACGCGAACTCCTCGAAGGGCTGCGGGTGATCGCCCGGGTGTCGTCGCTGTGTTCGCAGATGGCCGTCGAAGCCGACCTGAGCCGGCCGGTGTTCTTCGACATGTGCTCGCCGAACCGGATGGTCGGCGGCCCGAACCCGGACGGCAACTACTACCTGGCCATGATCCGCGGTGACCGTCGCTATCGGATCACCGGCGCCCGGGGTACGTCGGCCTACCTCGGGATGCAGATCCTGGCCGGCACCGGTCTGACCCCGCGACGCATGTCCGGCTATCTCAGTGACACCGAATTGGACTTGTGCTCAGAACAATTCGCGATCGTGCTGGCCGCACAGCAACCGGCGGACCTCGACGGGGCGCAGTGGTTGCCGATCCCTGGGGACGCGTCGTCGGTGGTGGTGCGGGAGTACATCGGTGACCGCGCCCGCGAGGAACTGGCCACCCTGCACATCGAGGCTCTGGACCCCGACCCGGTGACTGCGCTGACCGACGACGCGCTGGCCGAGCAGTTCACCGCGATGGCGTGGTCGCTGATGAAGCTCGCAACCCTGCACCGCACCATCAAGCCCGAGCTGCTCGATCAGCCCAACGCGCTGTTGACCGCCGAGGCCGCCGACCTGGGCGCGGCGGACACCACGCCGGACAACCTGTACATGATCGGCACCTACCGCCTGGAGCCGGGCCAGGCACTCGTGCTCGACATCGAGCCGCCCGACACCAGGTATTGGAACGTCACCCTGGAAAACATCTGGCACGAGTGTCTGGAACCGCGGCGACGGCACAGCTCGGTGACCAACCGCGGCGTGCAACCCGGCCCGGACGGGCGGGTGCGCATCGCGATCGGTGACCGGGATCGCGGGCTGGGCCACTGGCTCGACACCGGTGGCCGTCACCGCGGGTTCATCGTGCTGCGCTGGCTCGACAACCCGAACCCGCCCCGCGTCGAGGTGTCGGTACAGCGATGACGCCGCAGGAGCGTTTCCAGCCCGCACGTTTGATCGCCACGGCCTGCGCGGAAACCGGGCACGACGACTTCGGAGATGCCGCCCCGGGCTGGGAAGCCGGACTCGAACGGGTGGTGGACGGCCTGCTCAACGAGGCCCGGCTGTCGGCCATCGGAGTCGAGATCGCCTATCTGGATCTGATGCGTGCCCTGAAGAACCGGCTGGACGTGATCGACTGGCGCAATCGCAACCCGCAGATAGCGACCGAGCCGGTCGAGGCGCCGATCTTCATCGTCGGGCAACCCCGCACCGGAACCACCATCCTGTACGACCTGCTGGCCCAGGATCCCGCCCTGCGCGCGCCGCTGACCTGGGAAGTGGATGCGCCCTGCCCGGTTCCGCAACCGCAGACCTATCACGACGACCCGCGGATCGCCCTCACGCAGGCCAGCCTGGAGATGGCCGAGCAGATCATCCCCGGTTTCCTGAAGTACCACCCGATGGGCGCGCTGGTCGGGCAGGAGTGCGTCCGCATCACTGCCAGTTCCTTCGTCAGCATGATCTTCTCGGTGCAGTACCGCCTGCCCACCTACTACCGCTGGCTGCTCTACGACGCCGACCACGCCGCGGCCTACCGGTTCCACCGGATCTTCCTGCAGCACCTGCAGTCGGGCGTGCCCGGGCAGTGGCTACTGAAGTCGCCGGCGCACCTGTGGCAGCTCGATGCGCTGCTCGCCGAGTATCCCGACGCGCTGATCGTGCAGACGCACCGCGACCCGCTCAACGTCATCTCGTCGATCGCCGCCCTCACCCATCATCTGCGCCGGATGGGCAGCGACGAATCCGATATCGGTGAGTGCGCGGCCCAGTCCTACGAGGAGATTGTGGTCGGTCTCGAGCGGGAGATGGCGCTGCGTGACAGCGGCAAGATCGCCGCCGACCGCATCATCGACGTCCACTACGCCGATTTCATTGCCGACCCTTGGACCACCATCGACGGCATCTACCGAAAGCTGGGCCGCGAACTGCGGCCGCAGGCGAAGCAACGCATGCGCGACTTTCTGGCCGCTCACCCGGGAGACGGCGGACGGGGCCGCTACACCTGGTCGGACACCGGTCTGAACGCCGACGAGGTGCGCGACCGGGTCCGCAGCTACCAGCAGCGCTACGCGGTGCCGACCGAGCAGCTGCGCTGAGGCCGCGAATCCGCGAAAAATGCGGGACGGATCTGTCCCCAAAATGTGATGAAGGACATAGACTTCCCGCTTGTGACGACCCCGTCGAACCCCTGGGGCGACGAACGACAGCGACTCGCGCAGCAACTGCAGCTACGCGGCCAGGTTCTCGGCCGCAGGCAGGCACGACGACTGAGCCGGCGCTTCGCAGCCGTCGGAGTGCATATCCCGGCGACCCGCCTCCGCCAGTTGTTCACCGGCTCCCCGGTGGCCGAACGGGAGATGACCAACGTCAATTTCGCGTTGATCGCCACGGAACTCAACCGCGAGAAACAGTCCGCCCGAGTCACGCGGCTGCAGCGGCGCTGCAGGCACGCGCTGGTGTGCGCCGGGCTGGTCCTCATCTCCCTGAACTTCTTGTTCTGCCTCGCCTACGTCTTCTTCACCCTGGCCCACCAGGCCTAGTCAGTGGTAGGACTACCCGCCCGGAACGAGTAGTCCTACGCAGGTGCCGGCCCGCACCCACCAGCAATGCTGCAGGAATGACAACTTCCCCGGGCTTGCTGCGCTTTCCGAGCGCCCCTGAACTGGCCGCCACCACGCCGGTCGACCGCGACCGCGCCATCGACGTCATCCGCATCACCGCACTGGTCGGCGTGGTGATCGGCCACACCGTGATGGCGATCAGCACCATCCGCGACGGCGTGTTCATCTGGGACAACCTGCTCACCACTTCGACCGTGTTCCAGGCTTTGACCTGGATTTTCCAGATCATGCCGCTGTTCTTCTTCGCGGGCGCCGCGGCGTGCGTCTCGTCCTGGGGACCGGAGGTCAACTGGGGGGGTTGGCTGTTGAAGCGGTGCACCCGGTTGTTCCGGCCGGTCTTCTACTACCTGGCCTTCTGGGCCGTCGCGTTGGTAATGCTGTATCCCTTCCTGCCCCAACATGTGTACGAACCGGTCGCAGGCATCAGCATTCAGCTGCTGTGGTTTCTCGGCGTGTATGTGCTGGTGCTCGCGGCGATGCCGGCCTTGTGGCGGATCACCACGGCGACCCGCCTGGTCGGCGGCGTCGCCGCCGTCTACGCGATGGTCGCGGTCGTCGACGTGCTTCGGTTGCATTGGCCGGCACTGGCGCCGATCGGCTATCTCAACCTCGCGGCCTGGCTCATCCCCGGCATGTTCGGCGTCGCCTACCGCCGCCAGTTGCTCAGCGGTCGTGTCGCGTTGAGTGTCGCGGCGGCAGTGTTCACGGTCAACATCGCGCTGCTGCAGTGGGGTCCCTACGAGCTGAGTCTGGTCGGTATTGAGGGCCAGCAGCTGCCTAACATGAGCCCCCCCTCGCTGCTGCTCGCCGGACACGCGATCGTGCTCAGCGCCCTGGCGATCGCGGCCGCACCGGCGATCAACCGCTGGGCGCAACGGCCGCGGGTGTGGTGGTTCACGGCGATCGGCAACTCCGGCGCAATGACGCTGTACCTGTGGCACATGCCGGCGCTGCTGGGCGTGCACCTGCTGTTCGACGCCTTCGGCCACCCGCGCTTCCCGGGTCAGCCCGACTTCCTGGCGATCGGCGTTGCGCAACTCGTCCTGATGATCGCCGTGGTGGCGGTGCTGTTCGTGGCGCTGCGGGTGCTGGAGAACACTCCGCTGCCCGGGTGGGACGGCGCCCCCGCCATTACGTCGGCGTGGCGTGGCGTCAGCGTCGGCGTGTTGCTGTGCGTGGCCGGGGCGGCGATCCTGGCCGCGGTGAAGTGGGGTCTCAAGGACGACGGGCTGGTCTGCGTCTCGGTGATGCTGGCGGCGTTGCTGGGCGCCCGGGGGGTGGCCGCCGTGCGGCTGCCGAAGCGGGAAACGGCTGCCCGGGCGCGCCGGGCGCTCGGGCGCGCACTCGGTGTACGTGCGATGCGCTGACGTCTGCTCGGCGACTCAGTCCGACGCGGCCAGCCCCCGGACGCCACCGACACCATCTGGCGGTTCTTCGCCCAGCACCACTCGTAGCGGATCAGTCGCTGCTGAGCTCGCGGTGTCCGATCAGGTCGCGCGGGCCGCCTGCGCCGAGACGCTCCCGGAAGGCCTGGGCGGTGTACCCCATCACCTTCGCATCGGTGCGCGCCCGCGCGGTCGCCGAGCGTGGCATGTGGAACAGCACGCCCATCTCCCCGAAGTAGTCACCCGGCCCGACCACCTTGATCAATTCCTCACCGCCGTCGGCCAATTCATGTACCAGATCGAATTCGCCCTCGATCACCACGTAGATCAACTCACCCATGGTGCTCTGCTCGAACAACACCACTCCGGCCTTCAGTTCGAACAGCTCCGGCGACCTGTTGGTGTCGGCGAAATCCGGAGTCAGTTCGACGACCCGGTCCGCCATCGGCAGCATGCGGCTGTCGTGGGTTGCCACCACCACCACCCGGTCACCGTCGGCCAGTTCACGGATCAGCCGCAGCACCTCTTCGACTTGGATGAAATCCAGGTGTGCGGTCGGCTCGTCGGCCAGGATCAGCGGCGGATCCAGCGCGATCGCCCGAGCGACCGCCACGCGCTGCTGCTGACCGCCGCTCAGATCGCCGGGCCGGTGCTTGATCCGGTCGCCGAGGTTGACCCGTTCGAGCAACTCGGTGGCGCGCTTGCGCGAGGCCGCGCGTGACATCCCGGCGGCCCGCAACGGAATCATCACGTTCTCGAGGGCGGTCAGGCTGGGGACGAGATTGAAGGCCTGGAACACGATGCCGACCTTGTCGCGCCGGTACTGCGCCATCGCCTTGCCGTCCAGTGCCGTGATGTCGACGTCGTCGAATTTGATGGTGCCGGACTTGGGCCGCAGGATGCCGCCGAGACAGGACAGCAATGTCGTCTTCCCGCAACCGCTCGGTCCCAACAGGATCACCAGGGATCCGGACGCCACATCGAGATTCAGTCCGTTGATCGGGCGCAGTGCATAGCCGCCGCTGTAGTACTCGACGACCAGATTCTGGATGCTCAGATCGCCCATGATCAGGGACCTCCGAACGCGAGCGCTGGGTCGATGGCGACCACCCGCCGCAACCCGGCCAGGCTGGCCAGCAGGCCGATCCCGGTGGCCACTACCGGTAACAGCACATAGGCGACGGACGGGACCGCGACGACCATCGGGAACAGCGGCGCCAGCAGCTTGGACAGGATCACCCCCACCCCCGCGGCCAGCAGGGAGACGACCAGCGCCTGCAGCGCCAGGCCGGCGAGGATCGAGCGCGTCGGGGTCCCGATCGCCTTGAACACCGCGAAGTCGCGGACCCGTTCCAACGCGGACAGGTACACCACCGAGCCGATGATCAGCACCGCCACCACCCACAGCAACAGCGCAACGATGGTGATGGAGTTCACCGCGACCTTCAACGGCCGGATCAGGTCGGCCACGGCACCGTCCCGGTCATAGGTCCGGTAGCCGTTCGGCAGCGCCCGGGGGGTGCCGTCGATGCCGATCGAGGTGACCATCGGCTGCCCGTTGTACGCCAGTTGCTGCAAACCCTCGGTGGTCAGAAAAATGTTGGGGATCTTGGCGAGTGCGGTCGAATTGGGCACGATGCCTACGATCCGCAGCGTATGGGCGCCCACCTGCAGGGTGTCGCCCAGCCGGCGCCCCAGCGTGCTTGACGCCGCCACCTCGTCGGGCTTCGACGGGGCCCGGCCCTGCGAAACGGACGGCATGCCGGGACCACGCTCAGGTGCCCCGAACGCAGTGACGTTCCGGGTCGAGTTGCCGTCCCTCATGATCGTCCCCACACAGCCCAGCGGTGCCGCGGCGGAGACACCCGGTTCGGCGCGCACCCGCGCCAGGTCGACGTCGGGAAATGGCGTCGACCCCAGAAAAGGTCCCGCCGCGCCGTCCTTGACCACAAATGCGTCGACCCCCATGGAATCCACGGTCTGCCGGGCTTCGACGCGAAACCCGTAGGCAAGTCCGCTCATCACGAGCGTCATCCCGAAGATCAGCCCGGTGCTGACGATGGCAATAACCAGGCGACGTTTTCGCCATTGCATATCGCGCAGCGCAGCAAAGAGCATTCGTAGACGCTATCAACCCCGCACAAGGCCTTGACCCCGTTGTGCACCACTGTCGGCGCACGCGGCGCAGGCCGGCCGGAAAAGCGATCGGCCGCCCGCGGTGGCAGAATGTTTACCCGGCGGAACGGTACCCGGCGGGTGTTTCGCGCGATGGCCTAGGATTGGCTTTCGTTGGCTGCCGCGGCGCTGCATTCGGCAAGCAAGTTCGTGGCGGTTTTCCGGCGGGTTGAATCCACAGCCCCGGCATGGCGTGGTTTTCTGAGCACTATTGTTGTCCCCCCGAGGACGGATTTGAGATAAAGCATGGTCGATCAACCCGGCGATCCAATCAACCGAACGGCTTTCGAAGTCGAGCAGTACCAGGCGGACGGTGCCGTGGTACTGGCCGTCTCGGGCGAAGTAGACATGCTGAGTGCTCCTCAATTGGCGGATGCGATGCACACGGCGCTGGCCGGCAAACCCCCGGCGCTCATCGTCGATCTGACGAAAGTGGAATTCCTCGCGTCTGCCGGGATGAGCGTGCTGGTCAACGGGCAAGCCGAATTGGCGCCGCCGACACGGTTGGCCGTGGTTGCCGACGGCCCGGCCACCAGCCGTCCACTCAAACTGATGGGTATCGACAGCGTGCTCTCGCTGCACCGCACCTTGGATAGCGCGCTGAACTGGATCACCGGTGCGTAGCACGGCATCGCCGGGGGTCGGCCAGACACTCTGATTCGGCACCCCGTGACATCCCAGAGCAACGATTGCCCGCGCTTCGTCCGAACGCAGATTGCCGCCGACGCATCGAATGCCACGCGGATTCGGGTCGAGTTTCGCAATTGGCTGAGTCGTCATTTCGCGCTCGACGCCGAGCAGTTCAGTGACCTGGTGCTGGCTGTCAGCGAGGCGCTGGCGAATGTCGCCGAATTCGCCTACCCCGATGAGTGCGGGACCATGGATGTGCGCGCCGCCTACGACCCCGGTTCGGACACCCTCGCGGTGAACATCATCGACCGCGGTCGGTGGCGCCAGCAGCCCAGCGCAGCGAATCTGGCCCGCGGGCGCGGCATCCCGTTGATGCGTGCCCTCGCCGACGAAGCGAGCATCGACGGAACCCCGCACGGCACCGCGGTGAAGTTGACCTGGAATCGCCTGACCGCATCCTGACCCGCCCGTCCGCGCGTCATTGACTCAAGCCACCGGGACGCCTACCGTCGATACATACGCTACTCACCGTAGCGAAATGATCGCACAGCCCTGATTCGCTGCCCTGGAGGCATCCATGTTCGACCTGAAAATCGTCGGTGGGACCGTCGTGGACGGCACCGGCGCGCCACGCTACCGCGCCGACATCGGCATCAAGGACGGCAAAATCGTCGACGTGGTCCGCCGCGGCGCGGATTCTCCGGAGCTTGCCGGCGAAGCCGCCGAGACCATCGACGCGACCGGACATGTGGTGGCGCCCGGGTTCGTCGACATCCACACCCACTACGACGGGCAGGTCAGCTGGGACAGTTCGCTGGAACCGTCCAGCGGTCATGGAGTCACCACGGTGGTCACCGGCAACTGCGGCGTCGGCTTCGCGCCGGTGCGGCCCGGGACCGAGGACTGGCTGATCAGCCTGATGGAAGGCGTCGAGGACATTCCCGGCACCGCCCTGACCGAGGGCATCACCTGGGGCTGGGAGACCTACCCCGAGTACCTCGACGCCATCGGTAAGCAGAAGTTCTCGATCGACGTGGGCAGCCAGGTCGCGCACGGCGCGATCCGCGCCTACGCAATGGGCGAACGCGGTGCCCGCAACGAACCGGCCACCGCCGACGACATCAAAGCGATGGGCCGCCTGGTCACCGAGGCCGTCGAAGCGGGCGCACTCGGATTCTCCACGTCGCGCACGATGGGTCACCGCGCGATGGACGGCGAACCGGTGCCTGGCACCTTCGCCGCCGAGGACGAGTTGTTCGGCCTCGGACGGGCCATGGCCGCCGGCGGTCAGGCAGTCTTCGAACTGGCCCCGCAGGGTTCAGCGGGTGAGGACATCATCGCGCCCAAGAAGGAACTCGAGTGGATGCGCCGACTGGGCGCTGAGATCGACCGTCCGGTGTCCTTCGCGCTCATCCAGGTGGACGCCGACCCGGGACTGTGGCGCGAGATGCTGGATCTCTCCGCGGCCGCTCACTCCGACGGCAGTCGGCTGTACCCGCAGATCGCCGCCCGCCCGTTCGGCATGATGATCGGATTCCAGGGCCATCACGGGTTCAGCCACCGGCCCACCTACCGCCGGTTGAAGGCCGAATGCGGCCGCGAAGAACTCGCGCAACGCCTGGCCGATCCCGCCGTCAAGGCCGCGATCCTGGCCGAGGACGACCTGCCGGTGGATCCGTCGTTGTTGTTCGACGGCATGTTCGCGCTGGTGCAGCATTCGCTGCACCGCCTCTACGCACTGGGCAACCCGCCGGACTACGAGCCCACCCCGGACCGCACCGTGCAGGCGATCGCGCAGGCGCGCGGCGAGGACCCGCTGTCGACCCTCTATGACCTGATGCTGGAACGGGACGCCAGCGCCATGCTGATGCTGCCGCTGTTCAATTACGCCGAGGGCAACCACGACGCAATTCGCGAGATGCTGCTGCACCCGGCCGGTGTGCTGGGCCTGTCCGACGGTGGCGCACACTGCGGAATGATCTGCGACGCTTCGTATCCCACGTTCCTGCTGACCCACTGGGCGCGGGACCGGCACCGCGGTGACAAACTCTCGCTGGAATATGTGATCCGCAAGCAGGCGCGGGACACCGCGCACCTGTTCGGTCTCACCGACCGCGGCACCATCGAACCGGGCAAGAAAGCCGACATCAACGTCATCGACCTGAACGCGCTGACGCTGCACCCAGCCGCGATGGCCTGGGACCTGCCCGCCGGCGGAAACCGGATCCTGCAGGGCGCCAGCGGATACGCGGCCACCATCGTCAGCGGCACGGTGACCCGGCGCCACGACGTCGATACCGGCGCACGGCCGGGCCGGTTGGTGCGCGGCGCGCGTTAGGCCGCGCCGGTGCAGACGGCCGCGGGTAACCCCGCCCGGACCCGTGCCGAGGACGCGATCGGGGTCCCGCCCGCGTCCCCGACCCTGGTGCCCGCCGAGCGCTACTACTCGCCGGCGTTCGCCGCCCTCGAGATCCAGCGGATGTGGCCGAAGGTGTGGCAGCTTGCCTGCCTGGTCGATCACGTCTCCCACCCGGGCGACTACTTCGAATACCGTTGTGGCCCATACGGAGTCCTGATTGTCTGCGATGACGACGGCGTGCTGCGTGCCTTTCAGAACGCCTGCCGGCATCGGGGGAATTCGCTGTGCGTAGGCAGCGGTTCGGGGTTGCGCGAACTCAAGTGCGGCTACCACGGCTGGACCTGGGACCTCGCCGGGGTGCTGAAGCGGGTCCCCAACCGCAAGGGCTTCGGATCGCTGAAGATGTCGGACTTTCCGTTGGTGCCGGCCGCTGTCGACGTTTGGGCGGGGATGGTGTTCGTCAATCTCGACCTCAGCGCGATGCCACTGATCTCCTATCTGGATGGCATCCCCGAGGACATCGCCTGGTGCGACATCGGCGACTTCCGTTGCTACGCAACGCTGACCGTCGACGTCGAAGCCAACTGGAAGACCATTGCCGACGGCTACAGCGAGACCTATCATATCCAAACGTTGCACCCCGAATTGCTGCGCTGCGTCGATGATATCCATGCGCCGCAACAGATCTGGGTGCACGCAGGTAAGTCCGACCAACCGTACGGGGTGCCCAGTCCGCGTTTCGAGGGCACCCTGAGTGACAAAGAAGTCTGGGACGCTTACGTTTACACCCAGGGTGCGCTGATGGGTGCGGCCGAGGGCACACCCTTTCCCGATGACGGCCAGTCGGTGCCGGACCTGATCGCGGCGCGCACCCGGGAGTTCGCCGCGGGACGCGGGGTGAACCTGGACTGGGCCGACACCGACCGGATCACCCGACTGCACCAGTACAACGTGTTCCCGAACATGACGTTCCTGGTCAACGCCGACCACTTGACGATCATGACGTCGCGGCCCGGCCCGGATCCGGACCACGGTGAGCTGACCATGTTCCTGATGACCCGGATGCCGCCCGGCGCCGACCGCAACAAGCCCGCCGACATGCGCATGTCGGCCGCGGATGCCGAACCGGGAATCGTGCTGACCCAGGACATCCGGATCCTGCCCGGCCTGCAACGCGGCCTGCACCAGCCCGGCTTGACGCATCTGGTGCTCTCCAATGAAGAACGTCGGGTGATCAACATGCACCGCAACCTGGAGCGCTACCTCGACCTACCGGAGTCCGAACGGATGACCGGCGGCGCTAGTGCTGCTTTTCTGGCGCGAGCAGACGCAGAATCGCACTAACACCGTCATTTTCATGCGATTCTGTGTCTGCTCGCCACCGATTTCAGGCGTGGCGGGCGGCTTCCTGGGCCAGTTGGACGCGCGAGGCCAAGCCCAGCTTCGTGTAGACGTGCGTCAGATGTGCCTCGACGGTGCGCGGCGAGATGAAAAGCCGGGCGGCGATGTCTTTATTCCCCAGCCCATCGCTGACCAGGCGGACGACGTCGAGTTCGGCGGGGGTGAGCGAAGCCCAGCCGGACGCCGGGCGTTTGCGTTCGCCCCGACCTCGCTGGGCATAAGCGATCGCTTCGGCAGTGGATAGCGCTGCCCCCTCGGCCCAGGCGGAGTCGAAGTCATTTTGGCCCATCGCATCTCGGAGCGTCGCCACCGAATTCTCATAGGCGGCCTGATGGATCAGGTATCGCACCTCCCCGGTGCGTTGCCGGATTGCCTCTGCGGCACCGAAGAGCCTAGCCGCCTCGGGATAACTCGCGGCTAGCACGGCCAGCCCAGCGAGAAAGTCGACGACGTCCGGCACTCCCAGCTGTGCCCCGGTATCGGCGGCACGCGTCAGCGCTTCGTGAGCGTCACGCTCGGCCGACTCCGCGTTCCCCTCAGCGAGCGCCACGCGGGCACGGGTGTTCAATGCGAACGTGCCGAAATAACCAGCGGTCGCCGGAACTCCGCGATCGGCCCAGCGGCGGGCCGCCACGACATCGCCTTCCGCGAGCTCGGTTTCGGCTCTCCACATCAAGTTGGTCGACGAAAAGCCGGCGTTCGGTATCTGGCCATAAGCTGTCGTGAGAGCGTCGCGCGCGCCTGCGACGTCTCCCACGGCCAGCCGTGACCAACCCAGTGCGAGATAGCCGAGCCCCTCGATCGCAGCACCTAGCTCAGCGGCGAACTCGACCGCCGTCTCGGCCGCGGCAAGCGCTGCAGTCGTGTTGCCGTGCCTCCCCAGTACAAAGCTCTGCGCCATCAGGGCGTTGAATCTCGTGAGCAGGTCGCCGGCTGCATCGGCCTCTGCGAGCAGATCCCCCAATTCATCCGCGGCGCCCTGGAGCTCACCGCGCATCGCCCGTCCCCCAGCGATACCCCATAACCGGCACTGGCCCGACGCCACCCGGTCGCCGACCGAGTCGGCGAGGTCGCGACCTTCGGCCGCCGCGTGCTCGGTGATCGAGCTGCCGGCCATCACAGCGGCGTATGCGCGGAAGCCGAGCAGCTGGCTCAGTCTCCACTTGTCGCCCAGGGCGCGCGCCAGCTCGATCGCCTCGGCGAAGTACGTTGCCGCTTGTTCGGGATCGAAGGCGGCCGTGCCAATGCAGCCGGTGAGAGCACGAACCAGCAGGACGGGGTCGTCCAGTTGGCGAGCAATGGTCAGCGCTTCGGTGGCTTGCTCCCCGCGCTCCGGCATGCCGACCCAGCCGTCGAGGAGTGCCGCGTCGGCCAGCGCCCGCGCCACCACCGCCGGTGCCACCTCGCCGTCCACGGCGTCCAGATCGGTCAGCGCCTCATCGATCCAGCTCATTCCTTCGCGCAGGCGGCCGCGCGTGAGCCACAGTGGCTGCAGCGACGACGCCAGCTGCAATGCCACTTCCGTGTCACACCTCTCGCGGCTCCAGGCGAACGCCGCGCGCAGGTTGTCGAGTTCGGTTTCGGTTTGCTCAACCCGCCGCTGGTGTCCGGTGGCGGCTGGCGCGTCGAGCGCGGCCGCCATTGCGGCGTAGTAGTCGCGGTGGCGTGCACGAACCGTGTCCACCTCACCGGATTCGTCAAGTTTTTCCGCGGCGTACTGCCGAACGGTCTCCAGCAGCCGATAACGCGTTCGCCCTACTGTGTTATCCGCCACCACCAGCGACTTGTCCACCAGTAGCGTGAGCTGGTCCAACACCTGGAAGCGCTCCACCTCTGTGCCCCCGGCCACGGCACGCGCGGCGGCGAGATCGAAGCCGCCGACGAATGCCGCCAGCCGCCGGAATAGGGCGCGTTCGGAATCGGTCAGCAGCGCATGCGACCAGTCGACCGACGCCCGTAACGTTTGCTGGCGGCGCACCGCAGTGCGCCCGCCCCCGGTCAACAACCGGAAGCGGTCATGCAGACTGCTCACGATTTCGTCGAGCGAGAGCGCCCGTACCCGGGCGGCCGCCAACTCGATCGCCAGGGGCATGCCGTCGAGCCGACGGCAGATCTCCTTGACCGTCTCGCTGTCGTCGTCGGCGATGTGCAGATCGGTGCGCGCTCGCCGGGCCCGGTCCAGGAACAGCGCAACGGCGTCGTCCTCCAACGACAGGGACGGCACCCGCCAGGTCACCTCGCCGGGTACGTCGATGGGTTCGCGACTGGTCGCCAGCACCGTCAACCCGGGGCAGGCCGTCAGTAGCGCGGCGGTGAGCGCGGCGATCGCGTCGAGGAGGTGCTCGCAGTTGTCCAGTACGACCAGCATCTGACGGTGACCCACGAACCGGATCAACGTCTCGGTGGTGGAGCGGCCGGGCTGGTCGGTGAGCCCCAGTGCGCCGGCCGTCGCGACCGGCACCAGATCGGGGTCGGTGAGCGGCGCCAGGTCGACGTACCAGGCGCCGTCACCGAACTCGGCGGCCTGCTGGCCCGCGACCTGAATGGCCAGCCGGGTCTTGCCCACCCCGCCGGCACCGGTCAGGGTGACCAGCCGGTTGGCGGCCAGGATGCGCCGTACGCCGTCGATCTCGGCGCCGCGGCCGACAAAACTGGTCAGTTGCGTCGGTAAGTGCTCGGCAGCAACGGTTTTCGATGTCCTCAGCGGCGGAAAGTCGTTGGCGACGTCCGGGTGGCAGAGCTGTACCACCCGCTCGGGACGAGCAATTCCGCGAAGTTCGTGGCGGCCGAGGTCGGTCAGCCACGCATCATCCGGGAGCGCGTCGACCACAATGTCCTCGGTGGTGCCCGACAGCACCGTCTGACCGCCGTGCGCGAGGTCGCGCAGGCGCGCCGTGCGATTGATCGTGGAACCGACGTAGTTGCACCCGTCGCGCAGTTGCACCTCGCCGGTGTGCAGACCGATGCGTAACCGGATCGGGGCCAGCGGCGCTCGTTGCAGGGCCAGGGCACACGCCACCGCGGCGCTAGCGCGCGGGAACGCGACCACGAAGCTGTCGCCTTCGCCTTGCTCGACCGGACGCACCCCGCCATGGGCGGCAAGCAGGTCGCTGAGAGTGCGGTCCAGGCGCGCGAACGCGGCAGTCATCGCGTCGGCTTCGGTCTCCCACAACCGCGTCGAACCCTCGACATCGGCGAGCAACAGCGTCACCGTTCCGGTTGGCAGCTCGCTCACGTCCAACTCAATCCGTCGATCGGTTTTGGTCATGCTAGCCAGGATCTCGGTGCGCGGAGCCGCGAACATCGGGGAAATCCCGTATTCGGACGCGCGGCGCGGCGTTGACCCTGCGGTGGGGGTGGGATTCTCCCGCTTCTTGCCGCCATAGCCGCAGAGTGAATTCCGAGTACTCCCCGATGATCTGGCCTGCGCGATTCAGCAGAGTCGATCCCATGACCACCACACTCAGCAACTGCCCCAGCGTCTTCGAGGCCGGGCTACCGGCGATTGACTACGCCGACGCCCAACACCCCGATGATGCGCACGCGATCATCAGCCGGGCCCGTGTGAGGGCACCGATCGCGATCGGACCCTACGGGCCCGAGCTGCTGAGCTATGACCTGGTGCACACCGCGTTGCGCGACCCCCGCTTCCGCGTGCCGCAGGGCATGTTCCTTGCGGCACAGGGCATTACGTCCGGCCCGCTCTGGGACCGCGTGGCCGCACTCATCATCTGCATCGACGGCGAGCAACACCACCGGCTGAGACGGCTGGTCAGCAAGGCCTTCAGCCCCAAGTCGACCGCGCGGCTGCGCACGACGATCGTCGACATCATCACCGGTTTGGTCGACGGCGTCACTGCGGACGGTCGCTGCGACGTGGTCACCGACATTGCCCGCCAATTCCCCATCCGGGTGATCTGCGCGCTGGTCGGCGCACCGCCGGAGGACTGGGAATTGATCTCGGACTGGACCGACCACATCATGGAGGCCTTCGGCTGGGACGCCGCGAGCCAGACACCCATGATCCTGCAGGCCTGGGAAGCTCTAGACGCCTATATCGACGAGATGATCGCGCGGCGCCGCCACACCCTGACCGACGACCTCCTCTCGGAGCTGATCCGCGCCGAAGACCCCGGCTCTCCAGGCGACCGCCTCAGCGGGGACGAGCTGCGCAGTATGGTCGCCTCGCTGCTCATGGCCGGCACCGACACCACTCGTCTTCAGCTGTCCGCCGCGGTGCAGGTGCTGTGCGAGCACCCCGACCAGTGGGAACTGCTCGGCCGGCAACCGGAGCTGGCCGTCAACGCCGTCCACGAGCTCATCCGCCACTCACCGATGACGTTCGTCACGCTGCGCATCGCCGGCCAGGACGTCGAACTCGCCGGAGTACGAATTCCCGCCGGCACGATAGTCATCGTCAACACCGGCGCAGCCAACCGGGATCCCGCCGCCTGCGACGACCCGGACCGTCTCGACATCCGCCGGGCAGGCGCCCCGCCGATTCAGACTTTCGGCGGCGGTATGCACTACTGTCTCGGCGCCAATCTCGCCCGGCTCGAGTTGACCGAAGCCCTGTCGGTCATGACCCGACGCATGCCCAACGCCCGCCGCACCGGTCCCGCTCCTTGGAAACCGGTGAACGCGCTGGGGGGACCCATCGCCCTGCCCATCGAATTCGACAGGGGGCGTGCGACGTAGACGACGAACCCGGTATCGTGCTGAGCCAGTATCCCGGGGGCTGTCCGAGAAGGAGCGGTGCATGACTCAAAGGCATCGCAACGGCGCCCAGTGACGGCGATCCAGCACGCGGGTCTCAGTGATATCGGCCGGCTGCGCGGCACCAATCAGGACCACTGGGGAGCCGACCCGGATCAGTCCCTGTTCATGGTTGCCGACGGTGTGGCGTGCAGCAGCGACGGCGCGCTGGCCGCGCACCTGATCGTCGAGTTGTTGCCCACCTACGTCGCCCGGCACCTGAAGCCGGCCGATGATGCCACGGCGGAGTCACTGGGCAGCGCAGTAACCGACTACTGCAACGACTTTCGCGCATTCGCAGCCACCGACCCTCGTGCCGTCGGAGCCAACACGACGGTAGTGGCCGTGGTGATCGCGGGGTCCCGCGCGCTACTCGTCCACCTCGGGGACAGCCGGGCCTACCTGTTCCGCGACCAGCAGATACAACAACTGACGCACGACCACAGCGTGATCCAGGATCTGATCGACGCGGGCAAGGTATCGGTCGAGGACGCCGAGCACCACCCCTCCCGTGCGACGCTGACCCGGCATGTGGCGATGCTGCCGCGCCCGTTGCCCGAGACCTCCGAGGTGGATCTGCGGCCCGGCGACCGGATCCTGTTGTCCAGCGACGGGTTACACAGTGTCCTCGCTGACGCGTCGCTGCGCCAGATCCTGGCATCGCACCCCGAACCCGCCGACGCGTGTGCGGCAATGATCGATGCCGCCAACCAAGCGGGCGGGCCGGACAACATCACCGCGTTAGTTGTCAATATTCCGGACGACGATCAATAGCGTTGCCCACGGAGTCCGGCCGGGGAAGGGGACACGAATGGCCAGCAAAGATCGTTTCGCGGTCATCGCCGTTGTAGCCGCACTGGCCGCGGCCTTCAGCGGCTGCTCAACACCGGACCGGCCAACTCCCACCACCACCACCACGACCACCACGTCAGCCACTACGACCACTCAGGCCACCACGTCGGCCCCCGACGGTCCCGGGCGGCACGGAACAGCGGACGGCCTGTCCATAACCCTTGCGCCGCAAGCAGGTACAACCGTCACGCCGGGCGGACCGCCGCTGTCCTTCAACCTCGCGCTGCTCAACACGACACCGACTGATATGACTCAGGTCGGGTTGGTGGTGTCACTGGGTCACTGCGGGTGTGGCTCACCCGAACAGCACATGATGCCACTCGGGTCGCTGCGCATGCTGGACCCGAACACCAAGCAATGGGTCGCGGCCCCGTACAACCGGGAAGCGGGCGGGATGGACTTCATCCTGCAGACATTCGCCCCGCCGTTCGGGATCAAGGCCGGGCAGATCATCAACTATCAGTTCGAGTTGCAGCTCGACGCGCAGCAGGACTTCACCGTCGGCAAGGGTGACGGCGCTGTCCACGTCACTAGGACCGACGCCGCCCACAACGCGATCGGCCCCAGTCCCGCAGCGGCCCTTCGGATTACAGTCGAACCCAGGTAACCCAGACATAACCGGGATGGCAGCAATGGCTGATGACGAGCGGTTCGTTGATTCCGCTGACGTCGTAGTGGTCGGTTTCGGTGCGGCAGGAACGTGCGCAGCCATCGCCGCCCGCGAACAGGGCGCCGAAGTCGTCGCCGTCGACCGTGCCAACGGCGGCGGCTCGACCGCGATGTCAGGGGGCATCATCTATGCCGGCGGCGAGACCTGGGTCCAGCAGCAGGCCGGGGTCAGCGACACCTTCGAGCAGATGCTGACCTACCTGCGCCTCGAAGTCGGCGACGCGGTCAGCCCGCAGACCCTGGAATCATTCGTCCACGGCAGCCCCGAAATGATCCAGTGGCTGACCGATTACGGCGTGCCGTTCGACTCCACGTTATGCCCGTACAAGACCTCTTACCCGAACAACCACTACTACCTGTATCACTCGGGCAGTGAGAACGCCGGTGCGTTCCGCCGGGTAACCCCACCCGTGCAGCGCGGGCACCGCGTCAAGGGCAACGGCACCTCCGGCAAGAAAATGTATGGCCCGTTAGCCAAATCGGCACTGGCACTCGGTGTTCGATTCCACCCGCAGACCAGGGTGACGAAGCTGGTGCAGAACTCCGCTGGTCGGGTCACCGGGGTGGAAGCGATGACGATGCATTACGCGCCGCCCCGCGTCCGCCGGTTGTATGCCCAACTGGCGGATCTGTCGACCAAACCCGGGGTGTACTACCCGCCGCTACGGACCGCAATGGAACGACGGCTGCGCAAGCTCGAACGACGTTATGCCAGAACAGTTCTGATCGAAGCTCGGCGCGGCGTGATCCTCTGCGCGGGCGGCTACATGGCTAACCGAGACTGGGTGCAGCGGTTCGCGCCGCAGTACCTGTGTGGACTGCAGCTAGGCACCAGCGGTGACGACGGCAGCGGGATCGCGCTGGCCCAGAGCGTCGGAGCGGTGACCGAACGGATGGACAACATCTCGGCGTGGCGATTCATCACGCCGCCAAGCGCTTTCCTCAGTGCCATCATCGTCGACGAACACGGGCGGCGAATCATCGACGAGAGCCGCTACGGCGCGGCGTTGGGTCGCGCCATGGTGCGAGACCACAATGCCAAGGGCTGGATCCTGGTCGACGCGGCGCTGATGAAAGAGGCGCGGCGCCAGATGATCAAGCAGCCGCTGTGGTTTCAGCGCGGTCAGTCCGCGGCGCTGATGCTGTTCGACTCGGTCAAGGGCGCCTCGTTGCGCGAGGTCGCGCACGCGGCCGGGATCGATGCCGACGGGCTGGTGGCCACCGTCGCCGCGCACAACGATGCCATCGACGCCGGCCGAGAAGACCCAGCCGGGAAGCATTCCGACTTTGTGCGCCGCATCGGTGAGCCGCCCTACCGGCTGCTGAATATCTCCATCCGGCCCAACCTGCTCAACCCCACTCCGATGCTCACCCTCGGCGGCATCCGCATCGACGAGGGCACCGGCGCGGTACTCGACGGGACAGGCGCGGCGATTCCCGGGCTGTACAGCGCGGGACGCACAGCGACCGGCGTCTGCTCGAATTCCTACGTCAGCGGCTTGTCGTTGGCCGACTGCGTGTTCGGTGGCCGTCGCGCCGGTTCCCACGCCGCCACTCAGCGGTTGGTGGCCGACCGCTGAATCGCCAGCTCGATACCGGCCGCAACCAAATCCGGCTGGTGGATCTGAACGAAGTGGTCACTTCCCGTCGCCACCAGGTGCGGCGTCTGTGGTCGCAGCGCGATCAATGTCGACGTGGCGTCCCGCCAGGCCTGTTCGAGCTTGGCTGCTTTGTCCCCGGCGAGGTCCGGCGGTATCAGAAACGGCTCGGTCCGGGTCAACACCACGACCGGGATGGCCGGGAAACCGGGAGCGGCGGCGACCTGCGCGACGCTGGCGTCGATGTCGATCTCCTCGAAGTTCGTGGCATCCCGCAGTTGCGCGGGTGGCGTGTCCAACTCCCGCCGGTAATCGGGCCAGTCCGACCCCATCAGGTCGGGTATCTCCACCCCGAACGCGTCGACGAACACCACCGCCCGCACCTGCTCCGGGTAGGTCTGGGCGTACAGCCGCGCGAACACACCGCCCAGCGAATGCCCGGCGAGCACGTACGGGCCCGGCACGTGCGCCGCGTCGAGCAGCACGTGCAGGTCGGTGACCACGTCGCGCGCGGTGCGCGGCATCGGGAGCGGCGAACTGCTGTCGCCGACGACGGGGGGATCGGCATAGCGCAGCGTGCCGGGCCGGTCGTAGGCGCAGACGCGATGTTCGCGGGCTACGGTGGGCAGCACGGCCGGGCCGGTCGCCGGTGCGGTGGCGTCGGATTTGCTCCACGGGTCGGACGAATTGTGGTATCCGGATTCCAGAATCACCGTCGGCGTGCCCTGACCGCGGCACTCTAGATACAGATGTCGCCCATTGCCGATGTCGACCGGGCCGGCGATGTCGCCGGGCGCCAGCGGCGGCATCGTCGGGCGACTGGTATGTGAGCAGCCGGCGAGCAGGGCGGCGACCGCCGAGATCACCGCGAGGCGCGCAATTCCCGGCCTGGTCTGCGATATGCGCATCGAAACATTGTGTCGCGCCGGTGGGTGATACGGCCGCCCGGATCAGTTGAATCGTGCCGGCCGACCCGCCTGCCAGGTCCGCAACGCGGCGTCGATCGTGTCTTGACGGCCGGACAAGGTCCCGTCGCTGATGTCGAGCCAGTGCACGCGGGGATCCCGCCGGAACCAGGACCGCTGTCGGCGCACATGTCGACGAGTGGCCAGGGATGTTCTGCGCTGGGCCTCCTGTAACGCGCTGGCATCGCCGCCCTCACGCAAGGTAGCGATGATCTGGGCGTAACCCAAGGCACGTGAGGCGGTGACACTTTTGCCCAATCCGCGCCGCAGCAGCGAAACCACCTCTTCGACCAGACCTTGGTCGAACATCTGCTTGGTGCGCAAGGCCAGCCGCTCATCCAGATTCCGGGTGTCACAGTCCAATCCGATGATGACCGTGTCCCAGCGGGGCTTACCGATGCGCGGCGCGTGGGCCGAGAACGGCTTGCCGGTCAGTTCGATCACTTCCAGCGCGCGTACCGTGCGACGCGTGTCGGCAATCGGAATCGCGGCCGCTGCGGCAGGGTCGCGGCGTTCCAACTCCAGGTGCAATTCGGCGGGTCCCACCTCGGACAACCGCTGCTCCCAGCGGGTGCGAACCGCTTGGTCGGTATCGGGAAACTTCCAATCATCAAGCAGCGCTTGGACGTACAGCATCGACCCGCCGACAAGTATCGGCAGCGCACCCCGGGCGAGGATCGCTTCGACATCGGCCTTGGCGGCCTGCTGATACCTCTCGACACTGGCGGCTTCGGTGATATCGAGGACGTCCATCTGGTGATGCGGAATGTTCCGGCGCTGGGCATACGGCAACTTCCCGGTTCCGATGTCCATGCCCCGATACAGCCGGGGTGCCTCCGCGTTCACCACCTCCACAGCACACTTGCCACCGAGTCTTTCGGCGATGTGCAGAGCGAATTCGGACTTGCCAGTCCCTGTGGGTCCGATGATCGCCATCGGCCTCATGCTCGCTCCATCCCGTCGGGACTTTCGCTCCTTCGCACCGGCATTCCAGTGGCCTTCCTGCGACGACAGCTATTCCGTGCAGCGCACACACGCCAAATGAGAAAAGGATCGGATGGGTCGTATCGCCAGGCCGTCTCGCAAAAGATCAGGTCCTCGCGCTACCGGAAATCCGGACCCCTTACCCTCTCCAAACGGGTTGCGATGTCAGATGACCCACGACTCACCGAGCAGGTGGTAGTCGTCTATTTCGTCGTCTGCGGCGACCGCGTGCACATACTTTTCGGGCTCGTCGGAATAGATCTCGACGATCGAGATCGCGGGCTCCCTGAAGCCGAAGTCGCCGTCGATGTCGGTGTGCAGTATCTGGAACGTTATTTCGATCATGCACATTTTCTCGACCCCGGCAGGGGTGTTATGCAGGAGGACCATCTGGGAGACCCGCCCGCTGGGATGTTTGGGCGGCTGACGACCGTTGGCGAACTCGTCTTCGATGTCGTAATAGCCGGGGAACCAGGTGTTGGTGTAGATGCCCATTTTGAGCAGGAGGTTCATCATGGGTATCCCGACGTATCGCGCGGCGAATTCGTAGGGCGCATGGGGCAGGCGCTTGCGGTGGGTGTAGGTATAGCGGTCGTCGGCCCAGAGAAAGTCATGGTATTCACTGCAATAGGTGAAGTATTTACTGTTCCGGAAGTCTGCCAGGCCCTTCTTGAGTGCAGCGCGCAGCTGTGCTTCCAGCTCGACGTAAAACGGGGCTTTGTTCACAAATCACCTTTCTTGACCGCACCGAACAACCCGTTGCCGGTGAGCAGTTGATCGGGATCGTATTCACGTTTGAGCTGCGCGAGCCGGGTGTAGTTGGACGCGTAGACGGCGCGCGGATCCGTGCTGCCATAGTTCTGGTAGAGCGATTTGCCCAGCATGTGACCCGACATCGCCTGCCAGCAGTCGTCGGCGTAGCTGACATGTTCCTCGGGCGGCTGCCGCTCCTCCCAGGCCGAGCAGATCAGCAGGTTGTAGGTCGCGCTGCGGTGCGGGAATGCGGTGTCGCTGGGAGCGTGGTGGTTGATCCGACCACCTACGTGTTCCACCGAGACCAGGCTGCGCGGTGAGGTGATGGTGTCCACCTGATCCAGCAGTGTTGCGGCGGCCTCAGCGGTCAGCGATCCCGCGCCCAGATATCCGGCCCGCCAGTAGTAGTGCTTGCCGTGGGGCACATGCGCATCGAGCATGCTCTGCAACTCGGAGTAGCGGATCTTGCCGATCTCGTCGCGCAGGGGTGTGCCCAGTGCGCGCACGCGTGCGACCAGCCGTGCATGGTCGGTGGCAGGCAGGTAGGACAGCAGCGACAGGACGCAGACGCGTTGATCGTCGACCTGCATGAAAGTGAGATACATGGTGACATCGTCACTGCACTGGTCAGTGAACTCGCGGTAGAAGTCGAAGACGGCCTTCGCGTCGGCGATCCCGAAAGTTATTGAGCCACCTGATACTTCGGGACCGACCTCGTGCAATCGGTAATGGAAGGAGGTGGCGATCCCGAAGTTACCGCCACCGCCGCGCAGGGCCCAGAAGAGATCGGGATGGTTCTCGCGGTCAGCGCGTAGGTATTCACCACGGGCCGTCACGACGTCGACGGCCAGGAGGTTGTCCGAGGCCAGACCGTGGCGCCGGGACAGCCAACCATAACCGCCCCCCAGCGTGAGTCCTGATATCCCGGTGTGCGACACGGTGCCCAGTGGTGTGGCCAGCCCGAATTGCTGAGTCTCGTGGTCGAATTCGCTGCCGAGCAGACCAGCCTGGGCCCAGGCGGTCTTGTCCTCGCGATGGACGACAATCCCTTTCAGAGCGGACAGGTCGATGACGATGCCGTCGTCGATCATCGCGTGTCCGGCGACGCCGTGGCCGCCCGCGCGGACGGCAACCGGCGTTGACCGAGCGTTGGCAAACCGCACCGTCTCGACGATGTCAGACACGCCGCGGCACTGGACGATCATTGCGGGATGTCTGTCGACACGGCCGTTCCACAGGCGCCGCGCCGAGGGGTAGTCGTCATCCCCCTTGACCAGAAGTCGGCCACGGAGATTGCTGCGCAACCGGTCAACACCGGTCATACTCAGGCCTGCTCTGCCGGAGGGCGCCGAACCGAATTTGTGCGTACCGCGTCAGATCGTCGATATGGTCGGGCGCGGTTTTGCCGACGGCGACGGCGCCCTCGAAGTACGCCTCCCGCAATATGTCGCAGAGGTGCAGGGTCAGCATCCGGCCGTAATCTTCGTAGGTGGCAACGCAGGTGGACAGTCGGTCCGCCCAGTTCGCCACACCGGTTGGCTCCGACAGGCAGTCCTTGACGAAGGCAATCATGTTCTTGTGGTGAGAGCTGCACAGGTTTTCCAGAACGTGTTGCTGCGGAGTGTCGATTCCAAGACATTGCGCCAGTTCTTGGCCCCACATCGTCGCTTCGGGCCAGAGCTGAAGTGCGCTCAACAGACCACACGCCTGCACATAGCTGTCGGTCTCGTTGTTCCGGAGAACCTCGGTCTGGGTGACGACAAATGCATTGGTGTACCGGACCACTTTGTAGAGAAAGGCGGTCAGCGGTTGCAGTGACTCGGGCATGGGCGCCACTGCGCCTTCGACGAACACGTCGGGCATGCCGAGCGTCTTGGCTGCCGAGCCGTGCGCAATCTCGAATTCTTTGGTGATGTCGGTCCCGGCCAGCATCGACAAGATGGTGTCACCGCCGATATGGATGGCCAGAAACCCGGTGATGTCGAGGACATTGTTTCGACAGATGACCCGCACCCGGCAACGCGGGTCCGTTGCGGTGGCGACATCCCACGGATACAGGCGGGCCGCCACGGCCGGCCGCGCGCCCGTGGCCGGCTGCACACAAAAATGGAGTCGCCGCTGTTCGCGTAGACGTCGGAACGCGTCGTCCACCAGAGCGGAATGCATGGCGATCGCCGTACGCAATGCGGTGTGAATGCGCCGCACGAACACCGCGTCGCCCAACACGTAGAGGTGCGCCGGGCCGTCGAGTAACTGAAACAACTCGCCCGCGCGCTGCTGCACGAGACCAACCAGGTTCGGATGCGATACCAAGGTCATGTCCCCGTCCACCAGAGCACGCAGCTCAGCGGGGACGTTCGCCCCTTCCAGCCATACTGCGGCGGCGCGGGCATTCTGGTGTTGTCCGAGCGCTATCCCCATGCCAAGGCAGTCGACATCGGAGAAGATGACGACGGGTGAAGGTTGTTTCGGTGGCCGGCAGAACGCACCTGGTTCGCGCTCTACGAAGCGAATCGACGCGATGTCGTCGACCACAGGAGCCCAGAAGATCGTTTCGTTGCCGCCCGGGTCCCGGCGCACAAAATTCGCCAGAAGCGTTGCGCGCGTTCCATCCCGGTGCTCGATACCGATGGCCGCGCGGTCGCCGGGCAGCCAGCCCAGATCGCGTACCGGCAACCTCCACAATCGCGAGGTGCAGCCACCGGTCTGCACCGGAAGCACATGGGCATGAGCACGCCGCGAGCCGCTGAGTCGTTCGGCCGCACTCACCCGCAAGTGGCGGTTCGCCAGTTCCCACCCCGGTGTCGAGGCATTTCCTTCGATCCCCCCGTTGCTTCTCTCCCGACCACTGAGAATCGCCTGGTAGGAATAGGCGAACACTTTCCGGTGGTGCAACTGGAAGAAATACCCGTAGCTCTCGCACAGGAAGTGGTAGGCCTCGTCGAGTTCGGGGCAGCGCCCGCGATGCGTCGCGACGTACTCGGACACGGGCATATCACCTACGGCGGCAATCAATTCCCGCCACGCGGGCGGCAGCATTGCACGTGTTCTCGTCATGATCTGTCCGAGAAACGAGGTGTACTTGGTGCGCCCGATCAGCTGGTCCATGACGTGCCAGGCGGGCGCGAACAGCCCCGAAAAGCCCTCCTCGCCTTCGGACATCGCGGCTGTCCACCGTGCGGTGGTATTTCCCCACTCGACCGCGCTGACCCGGGTGTCGGCCGAGGCCAGCACTTCCTCGACCAGCGTTTGCCAGATCCGCGCAAGTCGGACTAGTTGTCCTGCCACACCCGCATGATCTTCGGCTTGCATAGCGCGTTGAATCGCCAAGGGAGCACTGACACCGGGGAAACGGGAGCAGATTTCGATGACGGAAAACCAGAACTGGTGTTCGGTCCTCGATAAAAAGAATGGCGCGAGCAACCGGCAGCTGTCGCCTCTGACGCGTTCGGGTGTGTAGCGTTCATCCCCGCCCCACACGAAGTTGGCGACAAACAAGTCACTTTCCACGCAGGACCGATGCCGTCCCATTCGCCGCCACACTGCCTGCCAAGGCTGCATCACCTGCGCTTGCACAGGCGCCAGCACACTGTCGCCGACGGTAGGCACCAGGGTGCCCGCATGGAGACGCTGACTGCCTTCGTCCATCTCCTGCCAGCAGTATTTGAACCCGAGGGCAAGGACGCCCAGGACCATGTTCGCCCGAACCAGATACTTGTCCGGCAGCCCAGTGGGATCCAGCGCGGGCAGGCTCATCAAATTCCGGCACACCTGACCGGCGCGATACCAGGAAGGAATTTCAGCCAGGAATTCGTCCCAAACCCGCCATTGGGCAGGCAGACATCGCGGTAGCGGTTCCCGGGGCAGAAACTCGTAGTCCTGGCTGATAAATCCACGGTGGCCGTAAACATCGGTCGCGCTGTCTTTCAACAATGATTCGACAGGGGTCAAGGGCGGCACAATAACACCTCTCAGTGGAGACCAGCGGGTGTAAAAACTGCTCGATATCGGTGCTTGCCAAACGCGAGGTCAGGCACTATTTCTGCGCGTGTTGCTACCCAGTTCTGCTGCGGGACCGCATATCTCGTCTCGCTGTCGGTTGCCGGGCGAAACTCTTCATTGGGTGCCGCATTGCTCGAGTATCCAGTACTTAGTGGCGCAAAGTTCTGTCGTCCCGCGAACACTCATAGATTCTTCATATCTGACGCAGCGTTTCCTATCGCCACGCCCGCCGGACCTGCGGAGTTATTTGTTTTCTGGACAAGGGCCGAATAACCTCACTTTCCACGAATAGCAAGTTTTCGGGACACCTGTCCCCCGGAGAGAGGCAGGAAATTCGCGAAGAAATCCCGGGCCTCCTTTTCAGGGAGGGCCGAGTACGCGCAATTCGACTGTCGGCCCTCGTTGAGAGCGGTTACCGACGCCGACGCTGCAGCTGGGATCGGCCTTCCTACGGGGAATGCCGACGTGTCTCGATCTCCTTTAGAGGGAGATTCGAGCGAGGGGTGGCCCCGGCTCAGGTGCTGAATCTGAGCGGGACGGACGGAACTATAAACATGTGGTCCACATCACCGCAACCGGATCTCGTGAATTGCCTGAATGTTTCGCGATCTGGACAGCTGCGCCGACCAGGCCGGCGCACTTCACCAAAAGAGCTGGCGCCACCGTCTTTTGGGCAATGCACCAGCGTTCCAGGTGGGCCCGCCCGGCCCCAGTCCGGCCCGCGGCGCGAGCGGATGCACCTGCCATTGCTGCCGCGGGCTCGATACACCGCCGCGAAGTTCATCGGTGGCCGCTTAGAGTCCCCTGTCGGGGTCGGACCCGGAAGTCGCCCGTACGTTAGGGTCGGTTACGTGGCTGACGATGAACTGAGCCTTTCACAATCTGTCCGACACTGACGCCGGGAGAACACGCATGAGCGCCGAGCAGCCGACCATCATCTACACGCTGACCGACGAGGCGCCTCTGCTGGCGACCTACGCCTTCCTGCCGATCGTGCGTGCGTTCGCCGAGCCGGCCGGCATCACGATCAAGACCAGTGACATCTCGCTGGCGGCCCGCATCCTCGCCCAGTTCCCCGACGAACTCGACGAAGACCAGCGCGTTCCGGACAACTTGGCCGAGCTGGGCAAGCTGACCCAGCATCCCGACACCAACATCATCAAGCTGCCCAACATCAGTGCCTCGGTGCCGCAGCTGGTTAAAGCGGTCAAGGAGCTGCAGAGCAAGGGCTACAAGATTCCGGACTTCCCGCAGAACCCGAAGACCGACGAGGAAAAGGAGATCCGCGCCAAGTACGCCAACTGCCTGGGTAGCGCGGTGAACCCCGTTCTGCGGGAGGGTAATTCCGACCGTCGCGCACCCAAGGCGGTCAAGGAATACGCGCGCAAGCATCCGCACAGCATGGGCGAGTGGTCGATGGCCTCGCGCACACATGTCGCGACGATGAAGCACGGCGACTTCTACCACGGCGAGAAGTCCATGACGGTGGACCACGCATGCGACGTGAAGATGGTGCTGGAGACCAAGAGTGGCGAGACCATCGAACTCAAGCCCAAGGTGTCGCTGAAGGACGGCGACGTGATCGACAGCATGTTCATGAGCAAGAAGGCGCTGTGCGAGTTCTACGAAGAACAGATGGAGGACGCGCACAAAACAGGCGTGATGTTCTCCCTGCACGTCAAAGCGACGATGATGAAAGTCAGCCACCCGATCGTGTTCGGGCATGCGGTGCGCATCTTTTATAAGGACGCCTTCGCCAAACACCAGGAGCTGTTCGACGAACTGGGCGTCAACGTCAACAACGGACTGGTCGACCTCTACGACAAGATCGAGTCGCTGCCCGCGTCCCAGCACGACGAGATCATCCGGGATCTGCACGCCTGCCACGAACACCGGCCGGAGCTGGCGATGGTCGACTCGGCCAAGGGCATCTCCAACTTCCATTCCCCCAGCGACGTGATCGTCGACGCGTCAATGCCGGCGATGATCCGCGCCGGGGGCAAGATGTACGGCGCCGACGGGCGGCAGAAGGACACCAAAGCGGTCAACCCCGAGTCCACCTTCTCCCGCATTTACCAGGAGATCATCAACTTCTGCAAGACCAACGGACAGTTCGATCCGGTCACCATGGGCACTGTCCCCAACGTGGGGCTGATGGCTCAGCAGGCTGAGGAGTACGGCTCGCACGACAAGACGTTCGAGATTCCCGAGGACGGGGTCGCCAACATCGTCGACCTCGAAACGGGCGAGGTGCTGCTCAGCCAGAACGTCGAAGAAGGCGACATCTGGCGCATGCCGATCGTGCGGGACGAGCCGATTCGCGACTGGGTCAAGCTCGCGGTCAACCGGGCACGTAACTCCGGCATGCCGGTGCTGTTCTGGCTGGACCCCTACCGTCCGCATGAGAACGAGTTGATCAAGAAGGTCAACACCTATCTGAAGGATCACGACACCGAAGGTCTGGACATCCAGATCATGTCCCAGGTGCGATCCATGCGATACACGCTCGAGCGCCTGATCAGAGGCTTGGACACCATCGCTGCCACCGGCAACATCCTGCGCGACTACCTCACCGACCTGTTCCCGATCCTCGAGCTGGGCACCAGCGCCAAGATGCTGTCGATCGTGCCGCTGATGAAGGGCGGTGGGTTGTACGAAACCGGCGCGGGCGGCTCGGCACCCAAACACGTCCACCAGTTGACGGAGGAGAACCACCTGCGCTGGGACTCACTGGGTGAATTCCTGGCGCTGGGGGCGTGTTTCGAGGACATCGGGATCAAGACCGACAACGAGCGGGCCAAGATCCTGGGCAAGACCCTGGACGCCGCGATCGGCAAGCTGTTGGAGAACAACAAGGGCCCGTCGCGCAAGACCGGTGAACTCGACAACCGGGGCAGCCAGTTCTACCTCGCGATGTACTGGGCGCAGGAGCTCGCCGATCAGGACGACGACGAGGACCTGAAGAAGCACTTCGGCAAACTCGCGGAGGTCTTCGCCAAGAACGAGGACAAGATCGTGTCCGAGCTGAACGAAGCTCAGGGTAAAGAGGCCGACATCGGTGGCTATTACTACCCGGATGCGGAGAAGACCGCAGCGATCATGCGGCCGAGCAAGACGCTCAACGACGCGTTGTCCGACGCCCGGGAGTAACCGCCGGCCTGCCGCCCGGAGCGATGGAGTTCCGGGCGTCAGCGCGGCGGGTGCGTCTCGTCGGTCCACGTGGTGGGCAGCAGCGGCTGCGGCGGCCCGTTGCCGAATGAGTCGGCGGCCAGTTCGGTCATTCCGGCGGGCTCGATAGCCCCGGACGTATGGTGCGTGCCGGTGAAGCCGAACTCCCTACCGGCACCCCGGTCCGAAGCGGTTGCACCGAGCTCTGTCGGTTCCGGGCCAGCCGGCGTCGCTTCATCGGAATCCAGAAATTCATAGACGTATCCGCGGTCCTTGACGTCGGCCGCGCGACGGCGGCGGGCCTTGCGCCGCTGCGCTGCGGTCGAGACCGCCGTCGCGGATGCCACGGCCGCATGATCCGCAGCGGGTGCCTTTGCCGCCGTGTGGTCGGTCAGGGTCGGGCCGACGCCCTGGTCGGGGTCCATACCGCCGACCGCATAGGGCACTGCCGCCGGCGGCCCCGGCAGCGGTGCCGCGCTGGGACCACCGACACCGGTCAGACCGGTCGGGGTAGTCGCGGGTGCCGCGATACCGGTGATCGGCGCGATCGACGCCATCGGGAACGGATTGGATGCGGACTGGTGCGGCAGCGAATCGCCCGCGGCATCGGGCAGCACCGATGCGGGTTCCGGCACCGCCAGGGCGGCCAGGCCGCTGAGTCCGGCCAGCCCGACCGCGGCGGCCATCAGCAGCGGCGACGCCAGGAGCATCCCGTAGAGCGTCCACCACAGCGGCCAACCCCAGAAGTTGTAGCTGATCACAAAAATTATCGGGCCCCAGGTCGTCAGTGCCACAACCGGATTGGCGGCGAAGTCGACCAGGAACGCCTGAATCAGATTGAGTGGGTTGCGCAAGAAATCCAGGGTTTCCTGCCCAGCCGGAAAGGTCAGGATGGTGGGCGCCAACGCGTCGAGGATGTCGTTCCAGATTTGCGCCAAGGACTGCGCTTCGGCTGCGGCGATCACCGGCGGGGCCGGCGAGTCGGCCGGTATTGCCGCCACCGCGGTCTGGGTCACCGCCTGGTAGGTACTCATTGTGGTGGCGGCTTGGATCCACATTCTCGCGTAGTCCGCCTCGTTGAGTGCGATGGGAATTGTGTTGATGCCGAAGAAGTTCGTGGCCACCAACACGCCGTGCACCGCATGGTTGGCCGCCAGCTCGGCCGGTGTCGGCATGGTGGCCAGCGCCACGGTGTAGGCAGCAGCCGCGACCTCGTGCTGGGCAGCGGTGTTGGCGCTGTTGCTGCTCTGCGCGGCCAGCCAGGCCAGATACGGCGCGTGTGCGGCGAGATATCGCTCGGCGGTCGATCCCTGCCAGGACGAGCCCCCCACCACCTCCAGCAAGGTGCTCAATTCTGTTGCAGCGCCCAGATACTCGCGTGCCAGCGCGGTCCAGGCGGCAGCCGCGGCGAGTATCGCGCCGGGCCCGGGCCCGCTGAACAGCAGCACCGAGTGCACCTCGGGCGGCACAGCCGCCCATAGCGGCGCAGTCATCGCCGCGATCCGACGAGGAGTCTGCCGGCGACCGCGGAAACATAGAGCCACAGCACGAGGCTGCCGACCCATGTTGGCACGTAATCGAATTCGTCGGCCCGAGCCGAAGCGTTGACACCCAGATAGGCGCAGACCGCGAGCACCGAGATCCCCACCAGTGCCGACAGCGCGGCCCACCGGTGATCACCGGCCCCGGCAAAGTACCGGGCGAAGGCGAAACATGCCACGGTGACCGCGAGAAATCCGATCATGCCGCCGATGCCGTGGATCCTGGCGGACGTGCTCAACGCGTCGTAACCGGGGAACCCGCCGGACGTTCCCGGCGGGAAGCCGAAGGCGGGCTCCGGCGGACATAGACCGACGATGAGGCCGGCGCCCAGACCGTAACCCACCAGCCCGGCCGCGGCCACCACCCCGGAGCGCTGCGGCCACGCGGACCATCCGACACCCACTCCGAAGGCGACCAGCAGCACACCGTAGACCAATATGTCGATGGTCTGCACCCACCCCCAATCACCCAGCACCAGAAGGCTGTTGGGGTGGCGGCGGATGTCGAATCCAGGCCGCACGGCAGCCAACAGGCACGATGTCACGGTCATGCAGACGCCGGCGACCACGCCGGCCCACAACAGGGTCGCGGCCAGGCGCGGGGCGCGGACGGCCACCTCAGCCTGCAACGTCATCGCGGTACCCTCTCGGAATACTTGGTTAGCCAAACCTAACCGAACATAACATGAATGATGTTCATGTTCGACCCTGTGCAACGATATTCCGGTGGCCACCCACAATGCGTTGCGTCGGCGTCAGCCGGTGCAGGAACGGAGCAGAAAGCGCGTCGCGCGGATGCTGGCTGCCGCGCTGGAGTTGCTCGAATCCGGCGGCGAGGAAGCGGTCACCACCCGCGCGATCGCCGAGCGCGCCGGGATCCCGGTCGCCACCGTCTACCAGTTCTTCCCGAACCGGGACGCGATGTTGCAGGAGATCCTCACCGACCTGCTGGACCGCCGCGACGCCGAAGGCAGCATGGTGTTGTCCGCGTTGGCGCCGGCCAGTCTGGGGGAAGTGATCCATGCGCTGTTCGAATTTCACCGCGAGTACCTGGACACCCACCCGCAGCTGGCTAATCTGTTCTACCTCAGTCGTTCCCGGGGATTGATCGCCGACCCGCAGCAACGCCGGGCACGCTTCGCCGAAGCGCTGCACGCCGCCCTCATCGAATGGCGGCTACTGCGCGCCGACACCGACCTCCTGGTGACCACCATGGCCGTCGAACTCGGTGATCACGTCTTGGAGTTGTCGCACCGCGCCGGCCCCGGCCGGGCTCGCGCGGTGTTCGCCGAGGGCGAGCGCGCGCTGACGAAATACCTGGAGCTCTACGCAATCCCCGACGAGACACCGGCTAACTAGCTGGGCAGCGCTTGACATCGGCTACCGACTGCCGACCAGGTACCAGGTGTGCATCACGCCTTTGCCTTTGACGTCGACGTCGCCGCGCTCCTCGAACAGAAACGTGCCGTTGAGCCGCTCGTGGACATCCTGGGGCACCTGAATTCGTCCCTCGACGCCGGTGGTTTCCATCCGCGAAGCCACGTTGACCGCGTCCCCCCACACGTCATAGAAGAACTTTCGCGCCCCCACCACACCGGCCACCACCGGCCCCGCCGCCAAGCCGATGCGCAATGGCACCGCCCTGCCGCGCATGTCGGTCAGATCCGCGACCGCGGCCGCCATGTCCAGCGCCAGGCGGGCCAGCGCCTGCAGATGATCGGGTCGCGGTTCCGGTACACCGCTGACGATCATGTAGGAGTCACCACTGGTCTTGATCTTTTCCAGGCCGTGGCGATCCACGAGTCCATCCAATTGGGTGTACAGGCGGTCCAGGAAGCCGACCAGTTCGGTGGGCGCAGTGTCGCTGGCCTGCCGGGTGAAACCGGCGATGTCAGCGAACAGCACCGAGGCGTCGTCGTATTTGTCGGCGATCACCGGCCGGGACGGATCTTTGAGCCGCTGGGCGATCTGCGCCGGCAGGATGTTGGCCAGCAGCGCCTCCGACCGTTCGTATTCGGCCTCGATGGCCTGCTCGGCACGGGTGACCTCACGTACCGCATACCAGATGGTCGCGACCACCATGACCCACGAGGAGATCACGGTGATGACGAATCCGAAGGTGTAGGCCCAATCCGGTTGTACGCCGGTTCTTTCCGGCACCAAGAGTTCGGTTGCGACGGTCAGGACCGCGCCCAGCGCCGCCATCAGCACGGCCAGTCTCAGATGGTCGACGGCGAGCACCAACACGATCAACGTCGCCGCCACCAGGAAGTAGAACTGCATCCCTGATCCGGTGCCGACACGCAAGGTCACGATGAGGATCAGCAGGTAACCCACCATGAGAAAGGTCAGCGGGGCGACCAGCGTACCGAACCGGTACAGCAACGGGATCGACAGATAGAGCGCGGTGCCGATCGCGCTGACGACGCCGATCCACAACCCACCGTGACCGATGAAGATCGACAGCACACTGAAGAAGCCGCTGACCATCGCACCGATCCGGGTCGCCACGGTCAGCACCCGCTCTTGTCGGGCAATACGTTTCGACGAGGGCGCAACATCCGGCGGCGTACCGTGCTGCCGGCCCAGACCAGGCACGACCAGCGATCGCGGTCCGACCGTCATGGTGGCAGCGTAACGCCGTCGACACGGTGGAGACCTTCGATTCAGCGGGTCCACGGTGTTGCCGGTCAGCCCTGCACCACCTCGGCCGCAGCAGGATCCGAAGACTGGCGCACAATGCAATCACCGGCACTTCGTGAGGAGTTCTCATGTCCCTGTTCGATATCTCCGAACGCGCCCAGCAGTACCAGGCCGATCTGCGCGAGTTCATGGATTCCCACGTCTACCCGGCGGAGACGATCTATGACGAGCAGATGCGGGAGGCCGGTGACCCGCACTTCCACCCGCCCGTCCTGGAGGATCTCAAGTCCGAAGCGCGAAAACGGGGATTGTGGAACCTGTTTCACCCGCACCCCGAGTGGGGACCGGGGCTGACGAACCTCGAGTACGCGCCGTTGGCCGAGATCATGGGCCGCAGTCATCTGGCGTCCGAGGCGTGCAACTGCAGCGCCCCGGACACCGGGAATATGGAGGTGCTCACGCTGTTCGGCACCGACGAGCACCGGGAGCGTTACCTCAAACCGCTGCTGGACGGCAAGATCCGGTCGGCGTTCGCGATGACCGAGCCGGCGGTGGCGAGTTCGGACGCCACCAATGTCGAAATGTCGATGGTCCGCGACGGTGACGGCTATGTGCTCAACGGCCGGAAGTGGTTTGCTTCCAACGGAATGCACCGTAACTGCAAGGTGCTGATCGTGATGGGTAAGACGGATCCGGACGCCGCCCCGCACCGGCAGCAGTCGATGATGGTGATGCCGATTGACGCGCCGGGCATCACGGTGCGACGCAACTTGTCCGTCTTCGGTTACCAGGATCGTGAGGGACATGCCGAGATCGACTTCGACGATGTGCGGGTGCCGGCCACCGATGTGCTCAAGGGGGAGGGCGAGGGTTTCGCGATCAGCCAGGCCCGGCTGGGCCCCGGCCGCATCCACCACTGCATGCGGGCCATCGGCATGGCCGAGCGCGCGCTGGAGCTGATGTGCCGGCGCGCCCAGTCTCGCGTCACCTTCGGAAAACCGATCAGCGACAACGCCAATATCCGGGACTGGATCGCCGAGGCGCGTATCGACATCGAAATGATCCGTCTGCTCACGCTCAAAGCCGCGCATCTGATGGACACCGTCGGCAATAAGGAGGCGCGCACCGAGATCGCGGCCATCAAGGTTGCCGCCCCCAACATCGCGTTGAAGATCGTCGACCGCGCCATCCAGGTGCACGGCGGTGGCGGTGTCACCGACGACTTCCCACTGGCGATGGCGTGGGCGCATCTGCGCACACTGCGACTGGCCGACGGCCCGGACGAAGTGCACAAGCGGGCCATCGCAAGTCAGGAATTGCGCAAGTACCGCAACGATGTCTGAGGACATCCCGGGCGTCGACGCCGCGGCGGTGTCGCGCTGGCTGGTGACCCTGGGCATCGACGCCACCGGTCCGCTGCGCTTTCAGCGGATCGGACTCGGGCAGTCGAACCTGACCTATCGCGTCAGCGATGCCGACGGGCAGGCCTGGGTGCTGCGCCGCCCGCCGCTGGGTCACCTGCTGGCCTCGGCCCACGATGTGGTGCGCGAGGCGCGGATCATGGCGGCGCTGGCCGACACCGACGTGCCGGTCCCCCGAATACTGGGCGTGACAACCGATCCGGAGTTCACCACCGCACCGTGGGTGTTGATGGAGTTCGTCGACGGTTTGGTGGTGGACACGATGGCGGTCGCGGCGGCGCTGACACCGCAGCAGCGCCGCCAGATCGCGCTGTCCCTGCCGCGCACCCTGGCCAAGGTCCACGCCGTCGACCTCGCGGCGGTGGGCCTACAGGATCTGGCCAGCCACAAGCCGTATGCGCAGCGCCAGCTCAAGCGCTGGGCCGGACAGTGGGAGCTGTCGAAGACGCGCGACATCCCCGAACTCGACGATCTCACCGCCCGTCTCTCGGCCTGCATTCCCGAGCAACGCGAAGTCAGCCTGGTGCATGGTGATTACCATCTGCGCAACCTGATCACCTCGCCGCAGACCGGGGCCGTGATCGCGACTCTGGACTGGGAGTTGTCCACGCTGGGTGATCCGCTCGCGGACATGGGCAGCCTGCTCACCTACTGGCTGGAGCCCGGGGAAACGACCAAAAACGACTTCGAGCCGACCACACTGCCGGGTTTTCCCGATCGCGCGGAGATGACCCGGCTCTACATCGACGAGACCGGCCGCGACCCCGCCGCGGTGCAGTACTGGCACGCGCTGGGACTGTGGAAGCTGGCGATCATCGCCGAAGGCGTCATGCGCCGGGGCATCGACGAGCCGCAGAACAGGGCCGCCTCCGGAGCACCGACCACCGACCGGATCGACGCGACCGTGCGCATGGCATGTGAAATCGCCGCTGCGGCAGGGATCTTCGGGCGCTGACTACCGGCCTGAAGTCTGCGCAGCCGGACGACCGGCGTGCTGCCCGTCGCACCACTGGTCGGGAGGCACCGACTGGCGTACCTCCGCCACATGCTCCCCACACCCCTCCCACGTGGTCTTTCCACAGACCGGGCATTGCACCGCACGACACATAGAATCTCCTTGAAACGCGTTGGCGCCACCGCTACTCGATAGACTAATGCGCCCTACTGGCGCTGCTGCGTGCCGTTCAGTTAATCGACGAGGTCACGCAGCGTCTCGATCAGCTTGACCCGCTCGGCGGGCGTGCCGGCCAACGGCATCACGTTCAGCGTGGTCACCCCCGCGGCGCGATACGCGGCCACCCGTTCCTTCACGAATTCCTTTGTGCCGATCAGGTTTACGTTGCGCACCAACTCGTCGGGAACGGCTTTGGCGGCCGCGTCCTTCTCCCCGGCCAGGTAAAGCTGTTGAATCCGATCGGCTTGCGGGCCGTAGCCGTACCTGGTGGCCAGGGTGTGGTAGAAGTTCTTGCCCTTGGCCCCCATGCCGCCGATGTAGAGCGCCAGGTGCGGTTTGACGAATTCGAGCATCGGCTCGACGTTCTCACCGATCGCCAGCGCCGGTCCGGCGTACACCTCGAGTGCGCCGAGTGCCGGATCGCGCTTCGCCTGCCCGGCGGCCAGGGCCTGGCCCCACACGTCAGCCGCCTTCTCCGGCAGATAGAAGATGGGTTGCCAGCCCTCGGTCAGCTCGGCGGCCAATTCGACGTTCTTCGGGCCCAGCGCCGCGATCAGGATCGGAATGCGTTCCCGGACCGGATGATTGATCAACTTCAGCGGCTTGCCGAGTCCGGTCCCCTGTCCGGCGGGCAACGGGACGGTGTAGTGATTGCCCCGGTACTGCACGGTCTCGCGGCGCCACACCTGGCGGCATATCTCGATGATCTCGCGGGTGCGGGCAATCGGGGCGTTATAGGGCACCCCGTGAAAACCCTCGACCACCTGCGGACCGGACGCACCCAGCCCCAGGACGAACCGACCGCCGGAGACGTAGTCGAGGCCCGCCGCGGTCATTGCGGTCAGGGTGGGCGTGCGGGTGTAGAGCTGCAAAATGCCCGATGCCAGTTCCACCCGTTCGGTGCTGGCCGCCAGATAACCCAGCGCACTCACCGCATCGAACGAATACGCCTCGGGCACGAATACGATGTCCAGCCCCGCGTGTTCGAGGTCGGCCACCTCGGCAGCCACTTCCTTGAAGCCGCCGGCGTAGTTGATGCCCAGTCCGATGCGCACGATCAGCCGTTCTGGGCGCCGGCGAACTCGACGGCCTCCTGCTGGATGCGGTCGAACTGGGCGCCCATCGCCTCCGACAGCGCCTGCGCGCCGGACAGCGGCCGCACCATCACGGTGAAGTCGTCGATCAGGCCGTCCTCGTTGAAGTGCAGGAAGTCGCAGCCGGTGATCTTCTTTCCGGACACCACGGTTTCGAACACGAACGCGTGGTCCCGCCCGTTTTCGTCGTGAATTTCCCGGATGTAGCGAAAGTCCTGGAAAACCCGCAGCACACCGCGCAGGATGGCGGCGGTGATCGGTTTTCCGACATACGGCTTGAAGGCCACCGGGCTGGTGAACACCACGTCGTCGGCCAGTAACGCCTGGATGGCCGCTTCGTCGTGGTCTTCGACCGCTTTCCGGAACGGATGCATGAGAACCTCGCAATAGTCAATTTGTTGAGTAGACCCGATCGACGCTAGAGCGTCCCTGCCCCGCCTGTCTATAGGTAACTAATAACCTTGTTGAATAGGTGCTTCGTTGTACGATGCGTCGATGTCGCTGCGTGACGCCGTGCTGACGGCACTTCTCGACGGTGAGTCCTCCGGCTACGACCTGGCCAAGGAGTTCGACGCGTCGGTGGCCAACTTCTGGATGGCCACCCCGCAACAGTTGTATCGCGAACTCGAGCGACTGGCCGAGCAGGGTCTGATCCAGGCGCGCGTCGTGCACCAGGAACGGCGACCGAACAAGCGGATGTACTCACTGACCGACGCGGGCCACGAGTCGATTCGGCACTTCACCGCACGGGCGCCCAAGCCGGCGGCGATCCGCGACGAATTGATGATCAAGGTGGCGGCCGCCGATGCCGGCGACACATCAGCCGTCCGTGCCGCGATCGCCGAACGGCGGGATTGGGCGACGGCCAAACTCGAACGCTACGAACGGCTGCGCGCCCGCCTGCTGGCGGGACGCACCGAGGAGGAGTACGTCGCCCACGCCGAACGGGTGGGCCCCTATCTGACTCTGCTACGCGGAATTTCGTTCGAGGAAGAGAATATTCGCTGGGCCGATCATGCGCTGACCGTCATCGGCCGTCGTCTTCCGGCGCGCGCATGAACCGCGGTCCCCGGGTGGTGATCATCGGAGCTGGGCTCGCCGGAATCACTGCGCTGCACACCTTTACCCAACGCGGGTTCTCCGATGTCACGGTGTTCGAGAAGGGCGGTGCCGTCGGCGGTGTGTGGCACTGGAACCGGTATCCCGGTCTCACCTGTGACGTGCCCTCCCAGCTCTACCAATTCGGGTTCGCGCCGAAATCCGACTGGTCGCACATCTGGGCCGACGGGGCTGAGATACAGCGTTATCACGATGACGTGGTGGCCTCACTCGGCCTCGGCGAGCATATCCGGTTGAACACCGAAGTCGTTGCGGCACAGTGGGATGAAGAAACCTCCAGCTGGACGTTACGCACCGCCGCCGACGAGCAGATCGTCGCCGACGTCGTGGTGTGCGCCACCGGCGTGCTGCATCATCCGGCCGTACCCGACATCACCGGACTCGACGAGTTCCGCGGGCCTGTGGTGCACACTGCCCGCTGGGACGACGCCGTCGACACGCACGCCAAGAACATCGCGGTCATCGGCACCGGCTCGACGGGCGTGCAGATCATCTCCGCGCTGCAACCCGCTGCGACCGCGATCACGCATTATGTGCGCTCCCCGCAGTGGATACTGTGGGCGCCGATGTCGTTGCGGCAGAGCGCGGTTGTCACCGCGACGTTGCAGCGCTCTCCGCGCGTCCAGCACGGGTTGTACCGAATGATGTTGTGGGCGTCCGGGATTCTCGCCGACATCACCACCCGCCCGTCCTGGCGCCGGCGCGCGGTGCAGAACTATGCGCGCCTGTGCCTGCGCCTGCAGGTCCGCGACACCGCGCTACGGGTCAAGCTCACCCCGGACTACCAGCCGTTGTGCAAACGCCAGGTGGTGTCCGGAACCTATTACCGCGCAATCCAAGCCGACAATGCCGAGTTGGTGACCGACGGCATCGACGAGGTGACGCCCACCGGGATACGGACCGCCGACGGCCGGCACCGGCCGGCCGACGTGATCGTGCTGGCCACCGGCTTCCATTCGCACAACTACATGCGGCCGATGGAGATCACCGGCCGCGACGGCCTGACCATCGACAAAGCGTGGGCCGGCGGACCGCGGGCCTACCGGATGACCGCTATCCCGGGTTTTCCCAACCTGTTCACAGTGCTGGGGCCCAACTCTCCGACGGGGTCCATCTCCCTGCAGTATTCCGCCGAGCGGACCGCCCGCTACATCGCGCACTTCCTGGAGATGCTGCGTACCGGCGCGGCGACCTCGATCGAGGTCACCCAGGACGCGACCGACGAGTTCAACGCCGATGTGGCAGCGGCCATGGCGCCGACCGTCTGGAACACCGGCTGCAACTCGTGGTACCGCACCGACGACAACACGATCGATCTGTGGCCGTACGACCGGGCGACCCTGACGTCGATGCTGGCCGCCCCGGAACCGGCGCACTTCGACATCCGTTAAGGCACGGCCCCGGTCAGGTAGTGCGCAAGTACCGGCCGGAGCCATTCGGTGAGGGTCGCGTCGTCCATCTCCACCAGCGCTGGGATACGCAGCACGTAGCGGGCCGTTGCCAGACCGAGCACCTGCGATCCCACCAGTGCGGCACGCTCGGCGGCACGGTCGGGAACGGCTGCGGCCAGGGCCGGGGCGACCCGGTCGACGAACACCTCGAGCAACGCTTCGGCGGCCGCCTGGTTCGTCGCGGCCGCGCGCAGCAACGGCAGGAACGGCCCCTGTGATCCCCAGATCGCGACGAACATCGGCAACAGCACGTCGGCGAGTTGGTCAGCGGCCACTCCGGACAGGTCGGGGAAATCGATATCCAGGCGGGACGCCGCGGCGAACAGTTCGGCTTTGCTGCCGAAGTAGTGCATGACCAGCGCCGGATCGACGCCGACGGCCGATGCCACCGAGCGGATGGTGGTGCGTTCAAAGCCATGGTTGCCGAACTGTGATCGCGCGGTCGCCAGGATCGCGGCTCGGGTGGCTTCCCCATCGCGTGTCTTCCGCGGCATGGTCGACAGTGTATTTCAACAACTGTTGACAGTGCTACCGGCTCGGACTACCGTCCATTTCAACGGTTGTTGAAATCTGCGAGGAAGGTTGTCGCCATGACCATCACCGCCATCCAGATCGGTCTCGACCCCGACGTGATCGACTACTCGTCGCCGGAGTTCGCCCGGTTTCCGGGGCTCAGCAGAAGAACGCTGCGGGCGGCCAACGACGACAATGTCGCGGCACTGCGGGCGGCCGGCTACCGCGTCGACAACTGCCTGATCGACTTCGGCGACGCCGGCCTGCAACAGGCCCGAAAATGGCTGGAAGCCAACCGATATGACGCCGTGCTGATCGGGGCGGGCGTGCGGCTGGTCGCGAGCAACACCCTGCTGTTCGAGGCGATCGTCAACGTCGCACACACCACCCAGCCCGGCTGCCGATTCGTCTTCAATCACGCAGCGACGTCGTCCCCGGACGACATTCGTCGCTGGTTCCCGCATCCGGGGGCGGTGCGGGCATGAACACCCACGACTGCGACGTTCTGATCGTCGGCGCCGGTCCCACCGGACTCACCGCCGCGGGTGACCTGGCCCGGGCGGGTCACTCGGTGTGCGTGCTGGAACGCCGGCCATCGGTGAACCCGTCCAGCCGGGCGTTCGCCACCATGGCGCGCACCCTCGAGGTCCTCGACGCGCGCGGACTCGCCGAGGACCTGCTCAGCCGGGCACACCGGGCGCCGGGCGTCACGATCTTGCGCGGCGCACGCATCGACCTCACTCACCTCGATTCGCCCTATCGCTTCGTGATGGTGACGCCGCAGACCAACGTCGATGCGGCGCTGCATGATTACGCTGTCGCACAGGGGGCCGACGTCCGGCGCGGCGTCGAAGTCGTCGGCCTGCAGCAGGATGATGCCGGCGTCACTGTGCAGACCGCAGACGGCGACCGGTGGCATGCCCGTTACCTGATCGGCGCCGACGGAGCGCACAGCGCGGTCCGCACGCTGATCGGCGCGGATTTCCCGGGCGAGACGATCTTGTCCTCGGTCGTGCTCGCCGATGTCAAACTGGCGCAGGCGCCCACCGGCGACGGCCTGCGGGTCGGCAGTACCCGAAACAGGTTCGCATTCCTGGCCCCCTACCAGCGGCGCGACGGTGACGGCTCGTGGTACCGCGCCATGACCTGGGACCGCGGTTACCAGGTGTCCGATCACGTGCCGGTGACCGACGACGAGATCGTCAACGTGCTCGACACCGCCATGGGCGCCGAATTGACCGTGCAGGAAGTGCGCTGGAAGTCCCGGTTCCACTGCGAGGAAAGGCAAGTCACCAGGTATCGGCACGGGCGCGTGTTCCTGGCCGGCGACGCCGCCCACGTGCACTCGCCGATGGGCGGCCAAGGCATGAACACCGGGATCCAGGACGCAGCGAACCTGGCTTGGAAGATCGGCGCGGTGCTCGCCGGTGCCGACGACGCGGTGCTCGACACCTACCACGACGAGCGCCACCCGATAGCCAAGCGGGTGCTGTTCCAGTCCGGGCTGTTGGCCCGCGGCGTGACACTGCACCCCCGGGTGGCCCGGGGTTTGCGAAACATATTGGTACCCAACCTGCTTCGCGTCCCGCGGGTACGCGATGCGATCGCCGGCAGCTTCGCCGGGACGACGTTGCGGTATGCGCGGCACCGCGGTGAGCATCCGTTGGTGGGTACCCGTGCGACACAGGTGCCGTTGACGGCGGGCCGGCTGACCGAACTGCACCGCAGGTCACCCGGCTTCGTGCTGATTCGGGAGCCCGATGCCGCCCCGGCCACTGCGGTCGCTCTGCAGCAGGCGCAACGCACCGACGCCGGCCCGGCGGTCCTGGTGCGGCCGGACGGCTACGTCGCCTGGGCCGGGGACTCCGCGGACCGGGCGGGGTGGGTTGCCACCCTTACCCGATGGGTTGGACCTCGAGCGACATCGCTGCCGGCTACCGCGTGAGTCAGGTCTGGAGGGGATACCGGGGATCCGGGGCGTTTGCCGGCATTGCTGACCGGCCGCTGCGGCGCACGGGTTCGCCGGCGCCCGGCATGATGGCCGGGTGACCACCGAGATCCGCGTGCTCGACGACGAGGGTGACCTGCTGGCGGCGTCGAACGTGTTCCGCGCCGCCATGGTCGGGTTCCCACCGCTGAACCTGGCGCCCGGCCGGATCACCAGAATGCTCGAGCCGGGCCGGACCATCGGGGCATTCGTCGACAACCGGCTGGTCGGCACCGCCGACGCCGTCACCAGCCGGCTGACCCTGCCCGGTGGCGCGCTCGTCGGACACGCAGCGGTTACCCACATCGGGGTGCTGCCGTCCTTCACCCGGCGTGGGGTGGCGACTGAGCTGGTGCGCCATCAGCTGCAGGACATCGCCGCTCGCGGCGAGGTGGTGGCGACGCTGCGTGCTTCGGAGGCGACGATTTATGGCCGGTACGGGTACGGGGTGGCGAGTTCGGTGCAGAGCGTGGAGGTGCACACGGCGCGGGCGGCACTGCGGCCGGGCGTCCCGTCCGGCGGGCCGGTGCGGTTGCTCGACCCGGCCGACGCGTGGGAGCTGCTGCCGTTCGTCTACTCCGAGCATCGGCCGGCGCGTCCGGGCAGCATCGACCGCCCCCCGGTGTGGTGGGAAAGTTTGCGGTCGCGCAGTGAATCGGCGCCGGGCGCTTCGTATGTGGCGGTGCACGGCGACCCCGGATCCGAGTCCGGGTTCGCCCGCTACCGCCCGATCGACACCGACCGGTGGTTCGTCAGCGATCAGCGCACCATCGTGGTGGAGGACTTCTTCGCGCCCACCCCCGATGCCTACCTGGGACTGCTGCGCTTCCTGTTCGGACTGGACCTGGTCGATCGGGTGATCTTCTGGATGTTGCCCGTCGACGATCCGCTGCCCTTGCTGCTGCAGGATCGGCGCGCGGCGAAGATCACCGCTCGCTACGACGAAACCTGGTTGCGGATCATCGACGTTCGGCAGGCGCTCACCGCCCGAAGCTACGCCGGTGCCGAATCGGTCAGCATCTCGGTGAAAGACCCTCTGTTGACGGACAATTCGGGTGTTTTTCGGATCAGCGGCGATGGTGCTGCGCCGGTCGAGGAGAGTGCGCAGTTACACGTTGACGCGGAGGGCCTGGCCACCGTCCTGCTGGGCGGTGCGACATGGCACAGCCTGGCCCTCGCCGGACTGGCCCGCGCCGACGATCCCGCGGCGCTCGCCGCCGCCGATCAGCTCTTCAGCGTGCCCGAAGCCCCTTACGCCGGCTTCTACTTCTAGCGATGATCGTCGTCGTCGGCGCCGGCATCTGCGGGCTGGCAGCTGCGCACGAACTATCGCGCCGTGGCGAACGGGTGATCGTGGTGGAGCGGGGCGAGCCGTTCGCCGAGCAATCGGTGGGACTGGCCCGGATATTCCGCATCGCGCACCGACGACCGCAGTTGTGCCGGCTGGCGCTGCACGCCCGGAAGGGTTGGCAGCGCTGGGAATCCGAGTTCGGTGCCGGGCGACTACTGGGCACCGAGGGGTTCATCGCCGCAGGCGCGGACGCTGAGGTTGCCGCGGCAATGTCGCACGCGGGTGCTGCATTCTCCCGGTTGGATCCCGACGAGATCGCGGCCCTCCTGCCATTCGCTGACGTGCCTTGGGAGACAGCGGTTCTCGATCCGCTCGGTGGCAGCCTGCGGATTCGCCGCGCATTGTCCGCCCTGGCGAAGCGCGTGAATATTCAGCGCGCGCGGGTTATTTCGGTCAACGACGACGGTTCGGTCCACTTGGCCGACGGCGCCGTGCTACCCGCCGACCGGGTGCTGATCTGCGCAGGGGTGCAGACCCAGGCGCTGTTCGGCCCGCTCGGAATCGAGTTCGGCCCGCACACCCGGTTCACCTACCAGGGTGCTGACGCCCACGGCGCCGCCTGTCTGTCTTCCCCCGAAGGTTACGGATTGCCGATCGGCAGCACCGGCCGCTGGGCCTTCGGGCAGGACGTGCCGGACCCGGCGACGGTACGCGCGTTGTTCCCGTCGTTGGCAGCGGTCAGTCGGGTCGATTGTGTGACTGCGCGCGCAGCCTGGCTCGACGAGGGCGGGGACGGCTGGCAGGTGGCCCGGCGCGGCAACGTGATCGGGTTCGTCGGCAGCAACCTGATGAAATTCGGCCCGCTGCTCGGCGAACTGCTCGCCGACGCCGTGCTCAGCGAACATCTTCCCGCTGCGCTGGTCCTCGAGTAGGCGCGACGGGGCCGACCAGGCAGTTTGGCGGCGATCGGGGTGAGTGAGTACTCTCTCACCTATGGTCGCCTCGGGACGCGATCGGCTGTTGGCCGAAGCGTTGAAGCTGTTCGCCGCCAAGGGTTACGCGGCGACCTCGGTGGCCGATATTCAGCGGGCGTCCGGTCTGGCGCCGGGATCGGGCGCGCTCTACAAGCACTTCGGTTCCAAACGCGAGCTGTTGGAGGCCGCTGTCGCGCACCGCATCGACAGCATTGTCGCCGCCCGCGAACAGTACGACGCCAAAGAGCCGCACAGCGTCGAACATGCGGTACGCACCGCGGGGCAGTTGATCTGGAGCAGCTTCAAGCAGAGCGAGGACCTGCTGCAGGTCATGCTGCGCGAGCCCGACGAGCTCGGCGACCTGGACGAGAAGACCTGGCAGGTCATCACCGACAACGCCTATCAGCGCTTCGCCGACGAGCTCGCCGCGTCCAACCGTAGCGGTCGCACGCAGATCCCCGACCCGGATGCCGCGGCGGCGGTGGCGATCGGCTCGTTGTCCTACGCCGCGACGCTGCAGGCTCTCACCGGTCGGCTGCCCGGCAACATCGACGAAGAGCGTTACTTCGAGGCGTGGGTGAACCAGACACGCGCCGTGCTAGCCCAGTACCGAACCCCAAAAAATTAGTAATAACAACATATTTCAGGAGTGGATCCGTGACATTTTCCATGCAGCTCAGCGACGACGTGATCGAGGTGCGCGACTGGGTGCACAAGTTCGCCGCCGACGTCATCCGGCCGGCCGCGGCCGAATGGGACGAACGCGAGGAAACCCCGTGGCCGGTGATCCAGGAAGCCGCCAAGGTCGGCCTGTACTCCCCTGACTTCTTCGCCCAGCAGGCGGCCGAAGAGACCGGCCTGGGCATGTTGACGGCCTTCGAGGAGATGTTCTGGGGCGACGCCGGCATCGCGCTGTCCATCATGGGCACCGGTCTGGCCGCAGCGGCGTTGGCGGGCAACGGAACTCCCGAACAGCTGGGTCAATGGCTACCGGCGATGTTCGGTACCGCCGAGGAACCCAAACTGGGCGCGTTCTGCTCGTCCGAACCCGACGCGGGATCCGACGTCGGTGGCATCCGGACCCGGGCACGCTACGACGAGGCGGCCGGTGAGTGGGTGCTCAACGGCACCAAGACCTGGGCCACCAACGGCGGAATCGCCAACGTGCACATTGTGGTGGCGTCGGTCTATCCCGAGCTGGGCACCCGCGGCCAGGCCAGCTTCATCATCGGACCGGACACCAAAGGTCTCTCGCAGGGTCAGAAGTTCAAGAAGCACGGCATCCGCGCGTCCCACACCGCCGAGGTGGTGCTGGACAACGTCCGGTTGCCCGAGGACGCGATCCTCGGCGGTCGGGAGAAGTTCGAGGCGCGCGTCGCCCGGGTCAAGTCCGGGGCTTCCGCGCGTGGCCAGGCGGCGATGAAGACGTTCGAACGTACCCGGCCGACCGTCGGGGCGATGGCGGTCGGCGTGGCCCGGGCCGCTTACGAGTACGCGCTCGACTACGCCTGCCAGCGTGAACAATTCGGCCGCAAGATCGGCGAGTTCCAGGCCGTGGCGTTCAAGCTGGCCGACATGAAGAGCCGGATCGACGCGGCGCGGCTGCTGGTGTGGCGGGCCGGCTGGATGGCGCGCAACAACCAGAACTTCGAAGCGGCGGAGGGTTCGATGGCCAAGCTGGTGGCGAGCGAAACCGCCGTCTACGTCACCGACGAAGCCATCCAGATCCTCGGTGGTAACGGTTACACCCGCGATTACCCCGTGGAGCGGATGCACCGAGACGCCAAGATCTTCACCATCTTCGAGGGCACCAGCGAGATCCAACGGCTGGTGATCTCGCGCGCCCTGACCGGACTGGCCATCCGCTGACGCCGGGCCGACACGGCGTGCGTGAGCGGCTCGCAGCTTCAGCTTCGGTGGCGCGGCTGACATGATGTCACCCATGGCGACTGCGTTGGATTCGGTGCTTGCCGCCGACAGTGAATCGACCGCTGGTTCGATCGCGGTCCGTGGCAGCATCGCAGTTGCCGGATCGACCGCGATCGCAGGCAGCGTCGCCGTTGCCGGATCGACGACGGCGGCGGCCAGCGTCGCAGTCGCCGGGTCGGTCGCGACGGCGGGCGGCATCGCGGTCGCCGGATCGGCCGGAACGGCCGGCGGAGTCGGGGTGATCACCAGCCTGCTCACGGTGATCTGTATCGGCGTTCGGGAATGCGTGGCATGCCTGGCATGTATCGCCTGCGCCCGGTGCGTCGGTTGCATCGCGTGTGTCCGATGCACCGATTGCGTCGGTTGCATCGGCTGTGTGAACTGTTCTGGGCTGCGAAATGTGGTCGGCGCCAGGAATATTCACCTGCCGGTTGCGGCGTGACACGTCCCGCGAATCGGTAGCCCGGGTTTGATCGCGAGGTGTGGAGCCGTCCTCTGGATCGTGGGCCCGGTTGGGTACCTGCTCCTCGAAGCGGTCGCGGCGGCAGCCTTCCGCGATTACAGCTATGCGAACAACTACATCAGCGACCTCGGACTGACCGGCCCGCGAACGCGGCTGATGCAGCTGGCCTTCTGCATGCAGGGCACTTCCTTCCTGTTCGGCGCCCTACTCATCACCGGATCTGCGCGCAGCGGTAGGCACCGGCTGTTCCTCGGCCTGGCCGTCGCGAACGCACTCGGCAACTGCCTGGTCGGCACCGTGCACCGGGGTGGGCTGCACGTCGTCGGCGCCGTGCTGGCCATCCTGGGCGGCAATGCCGCCGTGCTGGTCGGTCGGGCGGTGGTCAGCTCGTCCGCGTGGTACCGCCAGACCGCCAAAGCAATTGCGGCAGTGGGATTTGTAAGCTTCGGCGGGTTTGCTGCCGGGACGTTCGGCGTCGACCTGGGCCCGAAGGGGATATGGGAGCGCGGCAGCGTGTACACGATCCTGCTGTGGCAGCTGCTCACCGCGTTCCTGGTGCTACGCGGGCACCGCGCGGCCACCCCGGATCATTGACCCGGTTGTTGATTGGTCGGGCGGAAGCCGGACTGCGCCACCGCAACCGAGACACCGTTGCCGATCGGCCCCCGGTGATCGACGAGGACGGCCGATCCGGTCGCCACGCCGTCGTCGCTGTAATGCGTCATGGCGGCCAGGCCGAGCTGGGGACCGTCGGGCAGCCGGCTCAGCGTGAGCGTGTAGTCGACGTTGATGAACTGCAAACCCTTGCTGCCCCAGTTCGCGATCGACGCGGTGATGTCACCGGCCATCGCGGCGCGGGTGAAGGGCGTCAGCTCCTCCCCGCCGATCAGCGGACGGGTCTCCTGCAACCAGGTGTACTTCGGCCCCTGCCGGTCTGCCCAGTCGGGATCGGGATTCTGCAGTTCACCGCCCCACCCGTAGGTCCTGATGAAAAGCGACTCGACACCTTCCTGATCGACCGGCAGGGGCGGCAACTGCACCGGGGGTGACCACACCTGTCCGTCGGGCTGGTCCCCCCGCCGCACGAACAGGGCGCTCGCGTGTGCGACCACATGGCCGTCCTGGACGAGTGCGGTCTCGACAAGTCGCAGCCGCCGCCGGTCCTGCTGGATGCGGGTGCGCACCTCGAGCGGCTTCGGCGCCGTCGGCCGGGGCAGGTCGACTGTCAGGCGGGCGGGCTGGAACTGCGGATCGCCGCTCGCGCGCTCGGCCGCCCAGCCCAGCAGGCCGCCGACGACGTGGCCACTGAGCGATGGCCCCCAGCCACCCCGAGCCATAGTCGTTGGCACATAATGGTTTTCGTCGCGGACGAAATACGGCAGCGGATCCGCCGGGTCGCCGGCCGGGGAATTGCGGTGCACATCGTGTTTCTACAGCAATGGGCCGGCGGCGTTGCGCCGGGTTACGACAACCGCGCCAGCGCGGTCCTGATCTCGGCGACGCGGGCCGCATCGATACCCCAGGGTCGCTCGACGCCGACCTGCTCGTCGAGATCCCAGAGCACGCACTGTTCGTCCGGTTCAGCGACCAACTGCCAGGCGATCACCGTTCTGCGAAGCTGCTCGTCGGCCGATTCGCTGGCGGCCCGGTTACCCGGCAGCGCACCGCCGTCCGGGTGGTGGTGCAGGAACCGACCGTATGCCGCGTCGCAGAAGACGGCATACCGCGCGGTGCACAAGATCAGACCGTGCCACGCCTCGTCCACCGCATGCGACGGCATTCCGATCACCTGCTTGTCCCGTAGCGCGGGCGCACAACACCGAAGCCACTGCCGCAGACCGGTCTCGACGAGCGTTCGCGGTTGCCATGGACACGTCTTGAACACGGCCGGGGGCAGTTCCAGTGCCGCCACCGCACGGTGGGCGCGGTCGTGTCGATCCAGCCGTCGGCGTAGCACGAAATCACTGTAAACGGCGTCCGCGAACGTCCGCAGTCCTTGGGATTAACGTGGGTGCATGACCGTGACTGAACTGAGCATCATGACGGGCGTGATGGGGTTGTTCATCGCGGGCTGGCTTCAGAGCCGGCGTGGCCGGGGCCGCGGCGACTTCGGCGACGGCGACATCTGGTCGTCTGGACTGGGATCCCACGGCGGCACGGACGGCGGGGGTGGCTGCGGCGGCGGGTCGAGCGGGTGCGGCGGCGGGTGCGGCGGCGGCGATTAGCTATTTCCAGGCGAACAACGGTTGCTCGAGTTCATCCACCGGATCGTGCCGGCCTTCCAGACACCACCACCGAAGCTGCAAAAGCACGGCGCCGGTGGGAGCGTGGATCAGATCGTTGCCCAGCGGAATCTGGACGACCGGACGCGGGCTTTCCGGGATGGTGATGAAGCGGGGCGAATCGTCGCGTTGCAATTGGTGCAAGCCCACCCGGTAGACGGCCACCACCTCGTCGGGGGCCGGACGCAGATCGCCTCGGCCGCCGCCCCAGATCACCACCGGGGTGATCACGTACCCCGACCGGGTCGGGTAGTCGTCCAACATCCCCAGCACCGCCGACGGCGGCAACCGGACGCCGACCTCCTCGTCGAGTTCCCGCAACGCCGCGTCGATCACGGTCTCACCCGGATCCAGCCGGCCACCCGGCAATGCCCACTGCGCAGCATGGGAGGACAGCCGAGAGGTCCTGCGGCACAACAGAAAAGCCGCGCCGCCGGCCACGTCGACCATATGTCCGTCCAGGTCGCCCGGCATCGGCCGGTCGGCGATCCAGTCGTCCACCGGCGCCGGATCCACCCTGTCCTCGCCGACTTCGGAGTCGACGAGAACGACCGCCACCGCCGCGTGCCTCTTGGTGGGGTCGGTCACCGCACGCCGGTCGCACTCGGCCAGGCGAGCCCTAATCTGATCCCGCAGCGCGTCGTCGTAGGTGATAGTCACCGCTTGACCATAGGCGGCGGGACGGACTCCGACGCGGCACACGGGTACGTCGACCGACTCCCCAAGGACCACCGGTACCTGCGTGACGTCTACTGAGGGTGTGACCGAGCGAACATAGTTAGTGCCCTAACTAATCAGTACGATGGACACAGACGGCATCGGTCGCGGTGCCCGATCAATGCATCCCGATCAGGAGCGAACATGGCCTCCGCTCGCCCGAACCTGTGGCAGTACATCACCTATTCGTACGGGCGACGCCTGCCCGCCGCGATGCAGGAGTGGGTCGCCAATGACCTCGCGGGCCCGGGCGCGATCCGCCGCCACATGGTCCGGCTCTCGATCCCGCCGCTGCTGGTCCTGGCACCATTCTGGCTGTTGCCGGCGTCGGTGTACGTGCACACCGAGATGACCTTGCCGATCTACCTCTGGACCCTGGTGATGGCGTTTGCCCTGAACAAGGTGTGGCGCCGGCACCGGTTGGCCCAGCACGGTCTGGACCCCAATCTCGTCGACGTGCTCAACCGGGAAAAGAACGCGCGCCTGCACGAGGACTACGCACGCCGCTACGGGCCGCGCCCGCAATCGGCCGAGTGGCAGGCGAACAGCAGCCCGTTCTGAGCCGAGGAGGCAGCGCGATGGCCCGCGAACCGGCCACTGTCGCGGAGGTCGATCCGCTGTCCCTGGAGAGCCAGGTGTGTTTCGCGCTGGCCGTCACCAACCGCGCCGTGCTGGCCGTATATCGGCCCTTGCTGGAACCGCTCGGCCTGACCCATCCGCAGTATCTGGTCATGCTGGCGCTGTGGGACACCAGCAAAAAAGAGCGAAAACCGCTGTCGGTCAAAGATATTGCCACGCTGCTGCAGATGGATTCCGCCACCCTGTCGCCGATGCTCAAACGTCTGGCTGCACAGGGCCTGATCACGCGCACCCGCAGCACCACCGACGAGCGAACCACCCATGTCGAGTTGACCCCGAAGGGTCGCGACCTGCGCCGGGCGGCGTTGCAGGTACCCCCGGCCGTAGTGGAACGCCTCGGCGTGCAGCTTTCCGAACTCGATCAGCTACGTGAGCTGCTGACCGGGATCAATACCGCCGCGCGGGCTACCGCCCCGCTCGACCCGTAGCGGTCGGCCAAAATACTGTAAGGCATACAGTACGATTCCTGGGATGGCTGGCCGTGTCGTCCACACACCCACCTTCTGCCGCATCTGTGAGCCGTTGTGCGGCATGGTGGCCACCGTCGAGGACGGCAAGCTGGTCGCGCTGCGTCCCGACAAGGATCATCCGCTGTCCGCCGGTTTCGCCTGCCAGAAAGGCATCGCGTTCACCGAAGTAGTCAACGACCCCGACCGCATTCAGACACCCTTGCGCCGCACCGCTGACGGCTTCGAGCCCGTCTCGTGGGACGAGGCGCTCGACGACATCGCGGTCCGGGTTGCCGCGATCCACCGCAAGCACGGCTCGGGAGCGTTCGGCTGGTACCTGGGCAACCCGGCGGCGTTCAGTTACTCCCACCTGTTCGGGGCGATGTCGTTCATCAAGGGCATCGGCCGGCACAGCCACTTCTTCACGTCGTCTTCACAGGACACAAGCAGTCGGCTCATCGCCAGTCAATTGCTGTACGGATCGCCGATGTCGGTGCCGATCCCGGACCTGATGCGCACCGACCTGCTCGTCATGATGGGCGCCAATCCGGTTGTCTCCCATGGCAGCTTCCTGACGGCGCCGCGGATCAAGGACCGCATGCACGACATCGTCAAGCGCGGTGGTCGTGTGATCGTGGTCGACCCGCGCCGCTCTGAAACCGCCGCGCAGTTCGAATGGCTGGGCATCACGCCGGATGCCGACGCCTACCTGTTGCTGTCGCTGCTGCAGGTGCTGTTCGCCGAGGGCCTGGCCCACGATGTCGGCGCGCATGCCGACGGAGTGCGCTGGCTGGAAAAGCAGTGTGCGCCTTTCACTCCCGAACGCACCGAACGCCACACCGGGGTCGAGCCGGCAGTGGTGCGCTCGCTGGCCAGAACCTTATCTGACACCCCGCGCGCCGCGGTGTACGGGCGGCTGGGCACGTGTGTGGGCAGACACGGCACCCTGACCACCTATCTGATCGATGCGGTCAATCTGATCGCGGGCAACCTGGACCGCCCAGGCGGCAGCGTCTTCAGCACCTTGGGTATGCCCGGACAGAAGTGGGGACTGAAGTTGATGGGGTGGTCGTTGCGGCGCACCTACCGGCGCAACCGAACCCGCATCGGTGGCTTCGGCGCCGCCATCGGTGCCGAACCCGCGGCGCTGATGGCCAAGGAGATCACCACCGTCGGCGATCGGCAGATCAAGGCGCTGTTCGTCGGGGCCGGCAACCCGGTGCTTTCGGTCCCCAACGGCGACGAACTGGAACAGGCCGTCTCCCAATTGGACCTGATGGTCGGGCTGGACCTGTACGTCAACGAGACGACCGCCCACTGCGACTACGTGCTGCCCGTCACCACGATGTACGAACGCGATGACTTCGCAGTCACCTTCCAGACGTTCCAGGCCACCCCGTTTCGTCAGGTCACCGAAGCAGTGGTGGAGCCGGTGGGTCAGGCGCGCACGGAATGGGACATCATCACCGAGTTGATTGCGCGGACCACGGCTCGGACGCCCGCCTTCGTCGCCCTGACGGGTCTGCGTCGCGTGTCGGTCTCGAGGGGCAGACGGCTGCAACCGCGACCTCTGGTCGACCTGATGATCCGATTGTCCGAGGGTGGCGACCTGTTCGGAATGCGGCGCCACGGGCTGACTTTCGCCCGGTTGGCCGGGAAGCACCCGCACGGTGTAGTGCTGAGTCCACATCTGCGCACCGGCGTGCTGAACGAGGTGGTGGCCTACCTCAACGGTCGAATCCGGCTGCAGCACAATGACATCTACGCCGAGATCAGTGCGCTGACCCGGCGCCGCAGTCCGGATGACTACCCGCTGCGGTTGATCGGTATGCGTGAGCCGCGGTCGGAGAATTCGTGGTTGCACAACTCGCCATTGCTGATGCGCGGCAACCGCTCTCACCACGCGGTGATGCACGCCGACGACGCCGCGCAACGCCACATCGCCGCCGGCGACACCGTGATGGTCCGTTCGCCGTTCGGGCAGATCAGGATTGCGGTGACCCTGACCACCGACCTGGTCCGCGGCACCATCGCCGTGCCCCACGGGTGGGGCCACAAAGGCACCGGGAGATGGCAATTGGCCAACCGGGCCGGCGGTGCGAACGTGAACCAACTGACATCGAGCCACCCCGATGACCTCGAGGCGCTGGCCGGCATGTCCTGGTTGACCGGTGTGCCGGTCGAGGTCGACGCCGTCGCGAGGTGAGCTGGTCGTCACCCCCGCGGGTCCGGGGTGCCCAACTGCTCGGCGAGCCAGGGCAGGGTCAACGCGAAGGCAGTGGCGGCCGACGGCCAGTCATGTCTGCCGGGCAGCGCGACCACCTGGCACGAAATGCCCTGCTCCGTACCGACTTTGCACAGGTGCTCGGCGGCGTCCTGGCCCACCCCTCTGCGGTGATCGGTTGAGCCGGGAACCGCGAAGAGACCGGACAGGTCGGCATAACCACCGTGGCGGTTCATTGCCGTGGCCGGGTCGAACCGCCGGTATGCGTCGATGTCGCCGTCGAAAAGCCGGTCGATAGTCTGCGCAGGGGTCCCGGCGTTCGGACCGCTGTCGCCGCCGATGTCGACGAAAGCGCTGAAGATCTCCGGGTGTGTCACCGCGAGTCCGACCGCGCAGGTGCCGCCCGAGGAGAATCCGACGATGCCCCATCTGGTCTCGGCACCGAGGGCGAACAAGTCGCCGATCTCCGGGACCACCTCTGCGGTCAGGTGATCCGCGGAGTTGCCGCGTGACCCGTTGACGCATTCGGTGTCGACGGTGAATCCGCCGGTGGCGTCGGCGAATACGGCCACGGGCGCCTGACCGCCATGTGCTGCCGCGAGACTGTCCAGCGCGGCGGTGGCCCTGCCGACGCGAACCCAGTCCGCCGGCGTGTTGAACTCACCGCCGATCATCATGATGGCGGGCAGGGGCCTGCCCGAGAACCATGCCGGCGGCAGGTACACCCACTCGCGCCGGTGAGCGAAACCCGACTTGCCCGTGCTCGTGGTCACCGCCACCACCGCACCGTGTCGTGGGGTGACATGATCGCGCCGCATCGCTCGCGCGGTGTCCAAATCGAGCTCATTCGGCAATGGCCGGTTGGCCAATTGGCTCCATGCGGCATGCACGGTGGGGTAGTAACCCAGCCACCCGTTGATCGTCAGACCGATGCTGAGCAGACAGAACGACGCCGCGAACACCGACGCGTTGCGCCGCCACCCCCCGGCGCTCGCCCAGCCGGCCACAGCGACGGCGATGGCCAGGCCGGCCAGTGACACCCACAACCACAGCTGCCACGGCGCCGGCTCGCTGGCCAGCCCGAGCGTGCCGTAGTACCAGTGCACCGCCACCCCGGTGCTGACGCCCACCAGCACCGTCAGGGCGAACCAGCGCGTGCGCCACCGGCGCCCGACGGCATAGAGCAGCGCAGCGACGGTCACCACCTGCACCGCCGCTGGGATCGGTCCATGCATCAGCGAGCCGTGCCACACGGTTGTTCCTTCGATCAACAGCCTGGGAGTTTTACCCGAAGCTGCGCCCGGGAAACCCGCGGCGCCAGCACTTACTTCTGCTGCCTCAGCTGGGCCCTGGCTTCCTGCAGCGCGTTCGCGGCGTCACGGCCGTCCCGGCGCGCCTTTTCGTACCTGCTTCCGGCGCTGGCCAGGGCACGCTCGGCCTTGCTGAGGTCTGCGGCGGCCTGGTCCCGACGGGTCCGGGCGGCGTCTCGTTCGGCACGCCGGGCGGAAAGCACGCTGTCGGCCTGCGCGGCCGTCCGTTCCGCGGCGGCTACCGCTGCCGTCAACTTTTCGCGCCGGGCGGCCTCGACTTTTTGGTCGCGCTGCGACGTCTTGGCCGGCCGGGACGGTTTGTCCGCCGGCGCGGTCCGTTGGGTGGCCGCTGACACCGCCGCGCTGTCGCCGAAGTCGCCGAAGCCCGACCAACGTTCCGCCTTGACCAGGCGCCCGAGCCGCGCCCGCACGTCGGGGTCGGCGATCGCAGCTTGCAGGGTGCCCGCAACGTCGTCGCGCACCGCCGCCGACGGGTTTCTCACCTCGGCGGCATCGAATGCGGCGTCGGTGAGTTCGGTGACCAGGTGGTGTTGGCGGGCCGAAAGCTCCCGGATCTGCACGCCGTCCAGCGCGGCGTGCGCAGTGCGCAGACTCTCACCCAGCTCGGCCAGGCTGGCCCGTGCCTGACGACGCCCGAGCACCAATCGATTGACGATCCACGCCGCTGTGGTGGGTTTGCGGGCCGCTGAAATCCGTTTGGCCGCATCGGTATCGCCGCGTTGTTTGGCCGCCGCGGATAGCTTCCTCCGCTCGGCAGTGAACTGATCCGGCGGAATCCAGTACAGGGCATCGAGCTCGTCGTCGGCCATGACGTCATAGTCTCTCGCGGTGGGGTGAGCTATCCAACGGTTTGAAGCCACCGTCGGCGGCTACGTAGTTCGGTGATGAAAGCCAACAATCTCGCCCACCGACGGCGCCACATCGTGCTGGCCGTGCTCGTCGTCCTCGGGCTGCTCGGCGCCGCGGCGTGCCACTCGCCCGGCGGCGCATCCACTGCGACCGGTCCGGCGCGGGTGACAGTCACGCCGAGTCCGGACGCACGTGATGTCCAGCCGACGGCCCCGGTGCAGGTCAAAGCTGACACCGGGACCCTGGTCGAGGTGCGTATGGTCAACGACGCCGGCAAACCGATCGACGGCGTCCTGACACCGGACAGCACGGTGTGGAAACCGACCGGTCCGCTGGGCTACGCCCACACCTACACCCTCGACGTCACCAGCCGCGGAACCAATGGGGTTGAGAGTAAGCAGGTTTCGTCGTTCGCCACGGTGCGCCCGTCCAACCAGACCAAGGTGTCGTTCACCATGACGTCGGAGGCGGCGTTGCGCGAAGGCGGCACCTATGGAGTCGGAACGGTGGTCGTCGCGCACTTCGACGAGCAGATCACCGATCGGGCCGCCGCCGAACGCCAACTGGTTGTCACCACCGATCCCGCCGTGCCGGGATCCTGGTATTGGGTCGACGCCCACAACGCGCACTGGCGCCCGGAGCATTACTACGCGCCGGGCACCACCGTGACCGCCGAAGCCAGGATTTACGGTATTGCGCTGGGCGGCGGCATGTTCGGGCAAGAGGACAGCCGAGTGTCCTTTCGCATCGGCGATGCGCACGTCTCCATCGCCGACGACGCGACCAAGCTCATCAGCGTCTTCGACAACGGGAAACTGGTCCGGACCATGCCCACCTCCATGGGTATGGGCGGCACCGAGACCGTCGGCGGACGGACCTTGACCTTCTGGACACCGCCGGGTGTCTACACCGTGCTCGACCGGGGAAACCCGGTGGTGATGGATTCGTCGACCTTCGGGTTGCCGAAGAATTCCCGGCTCGGTTACCGCGAGATCATCAACTACGCCACCCGAATCAGCATCGACGGCATTTATCTGCATCAGCTCGATTCGACGGTATGGGCCCAGGGCCATACCGATACCTCGCACGGCTGCTTGAATCTCAACGGCGAGAACGCCAAATGGTTTTACGACTTCTCCGTGCCGGGTGACGTCGTCGAGGTGCACAACACCGGCGGTGCGGCGCTGAAGATCGAGCAGAACGGCGATTGGACGCTCAGCTGGGAGGAGTGGCGCAAAGGTAGCGCGCTGCCGCGCTCCTAGCCCGTTCGGGGCCGTTCACCGGATGTGCACGTGCACGTCCAGCGGCTCCGGCAACTCGTAGGCGCCCAGCATCTGTTCACGGACGTATCCGGCCAGCGTGTCGCGTTCGCCGTCGGCCACCTCGAAGAGCAGATCGTCGCCGATCTGCAACACCATTCGCGACGTCAGCCGGGCAGCAGTGAGCACCTGGTCAATGCCGATCATCGCCAGCTTGAGGATCTCGGCCGCGCTGCCCTCCACAGCCATGGCGACCGCGTCCCGCTCCGCCGCGCGGCGCAGCCGGTTGTTTCCGCTGTCCAGGTCGGGCAGGTAGCGCCGGCGTCCCAGCAGGGTGGACGCATATCCCACGCGCCGGGCGTCTGCGACGAGTTCGCGTTCGCCACCTCCGCCGCTGAGGTACGCCGACAGCCGCGTCTCGAGCTGACTGTAGCTCGCGGTCATCACCTGGTAGCCGTCAGCCGCCACCACCGCAGCGCGCAACTGCGCACCGATCGCATCGTCGTGCAGATTCGGTTTCGACGACGACAGCCGGCCGGTGACGGTGCCGGTCTGCTGCAGGGTGGCGTGGGTGCGTCCGTCCGGCGCATGCGATTTCAGCAGGTCGGTACCGGCGAGCAGGGCGTGGTCCAGCGCGATGCCCGTCGACTCCAGCCGTGCCAGCACCCGGGCCACCGGTAGCTCCACCCGGCCCAGTAGTGACGACGCGTCGATACGGGCCAGTTCCTCGTCCAGCACGTCGGCGAGGTCGAGGACCGCGCAGGTCCGCAGCATCAGCGCCTGGATCGCGGACTGGTCCTCGGCAGCTGAAAGTAATTGCCAGTCAATAGCTTCCGCCGGCAGTGCGCACCGCATATGGCACACCAGCAAGTCGTTGAGATCCAACCGCCGCTGCTCGGGACGCGCTAGATGAGCCGCCAACAATGTATCCGAGGTCACCCCGCGCAGTGTCCAGCCGCAACCGGCCAGCGCATGCAACGTCGACTTCATGTCGTGCACCGCCTTGGGTGGGCCCGGGTCGGCCAGCCACGACGCCAGCGCCGCCTCGTCGTCCGGGTTCAGCGCGGCAATGTCGATATGCCGGCCGTCGCCGTCGGCCGCCACCACCGCCAGGGCGGTCGCGGGGCCGGCAGCACCGTTTGCGCCGACGACGGCCAGGCCGAACCGATTGCCCAGGCTGTGCTCAGCCAGCCACGGGGCGAGTTCACCGGCACGCAGTGCCCGCCCGCGAACGTCGAAACCACTCGGCACGTTCACTCCCCGGTCCAGGTCTGTTCGGCGACCCGGTAGAAGTTGCCGCCCAGCACGGCAGCGATGTCGGCGTCGGGCCAGCCGCGATCGCTCAGATGCTGACCGAGGGTGAGCAGGGTTTCCGGCGGCATCCACTGGATCGGTCCCCAGCGGGTGTAGCTGTCGTCGAAAAGGGCTGGATTGCGCCGTATTTCGTCGACGAAGTCGTCGTGGTCGAACGAGAAGTCGCTGCTGACACCGACGTGATCGACGCCGATCAGATCGACGGCGTATTCGAGATGGCGGGTCATGGCTTCCAGCGTTGGAGTGTTGGGCCCCAGGAAAATTCCCACGCCGGTGATGCCGACGACACCTCCGGTGACGGCGCAGGCACGGGCCTGTTCATCGGTGATGTTGCGGGGATGGTCCCACACCGCGCGCAGGCACGAATGGCTGTACACCACCGGCCGGGTGGAAACCTCGCACATGTCCAGACCGGTACGGCTGCTGCAGTGTGATCCGTCGGCCACGATGCCGACGCGGTTCATTTCGGCGACGATGTCGGCGCCCCACCGGGTCAGGCCGGTGTCGTCGGCGTCCAGACATCCGCTGCCTGCCCGGTTGGCGTGGTTGTAGGTCGGCAACAGCGTGCGGAGCCCCAGTTCGGCGAGGGTGGCCAGGTTGCTCAAGTCGTCGTCCAACGGCGCGGAGTCTTCCAGGTCGAACACCACGGCAATCTGGCCGGACCCGGTGATCGCGGCGACATCGTCAGTGCCCGTGGCCAATTGCAGCTCCGGGTGGTCCCGGACCGCGGCTCGAAAGTGCTTCAGCAGCGCCATGGTGTCGGCGAAGGACTGCGGTGAATAGCCCACATTGACCGACAAAAGGGCCCCGCTCTCCCGCCGATAGCGGGTCAGCGGCTCAATGTCGGCGGTGAGTAGCAGGGGCAGACATGTGTGTTGATCCCACAGCACGGTCGCCATGACACCCATGGTGCACGATCAGGCCCAGCGCATCGGTGTCACCGACCGGGTCGCCCGACCCGCCAGCTGCTCGAAATCATGGATCAGCAGGCTCTTGCTCTCGATGGAGACCCACCCGTAATCGGCGAATTCCAATAGGACCTTGTTGGCCGTCTCGCGGGACGTCCCGGCGAGCTGGGCGATCTCCTCCTGGGACAGGCCGTGATCGACCCGCCACGCCGTACCCGCGCGGACACCGAATCGCTTTGTCAGCAAGACCAACTGCTGGGCGACCCGGCCGGGGACGTCGTTGAAGACCAGTTCCGAGACGATGTCGTTGGTACGACGAATCCGGCGCGCCAACAACCGCAGCAGTTGGTCGGCGACCTCCGGGCGCTCGTCGACCCAGGCCCGCAGGATGTCGCCGTCCATGACCGCTGCCCGGACCCGGGTGAGGGCCACCGCGGTGGATGAGCGCGGCGCCGGATCGAAAACCGAGAGTTCGCCAAGCATGTCGGACGGGCCCAGCAGGGTGATCAGCGTCTCGCGGCCGTCGCGGCCCCTACAGCCGATCTTCACCTTGCCTTCGGCGATGATGTACAGGCAGTCACCTGCCTGTCCCTCGACGAAGATCGTCTGCCTGCGCGCGAACGTCACCCACCGCAGCGATTTGGTGACTTCGGCAAGCAATCCGCGGGCGACACCGTGGAAGACTCCGGCGCGCGCCACCACGTCGTCCAGGCCCAGCTCGTTCACCAGACTCAGCCCCTCGCGCCTCGATACGCGTCGATATCTACCACGCGATGCGCACCAAATCCTACATCACGACTAGACGATCTGTCTGATTTGTCCAATCTGGTGTGCCCGACACGCATTTCGATTGCACCCCAACGGGTATGGATTTTCCTACCACCGCCGTCGGGACCGGTTGTCGTTCCCGGCACCGGAGATCCGTAGGCTGCATGCAGGCTTTGCCAGGGACACGACGGAGGTTGCATGGCCGATTCGAAGGCTGGACAGATCCCCATCGTCGACTATCTGGTGCTCGACGACGGCGAACCCCACCTCGTCGCGCGGGAATGCGCCAACTGCGGCGCCCGCTTCTTCGACCGGCGCAACGCGTGCGCGGGTTGTTTCCGGACGGACTTCACCACCGTCCCGGTGGCGACCGAAGGCACCGTGCGCACCTTCACCATCGTCACGTTCGCCGCACCCGGGATACCCACCCCGTTCGTCGCCGCGGTCGTCGACTGCGACGGCACTCAGGTCCGGGCCAATCTCATCAATGTCGAACCTGATCCCGAGCACGTGCGCGACGGGATGAAGGTGCGGCTGACCACCTACCCGCTGGGTACCGACTCGGAAGGCACCGAGGCGATCGGCTTCGGGTTCGAGCCGGCCGCCTGACCTGATCACCGAAGAAGGAGCAGCGACGATGGCCGCCAGCGACGACATCTGGATCCTCGGGATCACGATGACCAAGTTCGGCAAGCACCCGGATCTGGACACCGTCGACCTGGCCGCCGAAGCGGCCACCGGAGCGCTCGCCGACGCCGGGCTGACCATGGCCGACATCGGTGTCATCGCCGCGGGCAACCTGATGGCGGCCAACGCCGGGATCGGTCAGCAGTTGCAGAAACAGATCGGCCAGACCGGCATCCCGGTGTACAACGTGGCCAATGCGTGCGCGACCGGCGCCACCGCGCTGCGCACCGCGATCATGGCTGTCAAAGCCGGCGAGGTCACCTACGGCATGGCCGTCGGCGTGGAGAAACTGTCCGGCGCGGGGCTGCTCGGCGGGGGCGGCACGAAGAAGTCCGACGCCGACGTGTGGGCGCCCAAGGGGCGTTACGGTGCGGTCGCGCCGGTCGACGGACGGATCGGCACCGAGGCTATGCCCGGTGTCTTCGCCCAGATCGGCACCGAATACGGCCACAAGTACGGCGGCACCAGCTTTGAATTGTTCGCCAAGATCAGCGAGAAGAACCACGCGCACTCGACGCTGAACCCACTGGCCGCCTACCAGAAACGGTTCACCCTCGAGCAGATCATGAACGACGTGATGATCGCCTATCCGAATACGCGGGCGATGTGCTCGGCAAACTGCGACGGCGCCGCGGCCGCCATCGTGTGCAACGGCACGACACTGAAAACACTGTCCCTGGAACAGCGCCGCCGGGCGGTGAAGGTGTCGGCATCGGTGCTGACCACCGACCCGTTCGAAGAGGGGTGCCAGGTGCTCCCGAACGTCAACACGCTGACCCGCAACGCCGCGGCCACCGCCTACGACGAGGCGGGCATCGGCCCGGCCGATCTGGACCTGGTCGAGTTGCACGACTGCTTCGCCACCGCCGAGCTGGTGCACTACGACAATCTGATGTTGTGCGAAGAGGGCGGCGCCGCCGACTTCTTCAACAGCGGCGCCACCTGGCGTGACGGCGCGACGCCGGTCAATGTGTCGGGCGGACTGCAGTCCAAGGGCCACCCCATCGCCGCGACCGGCATCGCCAACATCTGGGAGGTCTGCCACCACCTGCGCGGCGAGGCCGGCGACCGTCAGATCGACAACGCCAAGGTGGGGCTCGCCCACGTGATCGGCCTGGGCTCCGCGTGCGGCGTCCATGTGTTGGAGAAGTCGGCGGTCTGAAACATCATCCCGACGCCAGTTGGGTAACCAGATATCGCGACACGCGTGTGTCCCGACGCTCAATTCCGTACCGACGACGAAAGACGCGAAAACATGCAGGCAGCGGTGACCCCCGAAGCGGAGCACGCGATCACCGAGATCGCCCAGCGTCACGGCCTTTCCCGCGAAGCGGTGCTGGCCATGCTGTTCGCCATCCACACCGGGGGTGGCACGATGGCCCAGTTCTCCATCCCCGAACTCGGCGGCTCCGGCCAATGGATGCGGGGTGGGATGACGATGGTGGGCAACATGTTCGACGACGCGCTCAAAGCCCGGGTCGACGCGCTGTGCAACGAATTGTCCCAGCTGATCACCACGACCACCGTGTTCCGCGGGTCGGGTTCGCAATCCCAGTCGCAATCCCAGGGCGCCGGGTTCCAGACCGGCTTCACCTCGTCCAATTGGTGGCCCGCGGACCTGGGGGTACCGAGTTCGACCGGCGGGCAGAACGACGCGCGCTACGCCGTCTTTCCCAACACCCGCCGGCTGGCGATGCAGATCAACGGTGTGACAAAGGTTTTCGACACCGGTGAGCACCAGATCAACGGGGTGCAACAACAGCAGGGCGGTGGATACGGTTCGGTGAACTTCACCAGCCAGTTCGGCACCTTCGACGTGTCGAGTCTGCGTGAGCTCGGTGCGCAGCAGGTGGCAGAAACCCCCGCCGCTGCCCCCGCCCCGCAGTCCCAACCCCCGGCGGCGCCACCATCACCGGCGCACGCCGCGCCCGGGGGTTCCGACGATTCCGCGAGCATTGTCGCCGCCATCGAGTCGCTGGCCGGGCTGCATCAGCGCGGGATCCTGTCCGACGAGGAGTTCGCGGCGAAGAAAGCCGAGCTGCTCGGACGCCTTTGAGCAGCGCGGCCAGCACGCCGAGCGCCGGAATAGGCCGGGCGGGAGGCCGCGTTTGAACCCGCATGAAGAAGTTCTCCGAGACCGAGCGTCAGCAATTCCTCGCCGACAAGCATGTCGCTGTGCTGTCCGTCGACGCCGCCGACGGCCGCCCGCCCGCCAGCGCCCCGATCTGGTATGACTACACCCCCGGAGGAGACATCCGGATCACCACCGGCCCCACGACTCGCAAAGCCAGATTGATCGAGCGAACCGGTGCGGTGACGCTGGTGGTGCAGCGCGAGGAGCCGCCGTACCAGTACGTGGTGGTGGAAGGCACCGTCGTGGACACCACCTCGCCCGCCCCGGCAGCGGCGCAGCTGGAGATCGCTGTCCGCTACCTGGGCGAGGAAGGTGGGCGTGCCTTCGCTCGTTCCCTGGAAGGTGAAGAGACCGTGCTGTTCACCATCCGGCCTGACCGCTGGCTCACCGCCGATTTCTCCGACGAGCAGTAACCGCCGGATCTGCCTCGCGCGCAATACAGTTCGGCCCCCGTCGGTGTGAGAAGACGGCGCCCGGGTATACCAGCGCCGTGAACGCATCCGCGCGGGCGAGCGCCGGCCACGACGCATGAGTGGACGTCCCGAGCCTGTTCCCGACGACCTGCGCCGCGTGGCGGACGCGCACGGCGTGGCCACCAGTTACCGCAACGAGCGCCGCGAACCCGTCGACGTCGACGCCGACGTCGTCATCCGGGTGTTGGGGCTGCTGGACATCGAGGCCGGAACCGCAGCCGACCGGCGGCGCGAATTGGCCAGGCTCGCCGCACTCGACGAGCGGGGCGCGCCGGCGCCCACCATCGCGGTGCGTCTCACCGGCCGGTCGCATCCGCTGCCCGGCGCGGTATTGCTGGAAGCCGAAGACGGTGCGCAGACCGCGGTGCGCGACGAACTGCCCGCCGAGCTGCAGCCGGGCTGGTATCGGCTGCGCACCCGGGACGGCCAGCAGGTGACCCTGGTGGCAGCACCTCCCGAGGTGCCCGCGGCCCCGGCCACCTGGGGATGGATGCTGCAGCTCTACGGGCTGCGCTCGGCTCGCTCGTGGGGCATCGGAGATCTCGCGGACCTGCGGGAGTTCCTCCGGTGGACCGCCACCGAACACGGTGCCGGCGCCGTGCTGCTCAACCCGCTGCACGCGCCGGGCCCGACACACCCGGTGCAGCCCTCCCCGTACACCCCGTCGAGCCGCCGGTTCGCCAACCCGCTGGCGCTGTGCATCGAGGATCTCGGCGCGTACCGACGCGCTGACCCGGACACCCGTGCGGAGGTGGACGCGCTGCGGGTGTCGGCGAGCATCCCGCGGATCGACCACGATCTGGTGTGGGCGGCCAAACGGGCTGCGCTGGAGTTGTTGTGGCGTTCCGAAGGACGGCCGGCTCCGCGCCAGGACACACCGCCGGGCCTGATCGACTGGGCCACCTACTGTGCGTTGGCCGAACGGCACGGCGGCCGGTGGAGCCGGTGGCCCGCGCCGCTGCGGGACGTTCGAAGCCAGGCGGTCAGCGCGACGCGCCGGGAGCTGGCGCCGCGGGTCGCCTTTCACACCTGGGTGCAGCAGCGATGTGCGGAGCAACTGACCGCGGTGCGGCAGTCGGCCCGCGAGGCGGGCATGGCGCTGGGTGTGCTGCACGACCTCGCGGTGGGCGTCGACCCCGAAGGCGCCGATGCGTGGGCGCTGGCCAATGTCCTGGCCACCGGGGTGAGCGTCGGCGCGCCACCGGACAATTTCACCCCCCGCGGCCAGGACTGGGGGTTGCCCCCGTGGCGACCCGACCGGCTGGCCGCTACCGGTTACCAACCGATGCGGGAGATGGTGCGCGCTGTGCTCGCCCATGCTGACGGGCTGCGGATCGACCACGTGGCCGGGCTGTGGCGACTGTGGTGGATCCCGCCCGGCGACAGCCCCGACCGCGGCACCTACGTGCATTACGACGCCGACGTGATGCTGGCCGTGCTGGCTCTGGAAGCGCACCGCGCCGGGGCCACCGTGGTGGGCGAGGACCTGGGCACCGTCGAACCCGAGGTCACCGAAGCGCTGGCCGCCAACGGGATGTTGGGCTGTGCGGTGTCCTGGTTCACCCGTGACCAGTCCGCGCCGGACGAGCCGTTGCTGCCGGCGGCGCGCTGGCCGACGCGGGCGGCCGCCACCATCTCCACGCACGACCTGCCGACAGCGGCCGGTTTCCTCAGCGCCGAGCATGTGCGGGCGCGCGCTGATCTGGGTCTGCTCGACGACGTCCCCGCCGAGCAGGCCAACGCCGCGAAGGAACGCGCCGAATGGTTGGCGCTGCTGCGTTCCGAAGGGCTGCTCGACGACGCGACCGAGCCGGACGAGAACGCGATCATCGTGGCGATGCACCGCTTCCTGGCCTCGACCCCGAGCCGGTTGAAGTTGATCTCGCCCTACGACGTCCTGGGCGAGACCCGCCAGCCCAACCTGCCGGGCACTGTCGATGAGTATCCGAACTGGCGGCTACCGCTGCCGCAGACCTTGGAGCAGTTGCGTGACGACGGACGGGTCGCCGAAACGACGGCCCTGTTCGGCGCGGGCCGCACTCAGGCGTGACGTAACACCAGCAACTCGCCGGTCAGGGTCCCGTCGCCGAGCAGCCGGCCAATTCTGGAACTCTGGCGTTCGGCCAGTTCCCAGGCCTCGGTGTGGCCGTAGCGTTCGGCGAGCGTGTCGGTGACGATGTCCACCTGCTCGTTCCACGTCTCCGGGATCGGCGGCAACTCTGCGGTCCCCAGCCGTTGCTGCACGCGTAGCGCGGACCGGTGCACCAGGTCGTCGAGCTCGTCGACAGTCGGAAAATGGTTGCCGGCAAGGTAATCCGGCGGCAGCGTGTCGTGAGCGAGGAAGACGAGCAACCCGACGCGGCCGGGTGGCCGGACGATGCGACGCAGTTCGGTGAGCAACCCCAGCTGATCGGACATGGTGCACAACACCCCCAGCGACCAGGCGGCGTCGAAACTGGCGTCCACTATCGGCAACTTGTCGCCGGCGGCACACAGCACCGGGTGGCTGAACAACAGCTTCGCCGCGCGGCACGCGCCCGCCTCCGGCTCGACCAGAACGGGCTGCACCGAGCGTGCTTGTGCCGCATAGGCGGCGGGGCCTCCGACGCCGGCTCCCGAGTCCAGCAACCGAGTACCCGAGGTCAGCCCCATCTGCTCGATCAGCCAGTCCAGGGCCGCCGGACTGCCACTACCCCGACATCCCGCCGGCACGTAGTGGTCCGGTCCCAAGTCGAGGGCCACTTGTGCCGTCCACTCCGCGATCGTGTCGAATTCGGCCTCCATCGCCTCGGTCACCGGACACCCTCCCGAATCCGCCGTCCAACTTCGGCCTTGATCTGCGCACCGACGCGGGCCCCGGACGATGACGCCAGCCCCGACACGTTCACGCCCTCGACACCCTCGATAGCCAGCAGCGCGTGCGCTTCGTCGACCGCCGCGGAAATGCCCGCGGCCACCGGGTCCGGCGCGTCCAGCACCTGTCTGGCCACAACCGGGTCGAGTTCGAGGCCGGGCAACCCCTCCAGGACGGCCGCCGACACACTGTCGGTGAACACCGCGACGGCGGCAATGACCGGGATCGACAACCCCGCTGCCCGCGCCGCCGCCATGAACTCGGCGATCATGTCCGGGGCGGGCACATGGTTGAGCACCGCCAGGCTGGCTCCGGCACGTTGCTTCTCGACCAGCCGTCGGGGCCGGGCGGCCACCGGCGGGGCCGTCGGCGTTTCCGGCACTGCCGCGACCATTCCGACCGAGGCGGCCAGGGCGACCAGGCGCGGCCCGTCGAGATCGAAGGTCTGGGTGACGTCCGGGCGCACGTCGTAACCGCGTCCGTCACCGGTTACGCAGAGCACGGTGTCGACACCGACGCTGCGCAGCCCCCGGAGTTCCTGCTCGAGAACCACGCGGTTGCGATCCCGGCAGGACAGGGTGATCAGCGGCACGACGCCGGCGTCGAGCAGCATCGCCCCCATCAACGTGGGGGGGAAATCCGGTTTGTTCTGGTGCTCGCCGACCAGGACGGCGTCACAGGCGGGTCCCAGGATCGCGGCCGTGGCGGCGATGTCGTCGCGATCGAACGGTGTAGCGCTGAAATCGGTCAGCACCAGCGGAACGCGCGCAGCAACTGCGCTGGGCGAGGGCCCAGCCCAGGGCACCACATCGTCGAACGCGCAGGCTCCGGCGCGCATCTCGCACTGGCCGTCCGGCCGCACGCCCCCGCAGGGCCCGAACGTCATCCGTTTCGGACATCCGGCGAACGTCGACATCGTCGGCCCTTTCGGCGGCAAGCAGTGATCGGTGAACGCAGGGGCGGATACCCCGTGACCCGCCGGGGCAAGCACCGCGTCAGCCGCGGGCGGGCGGTCTCAATTGCGGCGTCAGTACCGGCGTCACCAGTTCGCCGGTGTCCAGGAAGCTCTCGAGGTTACGGATCGCCAGCAGCGCCATGGCCGTGCGGGTGCGCGCCGTGGCGCTGCCAATGTGGGGAAACAACACCACGTTGTCCAGGTCGAGCAACGCGGCGGGCACGGTGGGCTCGTCGGTGAAAACATCCAACCCGGCTCCGGCCACACCGCCGACGGTGATCAGCTCCACCAACGCATCCTGGTCGACCACGCTGCCCCGGGCGATGTTGACCAGGTACCCCTCGGGACCGAGCGCCTCGAGGACGTTGCGGTCCACCAGCTTTCGCGTATTGCGGCCACCTGTCGTGGCAACGACCAGGACATCGACCGACCGGGCCAGTTCCACCGGCGACTCGGCATATCGATACGGCGACCCCTCGATCCGGTGCCGGTTGTGATAGGCGATCACGCAGTCGAATCCGCGCAACCGGGCCGCGATGGCCGCACCGATGCGGCCCAGCCCCAGGATGCCGACCTGCAGCCCGGTGACATCCCTGGCATAGGGGAACTGACGTCCGTCGGCCCACCGGCCCGCCCGCACGAACCGGTCGGCGGCGCCGAACCGGCGCAGTGACATCAAAATCAGTCCCACCGCCGTATCGGCGACCGTATCGGACAGCACATCAGGGGTGTTGCTGACGCCGACACCCAGCCGCTGCGCCGCGTCCAGATCGATGGAGTCCACCCCTGCGCCGTTGTTCACGATGGCCTGCAGGCGAGGCAACGCCGCCATGGTGTCTGCGTCCACGCCCGGGGGCCCGGAGGTCACCACGACGCGGAACTCGGGGCCGTGCTCGGCCAGGTATGTGGCGCGGTGCGGTCCCGCCGGCAACCTGGACAGCTGGTAACGGCAATCCAACTCGTCCTGGAAGGTCGGCTCCAGTCCGCCGATCTGCAGGACCTCGCCCAACTTGCGCACTGTCACCGATCAGCGGTGTGCGCGCAACTGATACAACCCGCGGGTGGTGGCAACCACCGTGCCGGCGGCGTCGGTGACGACCGCTTCCAGCGTGTAGTCGGCCTTGCCCTGCGCGGCAGCCTCGGCTTCCACCCGCGCGATGGTCTCATCGTCCATGGTTGCCTCGGCGCGGAGCTCGCTGGTAGCCCGACCGACGAAAGCGATGTCGACGTTTTTCACCAGCGGGTAGAACCTGCCGGCATCGAACGTCGCCAACGCGATGATGCCGCCCAGGATTTCGGCGACAGTGAACTGGACACCGGCGTAGACGACACCGAAATGGTTTCCGTTGCCCTCGGCCGGCACCGCGGCCGCGGCAAAGCCGCGCCGGGCCTCCAGCACGCGCACCCCCATCCGGGCGGCGATCGGGATGGTCGATTCCATTCCGGCGTTCATCATTTCGACGACGGTGTCAGCCATGCCGTCGATCGTCGCACATCCTGCGGCTGGGCCGATCAACACAGCTGATGATGATGACACCGGTTGCCGCCGAGGCGCTTGGCCTGATACATCGCGGCGTCCGAGGCAGAGATCAGCCGCTCGAGCAGCGCTTGGTGGTCGCCCGGAGCGGTGTGGTCCAACAGGGCACACGCCGTGCCGATGCTGGCGGTGACCCCGGCCGTCGATCCACCGATGGCCTTGCACAGCTGGGCGGCCAGCGTCTCGGCGTTGCACTGGGCCGCAGTTCCGGCGACCAGGAATTCCTCGCCGCCGCTGCGCGCCACCACCGCCTGGTCTTCGGCGGCGGCCAGCAACACCTGGGCAACCTGGACCAGCGCATTGTCACCGGCGGCGTGACCGCGCCGGTCGTTGAGGCTCTTGAAGTTATCGAGGTCGATCAGCAGCACCACCAGATGTTCATCGATGCCCCGACGGGCCAACATCATGCCCAGGGCGTTGTGCTGGAACGCACGGCGGTTGAGCAGGCCGGTCAGCGGGTCACGGTCGGCGCGCAGCAAGTCACCCGCCAGAGCGCGCACCAGGATGCCGATGGCCAGCGGCAACGCGATATTGACCTCCAGCACCAGCCACAGATCGACCCCGGCCAGAGAAGGATGCCCCGACCCGGCCAGCCGCGCCGCTTCGTATACCCCCACCCCCGCCGCGACCACGAAGTTGTACAACACGAACGCCGTGGTGTGGAAGAACGCGATGTAGGCACCGAACGTGGCGAAGGCAATGCAGCCGATCAGCGCCGGCAGCGGATTGGGGTGGGCGAGGCATGCCAGCGCGACCGCGGTATTGCAGGTCACCGCAAACGCGATCGACAGGATCCGGGTCGGCCAACGCCAGATCCACAACAGTGCCCCGGCCACCCCACCGATCACCGCGATCCAGGTCATGGCGACCGGCCCGGCTCCGCGCGGACCGTCCGGGCCCCATAACAGGGCGAACAGGCACAGCACCATCGACGACGCGATGAACGCCATCAGGGCGCGGGTCGCACCACTGAGTCCGCGCACCGCCAAGTAGCCGGATAACCAGTCGAACTGATCGCCGCGACGCCATCTGCTGGACGTCGCAGTCCCCGTTGAACCCTTAATCGCTTCCACCGAAATCGAAGTTGATCCGCGGCCCCCAACTGACGCCGCCGAAAAGATTACCGCGATTCCCGCGGCGATCGGGTGAGTACGAATCGGACGCTGCGGCGGTAGGGACTACGCGTCGTGGTGCGGACGGGCGAGGTAATCCAGGCACACCGTGGTGCCTTCGGGACGAATCTTGATGGTGCACTGCTCGGTCAGGGCGTGCATCAAGATGATGCCGCGCGACGCCCGAGCGTCGTTGCGTGGCCGCAGCGTGGGCTTGCGCCACGTGCCGTGGTCGCTGACGCAAATGCGCAGGGAGCGTGCGGCTCGGTCGTAACTGACCTGCAGTTTCATCGGACCCACCGCATCATGGGCGCGGTAGGCGTGCTCGACGCAGTTGGCCAGGGCTTCGTTCACGCTCAGCACGATGTCGTCGACTTCTGCCGGTTCGTCAACCAGGTCCTGCAACCATCTCTGCAAATCGCGGCGCAGCCTGCCTGCGGTGGTCGCATCGGCGGCACCGGCAGAACTCATTTCAATGACCTGGCGGGGATCCGCCGCTACCAATGAGTTCATAAGGGGGACATACCCGCTCGGTCGCGAGCCTGAAACCCCGCGGCGAGTATCGCGTCGGCCACAAAAAGGTGTCCTTACAGCGGGGCGATGCGATCACACCACGGGTTCGCCTGCTCCAGCTGGGCGGCCAGCCTGATCAGCAGCGACTCCCCGCCCAGCGGCGCCACGAACTGCACCCCCAGCGGCAGGCCGCCGGAAGTCCAGTGCAGCGGCAGCGAAATAGCCGGTCGGCCAGTGAGATTCGCCAGCTGGGTGTAGGGGACCCAGCCGAGATTCTTGTCCACCATGTCGTCGACGATGTTGGTGTATCGAAGCAGACGTGCGACACGGGTCTTGATCAGGCCGTCGGCGGCGTGCTGCAACGCGACGGGCAGGTCGAACTCCCCGATCGTCGGGGGTGGGGTCGCCAGCGTGGGCGTCAGCAACAGGTCGTACGACTCGAAGTAGGTGCTCAGCCGGCGGGTGTGCTGGTGGCGGCGTTCGATCGCGTCGACGTAATCGACGCTTTTGGTGGCCCGGCCGAGCGCGGCCATGATCAGGGTGTCGCGCTCGAACGAGGCATCGCCGGCACCGGTGTGGCGCTTGGCCTGGTCGACGTCCCAGGCCAGGTGGACGAACCAGGCCAGCAGGAAGTCGCGGGCCAGGGCGGCGTCGTCGTACGGCGCTGCGGACAGTTCGTCGACATGGTGTCCGAGGTCGGTGAGGCTACGCACGGTGGCCTCCACCGCCGCGAAGGCTTCCCGGTGCGGTTCGGGATTGATCGCCGACGGCACCCGCACCCCGATCCGTAGTGCGCCGGGGTCCTGTCCCACGGCAGACAAGTACGGCGAATCGGGTACCGCGGGCAGATACGGACCCGACGATTCGCCCCCGCAGATGACGTCCAGCATGGCCGCGGTGTCGCGCACCGTCCGGGACACGACGCCTTGCACGGCGGCGCCGTGCTGGGCCTCACCCGTCGCCGGGCCCATCGGCGTCAACCCGCGGCCCGGTTTCAGGCCCACCAAGCCACAGCAGGCGGCCGGGATTCGCGTCGACCCGCCGCCGTCGTTGGCGCCTGCGCAGGGCACGATGCCCGCTGCGACCGCGGCGGCCGACCCGCCCGAGGAACCGCCCGGCGTGTGATGCAGGTTCCACGGGTTTCGCGCCGGCCCCCACGCCTGCGATTCGGTGATCGCCTTCGCGCCGAACTCCGGCAGGTTGGTCTTGCCGAAGATGACCAACCCCGCGTCGATCCAGCGCTGGACGACGGTTGCGTGTTCGGCCGCCGGCGTCGACATCCAGGCGCGGGATCCCTGGGACGTCGGCAACCCGGCGTAGTCCTGCGCGATGTCCTTGATCAGGAACGGGACGCCGGCGAACGCGCCCCCGGCATCGTCGACGGGTTGCGCCGGCACATCCCGCACGATCGCGTTGATCCGCGGGTTGACCGCGGCGGCGCGCTCCCTGGCCAGGGTCAACAGCTCGGAAGCGGTCACCTGTTTGTCGGCGACGAGCTTCGCCAGGCCGGTGGCGTCATAGCTGCGGTACTCGTCGAAGTTCATGGTTCGACCGTAAATGTGGCGCCCGTCGCTACTTCCTGCGGGTTTCGCCGAGTCGGTTTCGGGCGATCCTGCCGGCAAGCATGTGCCGGCACCTAGGAGGTTTCGCGTGGATCAGCACCCCGACGACCACTCAGCACCGGTGCCGAAGGACGCCAGGGAGTCCACCGAAGAACAACGTGAAGTGGAAGAGCAACTGGAGCATGCGGGCGACGACCCCGACGCCCCGGGTGCGCAGCAGTCCGCGGATCAGCTCGCTGACGAGAGCAGGCGCTGACCGGACTCGCCGGCGGAACTACGCCTGCGTCAGCTCCGCATACCGGGCGATGTGTTGGTCGGTGGTGCCGAATTCGTACTGAATTGCGGTGAGCCGCTTGAAGTAGTGGCCGATCGCCAGCTCTTCGGTCATCCCCATGCCGCCGTGCAGCTGCACGGCCTGCTGGCCGATGAACCGCGCAGCGCGGCCGATGGTCGCCTTGGCCGCCGATACCGCACGGGCGCGGATCGCCTCGTCTTCGTCGAGTTTGAGGATCGCCAGGTATACCGCGGCGACGGATTGCTCGAGTTCCATGTGCATGTCGACCATGCGGTGTTGCAGCACCTGGAAACTGCCGATCGGCTGACCGAACTGCTGACGTTGCTTGGAATATTCGACGGTGTCCGCCAACACTTTTCGCATACAGCCGACCGCCTCGGCGCAGATTGCCGCCGCTCCTTCATCGCGCGCCCGGCTCAGCGATGACCACGCCTGGCCCGGTTCGCCGAGCAGCGCCTCCGGCCCCAGCCGCACCTTGTCGAACGCGATGTCGGCGGCGCGGCGGTCGTCGATGGTGCGATAGGGATGCACTTCGATACCGGACGCGTCGACCTCGGTGACAAACAGCGAGAGCCCGTTGGCGTTTGGCGTGCCGGCGGTGACCAGCAGGTGCGTGGCCAGCGGCGCTCCCACGACCATCAGTTTGCGGCCGCTCAACACCCAGCCGTCGCCGTCGGGTTCGGCCGTGGTCGACACGTCCTGCCATCGATCGCCGGACGCCGGTTCGGCGGCCGCCAACGCCACCACGGCCTTGCCGTCGGAGATCTTTTCCAGCAGCGCACGGGCCAGCGGTCCGCCGGCGCGGTGCAACAGCCCGCCGGCCACGACGACGGTGTCGACGTAAGGTTCGACGACCAGCGCCTGACCGAGTTGCTCGGCGATGATCATGAGTTCCACTGGGCCGCCGCCGATCCCGCCGACGTCTTCGGGCAGCGTCGCGCCCAGGATGCCCAACTCTGTGGCGAAGCCTCGCCAGATGTCCGGCTGCCAGCCGACGCCGGTCTTGGCCGCGGCGCGACTCTTGTCGAGGTCGTAACGGACGGAAAGGAACTTCGCCAGGCCGTCGCGCAGCAGCTCTTGTTCTTCGGTCAAATTGAAGTCCATCTATAACCCCAATGCCGCTTTGGCCAGAATATTTCGCTGGATTTCGTTGCTGCCGGCGTAAATTGAGCCGGCCCGGTCATTGAAGTAACGCAACGGCGCCACCGCCTGCCACGGCTCGCCCGAGGCGTATCCGTCGGCGGGCGCCGTGAATTCCGCGACCCGCCCCCCGGGTGCGGTCACGTGTGGCTGATAGGCCCGTCCCCACGGCCCGGCCGCCTCCAACGCGAGTTCGGTCAGGGTCTGGCTGAGTTCGGTACCCAGGATCTTCAGCATCGACGACGCCGCGCCCGGATTGCGCCCCTGCGCCACCGCGGCGAGTACCCGATATTCGAGAATCTCCAGGACCTCAGCGCGGATTCGGGCGTCGGCCAACTTCCGGGTGAAACCCGGATCGCCGGCCAGCGTTCCGCCACCCGGACCGGGTTGGCTCTTGGCCGCCGCGCCGATCTCCTCGGCCATCACTTGCAGGCCCGGCGCCACCGCGCCGCCACCCCGCTCGAATTCCAGCAGATACTTGGCCACCGTCCAGCCCTGGTCGATCTCGCCGAGGACGTTGGCCTTGGGCACCCGCACCTCGTCGAAGAACACCTGGTTCTGCACTTCTTCACCCGAGGTCATCACCAGCGGCCGGATCTCGATGCCCGGTGCGGTCATCTCGATCAGCACAAACGTGATGCCCTGCTGCTTCTTCTGCGCACGCGAAGTGCGCACCAGGGCGAACATCCAATTCGCCTCGCTGGCATGGGTGGTCCAGATCTTGCTGCCGGTGCACACCAGGTCGTCACCGTCGGGCACGGCCGCCATCGACAGCGCCGCCAGGTCCGACCCGGCCTCCGGCTCGGAGTACCCCTGGCAGAAGAACACCTCGCCGGTCAGGATCCGCGGGAGGAAATAGTCTTTCTGCGCGTCGGTGCCGTACCGGATGATCGCGTGCGCCACCATCCGGATGCCCATCGGCGACAGCGAGGGCGCACCGGCCAGCATCGATTCCCGGGTGAAGATGTAGTGCTGGGTCAGGCTCCAATCACAGCCGCCGTACTGCACCGGCCAGGCCGGCGCCGCCCAGCCGCGTTCGTGCAGGATCGCCTGCCAGGCCATGCTGGCCTCGTGATCGGCATAGACGCTGGTCATGAGCTGCCCGGCGCGTCGCAATTCGGGAGTGAGCTTCTCGTGGAGGAACTGCCGGACCTCGTCCTGGAAGTCCAGCTCGTCCTGTGACCACTGCAAATCCATCAGTACCGGCCTCGGCGTCGTGTCGGCGAATCGTCGGCGCGAGTCTAGCCTCAGCCGGCGCCCTTACCGTTGTCGACCCGGTAGACCGCACCGTGGATGACCGCGGCGTCGTCGCTGGCCAGGAAGGCGATCACGGAGGCGACGTCGCGGGGTCCCCGAGGATCTTTCGTCGTTCGCGGCTGCGGCAAACCGTTTCGTCAGACCTGTCGTGGCGTGACGAACGGAACCAGCACCTCGTCGACCAGTTGGACGATCAACTGCTCGTCGATGGGATCGCCGGTAACCAGCAGCCGGTGCCACAGCACGCTCTGCCCGAGTTCGCGGGCGATCTCGATCGGCACATCAGCGCGCACGTCGCCGCGAGCGATCCCTCGGGCCAGCAGCTCGGCCATTTCCTGCTTGCGCCAACCGATCACGTCGGTGCGGAATGTTTCGGCGAGTACAGGATCGTGAGCTGCGGCAGCGATCCCGGCCCGGATGACGTCCGCCTGCGGCCCGGTGAACAGCTGCGCCCAGCCGCGCAGGACCGCCAGCATGTCCTGCCGGTAGCTGCCGGTGTCCCGGTGCGGAATCGCGGTGACGGCGACGCGCATCAAGGTGTCGCGCACCAACGCACGGCTGTCGGGCCAGCGCCGGTAGAGCACCGGTTTACTCGTTCCTGCGGCAGTGGCGACGGCCTCCATGGTGACGCCGGCGGCTCCGTGCAAACCGATGAGACGCAGGACTGCGTCCCTGATTGCCGCGTCGAGTTCTGCACCGTGCCGTCGACGCATCACACTCCCTCAGAAAGAAACGGTTGCGTTTCTCAGCATGGCCTCGTACCGTAATTTGAGAAACGATACCGTATCTTGGAGGCCGTCATGCTGAGTCGCCCCGTCCGCTACCCGTTGCGCCCGGTCGACACAGCGACGGTGCGCTGCACCACCGCCGCACACCATCGCCGCCGCGTCACCATCGACCATCGAGTGCTGACCGGCATCACCCCGGCGATGCTGCTCGATTGGTTCACCCACCTGGACGGGACGATGCGCTACGCAGGCGAAGTCATCGACCGCTACCTCGCCTGGCACCCGATTGACCACATCCGCTGGGAATTGGCGAAGCCCGCACCGGGTGGCGGCGCCGGCGAAGGCGCTCGCTTCCGGATCGTCGAAGCCTTCGGCGCGCGGCCGGAATACAAAGTAGACGTGACCGATCGGGTGGAGAAGCTGGACGAGACAGGTATCCGCCTGGTCACGCGCATCGCCGGCGTCATCGTCATCCAACTGGAGCACACCTGGTCGGCCGGTTCTGACGGTGCACACTACGTCACGGTCCTCGACCTCGGAGCGCGCAACGCGTTGTTCGCGCCGGTCAACCGCATGCTGCACCGGCGTTTTCCCGACCATATGGTCCAGGCCTGGATCAGACACAACATCGAAGAGGTCGGGCAGCTGGAATACCTGCTGCCGCAACTGGACTCGGTGCCGGCGGGATAGCCGCAGCCGTGGACGACGTGCTGTCCTGCGGCGACGACCGTCACCGCCGGCGCGGCGTCGGCGCGAAAGTGACCGGCATCGATTCCAGCCCGCTGACGAAATTGGCCGGCCGCAGCGGAAGTTCGGCGCCGTCGGCCAGGGTCAGGTCCGGGAGCCGGCGCAACACCGTGCCCACCATGGTGGTCAATTCCAGCCGCGCCAGCTGGTTGCCCAGGCAGAAGTGGGTACCGAAGCCGAATGCCAGGTGGTTGTTCGGATTTCGGCGAATGTCGAAGTCGTCAGGGTCGGCGAACACCGTCTCGTCGAAGTTGGCCGACTCGAACATCAGCAGGATCTTCTCCCCGGCATACAACTGCGTTCCGTGAAACACGTTGTCAGCGGTGACCAGGCGGCACATGTTCTTCACCGGCGAGGTCCAGCGCAGCATTTCTTCGATCGCTGTTCCGAGCAGACCCGGATCGGCGCGCAGCGCGTCCCACTGCCGTGGCCGCGCCACGAGCGCCGCGACTCCACCAGACAGGGTGTGCCGGGTGGTCTCGTCGCCGCCGATGAGAATGAGCAGGGTCTCGGCGGCGATCTCGTCGTCGGACAGGCGGCGCCCGTCGATCTCAGCCTCCACCAGAACGCTGACCAGGTCGTCACCCGGATCGCGGCGCCGCCGCCCGATCAACTCGTGCATGTGCGCGTGGTACGCAGTCAGCGACGCCACGGAGCGCGCGAGCAACTCCGGTGTGGCCGTCGAACTCAGCGCGACGACCATGTCGTCAGACCACGCCAGGAACATGTCGCGCTCGTGCGGCAGCACGCCCAGCATGTCGCCGATCACCGCCATCGGCAGAGGCGCGGCGATATCGGTCACGAAGTCGCATCCGCCGGTTTCGCAGACCGCGTCGATCAGGGCGTCGCACAGCGACTGAATCGAATCTGTATGGGCGGCAACGCGTTTGCGGGTGAAGCCGGTGTTGACGAGTTTGCGGCGCAGCAGGTGCGCCGGGTCGTCCATGTCGATCATGTGCAGCAGCGGCGGCGTCGCCGGTCGGATACCACCGGCATTGGAGAACAGGCCCGGATCGCGTTCGGCCTCGAGCACCGCGCGGTAACTCGCGGCGGCCGCAAGGCCATTGCGGTCCCGAAAGACCGGGCGATGGGTACGCATCCAGCGGTAAACGGCGCGAGCTTCACCACTCGCGTAGAACCGCCCGTCGGTGAGGTCGACGTCGGGGGCGGCGTCCTTATTGACCGGCGTTTTGGCCCAGCTCAATTGCGTACGAGCTGACGAACCGTCCGGCCGACGGCCCGCCGTTGCACGATCCGTCGGACTCCCCGGGCCGTTTGATCCATAGATAGGCGTCGGCGTGCCCACCGGCGGTGGCCGTCGTGGGCGGGGTGCCCAACGCCCGCCCGCTGGGGTTGCACCAGCTGAGCGCAGAATCCGGTGCAGGTCCCGCACCATTGCGGCCGGTGTCGATCACGTAGTGCGCTCCGCCCGTCATCCCGGAAATCGCCTCGCCGTAGCCGGTCTCCTCATCGGTGGTGAAGAAGTTCGACACGTTCAGACTGAACCCGCGCGCGTGGCCGACGCCGGCGGCATTGAGCCGGTTGGCCATTTCCTCCGCGCTCACCCAGCGCGAGTGTCCACCGTCGACGTACACCGCGGCGTTCGGATCGCGGGTCAAGGTGTCGACGGCGTACCGCACCAGGCTGTAACGCTCCTGACGCTGGTCGCCGGACAAGCAATCGGCCATGGCAAGCGCGTCGGGTTCGACGATGATCGCCACCGGCGAGGCGCCGAGCCCAGCGGAGATCGAATCGATCCACCCGCTGTAGTCCGCGCCAGATCCGAAGCCGCCGGACGCGTAGCTGCCGCAGTCGCGATGCGGGATGGCATAGAGGGTGATGATCGGCATGCTGCCGGCCGCCTGCGCCGCGCCGACGTAGCTGGCGACCCGGCCACCGACCGAACCGGCGGGAAAAGCCTGGTCGAGCCAGTACGACTGCGGCGTGTTGGCGATCGCGGTGAGCTGCGCGCTGGGCGGATTGGCGCCGCGCGCGGCGTTCATCGCGGCCGACGACGGGTCGACATAGAAGGGTTGTCCGGCCAGCGGGTTGCCCGAATCGGTCAGACGTATCGCCGGGGTGGACGTGACCGGCGCGGTCAGGCCTGCGGCGACAACGGCCACGGCTGCCAGGAAAGGGACCATCCATCGTGCGGCTGCGCGCGCAGCTGAGATCATCACGAAAGCAAAATAGTGCCGAATCGTGATAATCGCCAGCCGATGCGGGCGCGGACGCAGCGATGAGACCGGCCCAGCGCCGCAGCGCAGTGGTGAAGCTACGCCGGATTCAGGAAGCGACGAGGTCGTCGATCTGATTGATCGCCTCCGTGCTGCCCTCGACCACGCCCATGTCCAGCACCTGCTGCAGCGCCGCAGCGGATTCGTAGGTGCTGACGAACGTGGCGCGGGTGTGGCCGTCGTGCTCGGCGAAGGTGTAGACGTTCTTGGAAACCGGCATTTCGGCGTTCGGCGTGAAGTCCTCGTCCGCGAAGCCGTCGTCGAAGGAGAAGCTCGTCGGCTCCTCGACGGCGGTGATCTGCCAGTACCCGGCGTACTTCTCCCCGTGCGGGCCGGTCATGTAGTACGTCATGCGACCGCCGGGCGACAGATCGTGGTCGACGAAGGTCGCCGGGTACTCCGGTGGCCCCCACACCTTCTCCAGCTGACGCGGGTCGGCGTAGACCTGCCAGATCCGCTGCACCGGCGCGGCAAAGTCGGCGGTGATGGTCAGCGTCAGATTGTCGAGGTCCTGCTGGACGTCGGTCACGGGCATGTTCAGTCCTCCTTCGGGTCCGATGAGATGAGTTCGTCGATGCTCGCCACCCGGTGACGCCACAGGGATTCCAGCTCCGCGAGCATCGATGCCACCGATCGCACCGCTGCCACGTCGCCACTGGCCAACTGCTCGCGACCGGTACGTCGCTTGGTGAGCAGGCCGGCTCGTTCCAGCACCGCGACGTGCTTTTGCACCGCCGCGAAACTCATCTCGTATTTCACTGCGAGCGCGGAAACCGAATGCTCGCCCGTCAACACCCGACGCATGATGTCGCGCCGGGTCCGGTCGGCGAGCGCATGGAACAGAGCGTCAGCCCGGTCCTCGAGATCCACGGTCACCGCACTAACATACAACCAATTGGTTGTATGTTGTCAAGAGGTCGCCGAGCCGCTGCAGGAAGTCGTTCAGCGCGGGTACAGACACACCGGTGTCCTGTCCGTCGATCCGTCAGGAGTTCTGGTGTGCGCAGCCCTGCGTATCGCACTGCTCGCGCACAATCACTTCCCGATCCGCGAGCCGTTTGCCGGTGGGCTGGAGGCGCACATCGGGCACCTGGCCGGTGCCCTGGCCCGGCACGGGCACCAGGTGACCCTGTTCGCGGCGGCGGGTTCGGCCCCCGAAGTGTCACACCCCGGCCTGTCGCTCATCGACCTGACGTGCAGTCCCGCTGCCGCACAACCGTTTCCGCGGCCCGGAGCGGTGAAGGAATCTCATCACCGCGCGTTTGTCACCCTGATGGCCGAGCTGATCCGGGACGGCGGCGCCCGGTTCGACGTGGTGCACAATCACACCCTGCATTACGTCCCGATCATGATGGCGCCTCGGCTGGCCACCCCGATGCTGACCACCCTCCACACCCCGCCGTTGCCCCTGCTGGAGGCCGCGGTCGGTGCGGTCCGCGGTATGGCCTACGCAACGGTCAGCCGCCGGGCCGCTGCCGCGTGGGCAGATGCCGGCGCCAGCCGAATAGCGGTGGTGCCGAACGGGATCGACGTCGAGCGTTGGCCGGCGGGTACCGGTGGGGCGTATCTGGTGTGGTCGGGCCGGCTGGTCCCGGAGAAGGGTCCGCAGCTCGCGATCGAGGCGGCGCGACGGGCGGGGTACCGGCTTGTGCTCGCCGGGCCCGTGGTGGATCGTGACTTCTTCCGGCGGCGGATCGCGCCGCACCTCGGCGACGGCGTCAGCTACGCGGGCCACCTCGACCAGCGACACCTGGCGGCACTGGTGGGAGGTGCCGCCGCGGCACTGGCGACGCCGCTATGGGACGAACCGTACGGCTTGGTGGTTGCCGAAGCCATGGCGTGCGGGACTCCGGTGGTGGCTTTCGCGCGCGGCGGCATCCCCGAGCTGCTGGACGAATCCTGCGGTCGCCTGGTGGCCGGCGGCGATGTGACGGCCATGGCGGCGGCCATTCCCGCGGCCGTTGCCCTGTCCCGCGCGACAGTACGCAGGATCGCCGTCGAGCGTCACGGTCTCGACGCGATGGTCGCCAAATACATTGCGCTGTACCGCAGTTTGATCCTCCGGCGAAGGCGACCGGCGCGCACCTCGGTGCCGCGTCACACAGTCAGCGGACTCGCACACGCCGAGTAGTCCGTTGCATTGCGGGTATACGCGCATGCGTTATCCAGTGCTCCGAGCCGAAGGATCTGAGATGAGCGATTCCACTTCTGTCAAAGGCACCACGGTGGTGATCACCGGTGCCTCCAGTGGTTTCGGCCGCGGTGTGGCGCTGGAACTCGCCCGTCAGGGCGCGAATGTCGTGCTGGCGGCGCGCCGTCAGCACGTCCTCGATGAACTGGCCGCTGAAATCGACCGGACGGGTGGCACCGCGCTGGTGGTGCCCACTGACGTGAGCGACGCCAACCAGATCGCCAACCTCGCCGCGGTGACGATGGAACGGTTCGGCAACATCGACGTCTGGATCAACAACGTCGGAGTGGGAGCGCTCGGACTGTTCTGGGACATTCCCATCGAGGATCACGCCCGTCTCGTGGACGTGAACCTCAAGGGACTGATCTACGGCGCCCACGCCGCGTTGCGGCACTTTCGCGCACAGGGCAAGGGCACGCTGATCAATATCGGCTCGGTCGACAGCGAAGTTCCCCTGGCCCTGCAAAACACCTACGCCGCGACCAAGGCGGCGGTGCTGAGCCTGGGACGTTCGCTGACCGAAGAACTGCGACTGGCCGGCGACACCGACATCAAGGTCGGCACCATCATGCCGTGGGCGGTCGACACACCGTGGTGGACCCATGCGGCGAACTACACCGGTCACGCGCCGCGGATGGCGGCGATGGACGACCCGCAGATCGTGGTGGACGCCATCGTCAAAGCCTGCACCGACCCCAAGGAACAGCAACCCGTCGGCGCAAAAGCGCACGCCGCCAACATCTCCCACAACCTCTTCCCGGGTCTCACCGAGCGGCTGTCCGCCAAGACGGCTCAGTCAGAAGCCGAGAAAGCGGCCCCCCTTCCGCCCACCACCGGATCCATCTACGAACCGATGGCCGAAGGCACCACGGTGGGCGGCGGCATCCGGGAGCGGATGCAGGCCGAGGACAACGACGATTGACTTCGCCCGGTGTCGCTGAGCCGCGTCAGTGCCCGGAGAACTCGTCCATCGAGTTGTATACACCGACCCGGCGCAAGTAGAAGTCGCGCAGCCGGATCGGCAACACCGCGGTGAGTACCTTGTTCATCTTCGACGTCCACGGCATGACGACGAACGGGTCACCGGCGAGCATCGCCGTCCACGTGCGCGCTACCACGTCCTCCTGCTCGAGCATCGGGGTGAACAGGATGCCCTTGGCACCGTCGAACATTCCGGTGTTGATGTAGGTCGGGCAGACCGTGGTGACCTTGACCTGGTCGAAGCCCGCCTGTTCCAGCTCCAGGCGCACGGAGTCGGAGAAGCCGATCGCCGCCCACTTGGAGGCGGAATACGCGGCCATCCGGGGGATGGCGTTGAGCCCGGCCGACGAGGCGATGTTGACGATGCGGCATTGCCCCGTGGACTCGATCATCGCGGGCAGGAATTCGCGGGTCACCAACATCGGGCCGATGGAGTTGACTTCCATGGTCAGCGTGAAGTCTTTCGGCTCGTTCTCCCAGAAGTAGCCGTTGCCGCGCACGATGCCGGCGTTGTTGAACAGCACGTCGATCCGGCCGACCTCGCTGCGGGTCCGCTCGGCGGCCTCGGCCACCTTCTCCTGCGAGGTGACGTCGACGGTTTCGTAATGAACCGTGCCGCCAGCTGCTTCCAACTCGGCTGCAGTGTCCTTGAGCGCGGCTTCGTTGGCATCCCACAGCACCACCGCGGAAGCACCTTCCTGCACGGCCTGGGTGGCAAACAGCTTGCCCAGGCCCATGGCGGCCCCCGTGACCAGGACGTTGGTTCCCTTGACCGATTCCATAGCTTTGCTCCTCCTGTGGGGGCGTCGACGATTCTCCGGCACATATACCCGTTCCATGACCAATACCGTCCAATCGCGTCCAGGGATAGAGCTCCGGCCAGATTCGCCGGCCTCGAACACGGGTAAGTCCCCGAAGTGGCTGTCGGGAACCTGGTCCGGAAGGGCCGTGTGTAGGCCGCATGCCTGAAGGCGACACCGTGTACGCCCTGGCCCGCCGCCTCGACGCAGCCCTGGTCGATCGCGTCCTGACCCACGGCGAACTACGCGTGCCGTCCCATGCCACGGCGGACCTGGTCGGGCGAACGGTGCAGGCGCACGTCACACACGGCAAGCACCTACTGACCCGGCTGTCCGGCGACCTCACCCTGCACACCCACCTGAAGATGTCCGGCTCGTGGACCATCTCCCTGGCCGGTCGCCGGCTGCCGTCGGCGGTGATGCCCGATGTCCGGGTGGTGCTGCGCACGGACGGCCCCGCGGCCTACGGCATCCGGCTGCCGGTGGTCGAACTGCTGCGCACCAGGGACGAGACGTGCGTGGTCGGTCACCTCGGCCCCGACCCGCTACGTGCGGACTGGGATCCCGCCGAGGCGACTCGGCGACTCACCGCTGATCCCGGTCGGCCCCTGGTCGCCGCGCTACTCGACCAGCGGTGTGTTGCCGGGTTCGGCAACCTGTGGGCCAACGAACTGTGCTTCCTGCGCGGGCACAACCCGTGGACGCCGATCGGGGCGGTCGACGTCCCCGCGTTGCTGGAGGTGGGTTCGCGCGCATTGCGCCATTCGGCGACCTTCCCCGGTGCGATGCAGGTGACGACCGGCCGCCGGGGTAAGGGTGGGCAGCACTGGGTGGCCGGACGCGCGGGCCGGCCGTGCCTGCGCTGCGGCACCGAGGTGCAGGTGGTCGCCGAGGTGCCCAACGACCCGGAACGGCGTCGGACCTGGTGGTGTCCGAACTGCCAACCAGGCCCGGCACGTTAGTGTGCTTTGGTCGGCTTCCGTGAACAAGCCGACAGAAAAGTTGGGCATTTCATGACGACAGCAGAGGCGTCGGCGATCGAGGCACGAGTCGGCCACTACTACCGGATGGACAACACCTACCTGGTCGGCCGCGAGAAAGTGCGCGAATACGCACGCGCGGTGCAGGACTACCACCCCGCGCACTGGGACGTGGCTGCCGCGGGCGCGCTGGGCTATTCAGACCTGGTGGCGCCGCTGACGTTCACCTCGGTCCCGGGTATGGCGTGCAATCGCCGCATGTTCGAAACCGTGGTCGTCGGCTACGACACGTACGTGCAGACCGAAGAAGTCTTCGAGCAGCATCGGCCAATTGTGGCCGGCGACGAACTGCACGTCGACGTCGAGCTGACGGCGGTGCGCAAAGTCGCCGGCAGGGAGCTGATCACGGTCACCAACACCTTCACCGACCAGTCCGGCGAGCGGGTGCACACCCTGCACACCACGGTGGTGGGGGTGACCACCGAAGAGGTCGATCCGGCCATCAAAGCCGCTGTGCAGAACGCCATGATGCACGACGTGAAAGTGCTGGTGAGCGAGGAATCCGACACCGACTACCGCAAGACCGTGCGTCCCGACGGCGAGTTCCGCATCGCCGACGGGGGCAACCGGATGCCCGGCACACCGTCCTTCGACGACGTGCAGGTGGGTGATGAGCTACCGCTGCACAACGCGCACCTGTCCCGCGGTGACGTGGTGAATTATTCCGGCGTCGCCGGCGACGCGAACCCGATCCACTGGGACGAGAACCTGGCCAGGCTCGCCGGGCTGCCCGACGTCATCGCCCACGGCATGCTCACCATGGGTCTGGGTGCCGGCTACGCCTCCGCGTGGACGGGCGACCCCGGTGCGGTGACCCGATTCGCGGTCCGGTTGTCGGCGCCCGCTATCGTCTCTGCGATCGAGGGCGCCGACATCGAATTCAGCGGTCGGATCAAATCGCTGGACCCGGCGACCCGGTCCGGTGTTGTCCTGGTCGGCGCCAAATCTGCAGGCAAGAAGATCTTCGGGTTGGCGACGCTCAACGTGCGGTTCCGCTGACCTCACCCATTTCGAAGGGCCGCGGCGACAACGGGTTTCGCCCAGCGAGGGGTCGCAGCCAGATCGGGTGGTCCCACGATGCGACCTCGGTCCACGTGCAGCACCAGCCGCAGAAGTGGGGTGTGGCCGGTTGCGGGATCAGCATCCGCCGAGTTGTCGTACACCCGCAGCTCGGTCAGTACCGGCAGCACGTGCACCAGATTGAGCAGGCTGTGCCGGTAGCGGCGGCGGATCGCAGCTTCCGGGATATCGTGACCGCCGGCTCGGACCCGGTGCCGCACCCGCTCGATGTGGGCTTCGGCGCTTTCCAGCCCCACGTAGAAGACCCGAACCTCGATTCCCTCAGCGGCGGCCCGGGAAATCAGAGCCGGCATGGTGTTGCCGCCGAGGGTGGTCTCGAAGGTGAAATCGAGTCGTTCAGTTATCGCCCGTTCCAACAGTTTTCGGCCCTGCTGCCACGCCGCGGCGTTCGACTCGGTTTGGTCCCAGCTCGGATTGGACCGCCGTAGCGCACGGGCCGCCTCATCGGGGTTGTAGTACTCACCCCCGGCGGCGCGGATCGCGGCACCGCCGATGCTGCTTTTGCCGGCGCCGTTGACGCCCGCCAGAACATACAGTCGCGGCGCGACAGGTGCTTTGCGAGCCACGGGCCGGCCGGGCTACCGCCGTTTCGCGGGCTTGGCCGCCGCCACCGCCGCGGTGCCGAGCTCTTCGGGGGTGGCGTTGAACGCCGCTGCCACACCCGCTTTGGCCTGCGGCGTCTGCATCGCCGCCAGCAGCTCGTCGAACTGGCCACCGAGCGCGTTCAGGTCCGGGGTGACCGAGTTGACCAATGCTTCGAACTCTGCGAACGCCACCAGCACCGCTCTGGGAGTGTTGTGTTTGGTGATCACGACCGCGCCGTCCACTGCGGCCTGTTCGAAGACCGAGCCGAACTCATTCTTGAGCCGGCTGGCAGCCACCGTCGGCACATCGACCAGCCGGCCCTCGCGGTTGCGGAACGTGACGGTGGACATTGCGCCTCCTCTGCCGAGTTTGTGACTCTTGACCCTGATTCTAACCGAATTGTCTATTTTGGCTAAAAAAGCTCATTCGTCGGCCACCGCGGTCATCGGTCCGGGGTGACGACGACGGTCAGGTCATTTCCGTTGCGCTCCACGCACATACCCGCCCGGCGGGCGACGGCAGCTACCGCGGCCGCGTTGTCGGGCTCGGCGCGGCTGGCGGCCAGCGCGCGCGCCAACCGGCCCTTGTGGGCCTTGTTGAAATGGGAGACGACGGTGCGGCGACCGTCAGGGTGCTCGTTCAGTACCTCCACGCGGACCGCAGTCGGTGTCCTGCCCAGCGCTGCATAGGATCCGGAACGCAGATCCACGATCAGGTGTTCGCCGGCCAGTTCGGCAAGCAGCGGCTCCAGCAGGGGCCGCCACCGGGCGGCCAGCGTGGGTTTCGCGGGCAGTTTCGACGTCGCCGAAAGCCGGTAGGTGGGCACCTGATCGTCGGCGCGAAGCAGCCCGAACAACGCCGAGCCGATGGCCAGCCGGGCATGCGCGCGCGCTGCTTGGGCGCCGTTGAGCGAGTCGATATCCAAGGCGTCGTACAGGACGCCGGTGTAGCGGCGGATGGCCGGCAGCGTCGGCGCCGTACGCAGGGTGGCGTTGTGCGCGATCGCGGCGTCCTGTCCAGATGAGATCGCCAGTGCCGCTCTGCATGCCGCTGGGTCGGATGCGAGGTCGACGAGTTCGCCGATCAGCGCAGAACGCAGCTGGTTGAGACCAGGATTGCTGAGTTGTTCGAGGTGCAGTGGGGTTGGGGTGCCACCGTCCCGTTTGGTTTCCGACGGCGGCAGCAGCACGATCACGGGAGCCGACTCTAGGCCGTCGACCGCGGCTCGCGCGACACGTCCCAGGTGCGTCAGCGGGACCCATCGGTCGAGGTGCGAAACTGATCCGATGGATCCCGTTGTCATCCACACCGACGGAGGTTGCCGCCCCAATCCCGGCCCCGGCGGTTGGGGAGCGGTGCTGCGGCAACGACAGCACGTCCGCGAGATGTGTGGCGGTGAGCCCGGTCCGACAAGCAATAACCGGATGGAGTTGACCGCGCCGATCATGGCGCTCGAAGCCCTGACCAGACCCGTGCTGGTGCACCTCTACACCGACAGCACCTACGTCCGCAACGGCATCACCAAGTGGGTGCTCGGCTGGGAGCGCAACGGCTGGCAGACCGCGGCAAAGCAGCCGGTGAAGAATGTCGACCTGTGGCGCCGGCTCCAGATCGCTTGTGCCAGACATCAAGTCGAATGGTTCTGGGTGAAGGGCCACTCCGGCGTCGCGGACAACGAATTGGCTGACGTGTTGGCGACCCGGGGGTTGCGGGAAGCGGTCGCGGCGTCGGCGTGACGCATTCCCCGGGCCGAGGCTCCCCGATTACCGGGCAGCCGTCGACACGTCCGGGGCGCTGGTTTGTACTGCCGCCTGGCGGTATTCGCGCATTTCGGCGCGCACTGCTTCATCGAGTGCCCGGTCCAGGCTGGCCTGGGCGGAACGTCGTGCCACCCGCCGCATGACATCGATAATGTCTGCGGCCCAGGCCAATTCGGCATCGTTGGTGGGATACCAGCCGCTGCCGCGTTGCCGGACGATTTCGGTGTGTCCGTGCCGTGCCAGCGCACGCGCCGCGTCGTCGAGTTTCTTGTCCACCGCCCCGGACGTCGTCAAGATGGCGGCCAGCGGCATACCGCGAGACATCAGGGTCGCAAAGTCGTTGATGATCCGGCGGTCCGGCACCAGGTAGCCGTCACCGGAAGGTTCGATCACCCCGCTGCTGCACAGCCGGCGAAGCGTCTTTGCGTCCAGGGGACCGAGCTTGTCCTGCAACTGCTCCAACGACATGACCCGCGACTCCGGGTGTGACCACGGCGAGGTCACCAACTCGCCCAGGTCCGCGAGGTCCAGCACCTCGACCAGCTCCTGACCGCTCTGCAGACCGGTCACGAATTTCAGGATGTGCTTGACGGTGAAGCCTTCTTTGAGCAGTCGGGTGACCGCCTGCAGCTGGCTGAGGTGCCGGTCGGTGTAGATCGACACCCGGCCGCGCCGCTGGGGACGAGCCAGCAGGCCGTTCTCCTGGTAGACCCGCACGTTGCGGGTGGTGGTACCCGCTTCGCGCGCAAGGTCGTCGATGCGGTACTCGGTCACCGGGGGAGCCTATCCGGTGAGAACCGGATCGGCGGTGTTCAGTGCTGCGGTGATCTTGTAATCCTGCAGATCCAGTGCCTTCAGTTGTTTCACGTACTGGGTGGCAAAGCCGGGATACATGGTGGCGTTGAAGCCGTCCTCGGTCAGGTACCAGCTCTGGCAGCCGGAGTTCCAGGTGGTGGCTTGCAGGCGCCGCTGGATGTCCTCGTTGTACCGGTCCTGCACCTCGGGCCGGACGTCGAGCGACTTCCAACCGAATTCCAGCAGCTTGAAAATCGCCGCGACGATGTAGTCGATCTGGGCCTCCATGTACACCAGCGCCGAGCTGTGGCCCGGTCCGGAGTTCGGCCCGAAGGTGAAAAACAGGTTGGGATAACCGGATACGGCAACGCTGCGATAGGCGTATGCACCTTTGCTCCACTCCGAGGCCAGTTCCCTGCCCTCGATCCCGGTGACCGGGATCGGCGATCCGGTCGTGGACACGTCGAAGCCGGTAGCGAACACGATGGCGTCGAAGTGATGCTCGATGCCCTCGACCGTCCGAATTCCCTTGGGCGACAACCGGGCAATCGGCCAGGTCACCAGTTTGCAGTTCTCGGCTTGCAGCGCCGGATAGTAGTCACTGGTCATCAGCAGCCGTTTGCAACCGGCCGAGAAGTCCGGCTGCAGCTGGCGCCGCATCCACGGATCCCGTACCTGCACCCGCAGATTGGCCCGGCTCACGGCCTCCACCACCCGGGTGAACGGGGTATCCCACACCACGCCGAGCGCTACCGACTCGTGTCCCCAGTACCAGGCGGACCGGACCAGCTTGCCGGCCAGCGGCAGTTCCTTATGGACACGTTTGATCCACCCGCTGACCTCGCCGTTGAACTTCGGCAGCACCCACCCCGGCGTGCGTTGGAACACCTTGACCGATTCGGCGACCTTGACCAATTCCGGGATGATCTGCACGGCGCTGGCGCCGGTACCGATCACCGCGACCTTTTTACCGGTGAAGTCGTAGTCGTGATCCCAACGGGCGCTGTGGATTTTGCGTCCCGCATACGTGTCGATGCCTGGCAGGTTGGGCAAGCTCGCGTTCGACAGCGGGCCCGAGGCAACGATGACGGTGCGGGCGCGGACCGGTTCACGGTCGGCAAAACTGAGCGTCCACTGTCCCTGCGCCTCGTCGTAGACGACGCCGGTGACGTTGTGCGCGAAGCGGATGTGCGGTGCGATGCCGCGGGATTCGACCATGCCGTCGATGTACTGCAGGATCTCGGCACTGCCCGAATAGGTGCGCGACCAGTCCGGGTTCGGCGCGAAACTGTAGGAATACAAGCGAGACGGGATGTCGCACGCCGCACCGGGATACGTGTTGTCTCGCCAGGTGCCTCCCACCCGGGTATCCCGCTCGAAGATCGCAAAGTCGGTGATGCCGCGGTCTTTGAGGCGGATTGCGGCGCCGATGCCGGCGAACCCGGCACCGATGATTGCTACGGAAATCATGTCGTGGGGCTCCATCAGGCGACTGGTTCGTAGGTGAGTTCCTGCGACCAGGTGGGTGTGCGGTGCACCAGGGGCATCGGGATGACACTGGTGACCTTGACCAACGAATCGGCGAACCAGTGGTACTTGGAGGTGCGGTCGATCACCTTCTTGCCGTGCCAGGCGACAAGCCGATACATCGGCAGCTTGCGGGCGAAAGCGCTTCGCTCACCGACACTTTGGAATCGGCGTACCGCTGCGTTCAGGCGTTGTTCGTTGACGCCCATCGCAACGATGTTGTCGCGCATCTTGTTCAGCAGCGCGAAATAGCTGAAGATGCCGACCAGGATCTGGGGGTTGAGCCAGCCTGCGGCGGTGTCGATGAGCATCTTGCGCATGGTGGCGTGTCCCAGCAGATCGATCACCTCGAAGTCGACTGCCAAATGCCGGGACTCGTCCGAGTTGATCCGTTGAAACACCTCTTGGGCCACCGGGTCCTTGATCTCGTCGGTGATGAACTTGATCAGGGCCCCGTCCAGCGCCACCTCGAGCATCGGAATCACCGTGCCGAGAAAGGGCAGTTTCAGATCGTCGGCGTGCTTGTCCAGGAAGTTGATGATCAACTGCACGTTGACATTCGGCGCCGGGATCTCGTCGTCATCGAGCATCCCCCACCGACGCATCAGCGCGAGTTCGGCGTTGGCGTGCTTCTGCTCTTCGGCATGGAAATGCTGGTAGATGCTCTTCAGCGTCGGGTTGGGTGCCTTCTTGGCTAACGCGGCGAAACCACGGGCACCGACGTTCTCGATCCACATCAGGTCACTCATGAACGGCTTGAGCTTGGCCCACAACTCCGGATCGATCAGCTCGGCTCCCGGTGCGTCCCAGTCGATATCGACCAGGGCCCACTGCTTGTCTTTGATCTTTTGCAACATGCTGTCCAGATCCATCGCCACGATCAATCAGTCCTTTCGGGGATTCACTCGGAGATCGGCCTGCAGTGCCGAACCGGCCGCGAACAAGGACCGAGCGGCATTCGGACGGGAACCGTCATGTCCCGAGCCCACCACGGACTCTGCCATTTGTCAATGTGCCAACAGCTAATGGCACTATCGCTCGCGGACGGTCTGCGGAAGGGCCTCGTCCGCCGCCGCCGTGCGGATGACGTGCTGGAGCGTGCCTGAATCAGGCGTTGCGGCAACCCCTTTCGGATGCCGGAGAACATTGCGGCCGCGCAGGTTCTGCACGCCTCGTCGCAATCGCCCCCGGGCAGCAACTCTTTGGGCAGGCGGGACCGCCTGCGGCGGGTCGCAGCGCCCGGGCGCGAGGGCAGCGGCCAAGAAGTCGCCGCTGTGCCGCAGCGCGGTCCGCGCTTCGGGAATGGCGCGGAACATGGCAGGGAAGACATGTATTTGTCCCCGCGCGACGTGCAGGCTGACCGCCGCGCCGGCCGCCCCCAGCCGGGCAGCGAACGAACGGGCATCGTCAAGCAGCATTTCGGTGCCGCCGACATGGATCATCGTCGGCGGAAATCCGTCGACGTCGGCATTGAGCACATCCAGCAACTCGTGGCGAGGGTCCGCCTCGCCGATGTAGAACGCGAACGTCGCTCCCACCCGCCGCGCCGGGGCGAAGGCGTCACGTCGGCGGCGATCCCTGCTGACCGCGAGGCCACCGGTCAGATCCAGCGCGGGCGAGAACAACAGCACCGCGGTGGGAGCCGGCAGACCTTGCCGGCGCGCTGCCAGGGTGGTGGCCACGGCCAATTGGCCGCCGGCAGAATCGCCGGCCACCGCCACTGGCCGCCCCGATGCTGTCAACCACCGGTAGGCCCGTACGGCGTCGTCCACCGCGTGCGGGAAGGGGTACAGCGGTGCCTTGCGATATTCGACGGCGAAAACCGGACGGCCGGCCGCGGCGGACAACTCGCCGATCAGCCCGCGATGGGTCCGCGGGGAGCACGCCACGAAGGCGCCGCCGTGAATGTAGAGCACCGCAGGCCCGCCGGGATCGACTCCGGCCGCACAGACCCATTCGCCACGGATCCGGCCGTCCACGCCAGACATGTCGACAGGTTCGATGCGCAGCCCCCGCCGCGGCGCGGACGCCGCCGCCAGGAACACCCGCAGCGTCGCGTCCAGACCGGCCACGCCCATCGGGTTGCCGGGCAGCACGCCGGCCAACGGCCGCATCGTCGAACGGCTGAGCGCAAACAGAGCTCTACTCTGCCGACTCGGCCGATGCACTACATCGTTGTGTTGCATATGTATCGATGTAACATTATCGGTGTGTTTGTTTCAAATCGGGTGGTGCGGCGGTGAGGTACACCGGGCTACTCGCCAAGGCGGTGCAGAAAGTCGGATCGATACCGGCCGAAGGAACCACCGCTGAGCGCATTCTGGACTCCGCGCTGAGCCAGTTCGAGGTGTTCGGCATCAACCGGTCCACGGTGGAGGACATCACCCGTCGCTCCGGGCTGTCGCGGGTCACCCTCTACCGGTATTTCTCCAGCAAGGACGCGATCATCGAGGCGGTCCTGGTTCGCGAACTCGAGACGTTCCTGCGGGAGCTGAACAGTTACGCAGGCCAGCAGTCCACCGTCGAGGACAAGTTCGTCGAAGGGTTCGTCTTCGTCCTCAACACGTTGCGCGAACACACCCTGTTGCAGCGCCTGCTGGCGACCGAGCCCGAAGCGGTACTGCCCTTCCTGACCACTGAGGGGTCCAGCACCATGCAGACGGCGTCGGCGTTCCTGGCCCGCCAACTGTCCTCGGAACTGCCGCACGACGACCGCACGCAACTGGAACTCCTCGAGATCGCCGAAGTGACCGTGCGGATCTGTCTGTCGTTCGTGCTCACGCCCTCCCAGCACATCGCCCTCGGCGACGACGACGCGGCACGCAGCTTCGCCCGCCGCTATCTGTTACCGCCCCTGCTCGGGCTCAGCACCTAGCCCTGGCACCACCCATCCCGCATCAAACCTGTACGAGAATAGGAATTTTCATGGCGCACCGCTCGGCTTGGATGACCGAAGAACTCGACGGACTACGCGACCTGGTCCGTGACTTCCTCGCCAAGGAGGTCACACCCAACGTCGAGAAGTTCATCGACCAACACCACGTCGACCGGGACCTGTGGACCAAGGCCGGAGAGGTCGGCCTGCTGTGCATGTCGATCCCCGAGGAGTACGGCGGGGGCGGCGGAACCTTTGCCCACGAAGCGGTTCTCATCGAGGAACAGGCCCGCATTGCGGACACCTCCTGGGGAGTGAGCCTGCACAACACCATCGTCGCGCATTACCTGCTGGCCTACGGCACCGAAGAGCAGAAGCAGACGTGGCTGCCGCGGATGGCCTCCGGCGAAGTCGTCGGCGCCATCGCGATGACCGAGCCGGGCACCGGATCGGATCTGCAGAACGTCAAGACCCGGGCCATCCGCGACGGGGACGAGTACGTCGTCAACGGCTCGAAAACGTTCATCACCAACGGCTCTCAGGCCGACCTCATCATCACCGTCGTCAAAACCTCGGTCAACGAAGCCGCCAGCGGTATCTCGCTGGTGCTCGTCGAGGGCGACCGGCCCGGGTTCCGCCGCGGTCGCGTGCTGGACAAGATCGGCCAGAAAGGCCAGGACACCTCGGAGTTGTTCTTCGACGACGTGCGCATCCCCACCACCAACCTGCTGGGCGACACCGAAGGGCAGGGCTTCATCCAGCTGATGCAGCAGCTGCCCCAGGAACGCCTCATCATCGCCGTGGGATCGGTTGCTGGAATGGAATCGGCTGTCGCGCAGACCATTGCGTACACCAAGAGCCGACAAGCCTTCGGCAAGCCGATTTTTGGATTCCAGAACACCAAGTTCAAACTCGCCGAAGCTGCCACCGAGACCAAGATCGCGCGCGTCTTCCTCGACGACTGCATCACCAAACACCTACGCGGCGAACTCGACATCCCGACCGTCGCCATGGCCAAGTGGTGGACCACCGAACGAGCCATGAACGTCGCCGACCAGTGCCTGCAGCTGCACGGCGGCTACGGCTACATGACCGAATACCCGATCGCCCGTATGTGGGCGGACAACCGGGTGCAGATGATCTACGCCGGCACGAACGAAATCATGAAAGAGATCATCGCGCGGACGTTGTGAAGCGGCCGGTGCTTCCTACCTGATATTCGCCAGCTTTACGAAACCGCGACCGCGGGAGCCAAGCGGGTGGCAGCGCGACAGGCGTTGCGCTCACGATGGTGTCGTCTCTGGCGGAGTCTACACAGTAGCGGCCAGTGTTAGGTCGACCGCTCCCTACCTGCCGGTGGTATACGCCTGCGGATGCTGTTCGCGGTGTCATCTTGACGCCCCGTCTCGTGCAATCAGGAGGGCATGGTCGTCGCGATATTGGGCGCAATATCCAGCACCAAGAGTGCCGCGGCGACGTGTGTGGGGTTGTCTTCCACTTTGACCACGGAGAGTTCATTAGCACGCGACACCCGGCGCTCGACGGTGTTTCGGTGCGCATAGAGGTTGGCCGCCGCCCGAGTGGTGTTGAAGCCGCACTGCACGTAGGTCAGCAGCGCCAGCCGCAACGCTTCGTCTGCTTCGGCCAACGCGCCGAGAGTCTTGGTGACGAACCGTCGTGCGCTGGCGGGGTCCGTCGTAATGCTGTCGATGAGCTCGACGTCTGCGTACGCCGTAAAGCGCCGGTCGGATCCGAGCCGAACGATCAGCGCCTGAGCCGCGAGGGCGTCCTGGTGGCTGGACCTGAACCCGTCGAGTCCTTTTCCCGGCCTTCCGACGGCCGCTCGAATATCCGCTGCCTTCGCCACGATCTTCTCGACGTGGCGGACGTCAGGTGTCGCGGTCCCGGATAGCCAGATCCAACGCGACGCAGCACTTGCGCGGGCTATCAGGGCGCTTCCCCCCGCCGAAGCGGAACGCACGGCCGCGACCACGTCGTCCAACGCGTCGGCCCGCTGAAGATCGTCGGTCCATACGACGAGTCCCACGTGCGAGCGGGCCAACCGGTACCTCAGCCGCCCTTCCGCGAGGTCCTCGGTCATGGGGGCCCCACTGGCGATCAGCTGTATCAGCGCAATCGCGTCGGCACTCGCATTACCCATCGCGGCCGCAAGGCTGGCCTCACGCAGGGCAGAGACCGAGTCGAGGGCGTACTGCACCAACGACTTCGCCGACACGTCGAGAACCTCCACGAGGAGGTCAGGGTCTGTGCAATGCGACACGCATTCTTCGAGCCATCGGCGCCAGCCGACACCGAGCGCCACCCGCCATCCTCCCGCGAAATCCGGTGCGATGCCGCGGGAAACGAGGTCGCGGATGTACTCCGCTATCCTCGGGCCGATGTAAGGTTCGACCCTTCGCCCCGGTTGCTGGATGTTCGACGTCAGCCACTGGACGAGATCGGAGCGGTTGAGGTGGCGGTCCTCCTCGACCAGCGACGCATCCGGAAGCAGGGCAGGCTCGTACTGCGCCATGAGTGCGGCCCCCGCGATGACCTCAGTCATCGCATCCGTCTCCGTCAAGAGCCGCTGACACAGTGTTCGGATTGCGTCAGCGGCCTCGACGGTGGGCAGGGGCCACAAATCCTCCATACCGACAAGTCTCCCCTGACCGTGCGGGACGAGGCGCTTACACCGACGCCTTTTCCTCGACGCTGACCAGCCCGGCGACCCGTTCTGCGGCCCGCAGGCCAGCGAGAATGGCACCATTCATGGTTCCGGCCCACTCGCCTGCGGTTTCGGTGCCAGCCCAGTAAATCCGCCCGTGCGGGTCGGTGAGGGCGCTGCCGTAGCTCACGGACGCATAGGGAGGCGCGGCGGGGTGCGGTCCACCAGGGGCGAACGCATCTGTGCCCCAGCAGTGGTCGATGTAATCGATGGGGGTCATCGCCTGTGGGCCGTACAAGTCGGCCAGCTGTTGGATCACTCGGCTGCGCCGCATCTCGGGACTGAAGCCGTCGAACACGCGCGGGGAGCAGAACACCATCAGGATTCCGGGTCCACTGTCGTCCGGCGAGACATCGAAGGTGATGAACGCCGTTCCGGTGTCGGTAAGCCCTTCACCCGAAAGCCCGTCAGCCCGCCAGAATGGCTTTTCATAGGCAACGAACGCCTTGCTGAGCGCGCCCATGGGCCAGGTTCTCGTGAGTCCCGCAGCTTTCTCTGGAAGCGCAGGCTGGAACTCGATGTCGGCGCGGTGCGGCGGGGCGACCGTGACGATGGCGTACTTGGCTCTGATTGTTGCCGAGTCGGTCTGGACGGTTGCGCCGTTGTCGTCTTGAGTGATACGGCGAACCGGAGCATCTACGACAATTCGGTCACCGAGCCGCTCGGCGAGCCGCTTGGCGATCTCCTGAGTGGTTTCGGTGATTCGGTCCTGATTGGCCCCGTTCTCGACGTCGAGCATATGGCTGAGCCCCCCTGCGGCGCGGATGTAGCGCAGTACGTGAAGCAGCGAGACGTCTGCCGGGCTGCAGCCCCACTGCACCTTGCTGACAATCGCCATCAGCGCACGAGTACTGGACAGCGCCCTTTTGCGATCGAGCCATTCACCGAACGAGACGGCGTCGAGTTGGACGGCGTCCGGGGACTCCCAGGCGGCATCGACGTTGACGGTCCGTACCAACTTTTCCAGCGCCCGCTGGATGCGGGCCATGTCGACCAAGACTGCCGGGGAGACGGCAGGGATGGTGCCCTTGTACGTGCGACGGCGACCGGCCATCCACAGGACGTTGCGGCCTTCGTTGAACTGACCGGTCGTCGTGCATCCCATTCGCTTGGCGAGGTCGCGGATTGCGGTGTGCCGCGGCGAAACCCACGTTGCCCCGAGGTCCACCTCGACGCCAGCGACCTCACCGGAGAACGATCGACCCCCGACCCGGTCCCGACCTTCGACAACTATGACTGAAAGCCCCATGCTGACCAGGCGCTCTGCTGCACTCAAGCCGGCGAACCCCGCACCGACGATGACGACATCGACAGTCGGGGCGCCGGAACTGCTTTCACGAGATTTCGACATGATTCCCTCCTTGGTTCACGCGGTCTGCATGTTGTGAGACGTATTGGGCGATCGGATCGACGAGGGCCTCGGGAATGTGATGGCCCATCCCGGGAATGACGACATGCTGGGCCGAGCGGATTGCCTGCACGGTGGCTGCGCCGCCACTGGGGTTCACCAAGACGTCGCGATCACCGTTGATGACCACGGTCGGTGCAGTGATCCTGCGCAACTGTTCGGTCCGGTCGCCGGATGCCTGGATCGCCTGAATCTGGCGGGCGATTCCGGCGGCCTGGTCCCCGGCGCACCGATCCCAACCACGCGCTGCGACGGCTGCTTCCGCGGCGTCGTCGATGGGGTACGCCGTTCCGGCGATGTGCCGAGTGATCTGCAGGTGGTTGCGCACGGCTGCAGTTCTGGTCTTGGCCGGCGCAGCGAGGAGCAGTCGCATCGTCGACAGCGCAGGCCGGCCGACTTTGCGCGCGCCGGTGGTCGAGAAAATGGACGTCAGGGACAGCACCCGCTCCGGTTTCGTCGCCGCGATCGTCTGCGCGATCATGCCGCCCATCGATCGTCCGACGAGGTGAATTTGCGCGATCCCGAGATGGTCGAGCAATTCAACACAGTCAGTTGCCATGTCCGCCAGCGTGTAGGCGTCGCTGCGGGGGCGCGCGAACACCCGGCGCCAGATCGAGGGGGGCGGGCTGCTCGCGAACGTGGACTGGCCGATGTCCCGGTTATCCATGCGAAGGACCCGAAAACCCTGGCCGACAAGCGATCCGACGAATGACTCGGTCCAGAAGGTAAGGTCCTCCCCTAGCCCGGCGATGAGCAGGATCGCGGGGTCGGCCTTGTCTCCGGACTCACGGAAGCAGATCGTCACTCCGGATGAGAGGTTTGCGTACCGGTCTGAGTCAGACATAGGCCTGTGCCCTCTCGCTGACGCCGAACTCGAGGTGCTCGTCGGCGACCGGACCGCGCAGCGCCTTGGCGTCCTCCTGGTACGACATCGCCATCCGCCACGGGGCGACCGCGCCCTGCTTCGGTAGGAACTTCGCCCCGCGCTTGGCGTAGCCGGATTGAAGGTCCATCACAGGCCTGCGATCCATTCCGGGCAGCGGAACCGGGACCGCCCGGTCGTAGCCATGGGCATCCATGTGCTTGACGAGGTCGATGAAGTAGCGGCACATCAGGCTCACCTTGAGAGTCCAGGACGACGTCGTGTAGCCAATGGCCATCGCCCAGTTGGGGATTCCGCTCAGAAGCATCCCGCGATAGGCGAAGGAGTCGGCGAGGTCCACCTGCTGCCCGTCGACCACGATCGGCATTCCGTCGAACAGTTGCAGGTTCAGTCCGGTGGCGGTCACGATGATGTCGGCTTCGAGCTCTTCGCCCGACTTCACGACGATTCCGTGCTTGCTGAACCGCACGATGGAGTCAGTGACCACCGAGGCGCTGCCGTCCTTGATCGCGTCGAAGAAGTCGCCGTCGGGCGCTGCACACAGTCGCTGGTCCCATGGGTTGTAGGGCGGGTTGAAGTGCTTGTCGACGTCGAAACCCTCGGGGAGTCGCTTGATGTTCGCGCGGCGAATCAGCTTTCGCCCAGCGTGCGGGAACATCCGAAGCCCCTTGACGATCCCGCGTTCGATCCAGATGTTCTTGAACCGAGTCACGGCGTATCCACGTTTAGCGCCCAGGAGTTTCGTGAGCGCGACCGCGACGCTGTCGACCCGGGGAATCGGCATGATGTAGGTCGGAGTGCGCTGCAGCATCGTCACGTGTTGGGCCGCACCAGCGCCGGTCAACATCGCCGGCACCATCGTGACCGCGGTCGCGCCGCTGCCGATGATGACGACCTTCTTGCCGCGGTAGTCGAGGTTGTCCGGCCAGTGTTGGGGGTGCACCACCAGCCCTTCGAAGTCGTCGCGGCCGGCAAACTCCGGAGCGAACCCCTGGTCGTAGCGGTAGTAACCAGTGGCCGCGAAAACCCACCCAGTGCGGATCGTCTTCGTGGCAGTCCAGCCGGTGACGGGGTCTGTCGCTTCGACGGTGAGCGTCCACTTCGAGTCCGTCGAGGACCATTCGGACTGTGCGACGCGGTGCCGGAACTTGATGAGGCCCGCCAGGTTGTTCTCGTCGACCGTTTCCTGGAGGTACTCCCGGATCAGGTGTGCGTCGGCGATCGCCGACTCGTGGCGCCACGGCTTGAACTCGTACCCGAAGGTGTGCAGGTCGGAGTCGGAGCGGATGCCCGGGTAGCGGAAGAGATCCCATGTGCCGCCGATGTTGTCGCGGCCCTCCAACACGACGAGGGACTTGTCCGGAAGCTCGCGGGTGAAATACGTTGCCGCGCCGATTCCCGAGATTCCCGCTCCGATGATGACGACGTCGAACTCCTCGACCTCGCCCAATACCTCAGTTGTCATGGCTGCCAACTCCTCGTCGTTCTGGTGACTTCGTGACGTCCACAGTGGCTGAGGTATGGCGTTGCTCACTACGACGTTGCGCACCTCCTTTCGTCCGAGCGAGTGCATGGTGCACCGGGAGCGGTACCGGGGTGTCTGACGGGTGCACGGTGCCCTTGGTGCGCCCCTGAACAGGTGCGCAGTGTCGTTGTGACCGCAGTGACCAGCCGGCGACAGTAGAGGCACCTGAATCTTGAAAGGAACCCTGGCAAATGAAGGACATCGCGTTCCTCCTGTCCGATGTGCGGCTGATCGTCGTCGGCTTCTTGTGCGGCTGGAAGTTCCTCCGCAACTACGGCAACTGGCTGCTCGGCCTCGAATGCATGGTCGTCGGTGTATCGGCGACAAACTTCCTCGTTGGCTCGCTGCTCGGCCCCGAAGCCGGCAACGTCCCGTTTTCCGTCGCCTTCTTCCTCGACGCGTTCTCCCGGTCGTTCGGCTTCACACTCGTCCCGGTGTTAGGCCTGATGGTGGTGACCCACCGGTACAAGCCGACCCTGGCGGTCGAGGTCGGCGCGTTCGGGCTCGCCGTTGTGGGCGGACTCGTCCTGGGCGGGCTGGACCACTCGACGCTGCACGTCGGCCCCGCCAGCTTCTTCGTCGTGATGAACCTGCTCACCACGCTGTTCCTCGCGTACTTCGTGACGCGGCTGTGGGGCATCGGCGTCAAGCATCTTGCCGGCTGGGCGGCGTTGGTCACGGCTGCGGGGACCGCGATCGCGGTCACCTACGACTTCTTTCCGCTCCCCTTCGACGACGAACTTCGCACGATCTTCTACACCGCCGCGCTGACGACGTGGGGCGCTCAGGGCTTGGTCTACTACCTCGCCTACCGCGCAATGCACACCCACAACATTTCCGCCGATGCGAAGCCGGATCAGAAAGTGACTGCACTGTCATGAAGATCGGCAGCGTGGAGTACAGCATCTTTACCGGCTCTGACCAACGATCTCATTTCTTCAGTGGGGTTGTCGGAGTATGTGATTGAGAGTCTCGGCGGTCGCCTCGACATCAGCGGAGGGGTGCGCTCGGTGCGGCCGACGACGCCGCTCTGGGTGGATCCACCTGCCATCGCCTGGCCGAACACCGAAAGATCCGGCAGCACAACGTATTCTCGGCGGTGCCGCCACCGGCCAGCCGGAATCCGGCGATCACTTCGTCGAAGATGAGCACAACTCCGTGCCGATCGCACATGCCGGCAGACCACCTGCATCGCACCGACAACCTGTCGGACGGCATCCACGATGCGCGGATCACTGTGCCCGAGAAGTATTGGGCCACAAGTCATCAGGTAGTCGACGTAGCGGTCACCGTCCAAGTCCCAGACGTACGCGCCGCGCACCCGCACGAAAAGCGGGTGGGGCGCATGGCGGCGCGAAGACCGGACCCTACTCCCCCGCCGAGACTGCGACGAGCACGCTCGAAGGCAAGACGCGAACTATTGAACGCCACCGCGCGACTCCCTTGCTTGTTCTTCTGCAGGCTTCCGGCGGGCGGACGAGATGTTCATCAGTATTCGATCACTGAACGAATTCCGACGCCACGCTTCATCTCGTCGAACCCCTCGCTGATGTCTTCCAGGTCGATGACCCGAGTGATGAGTGAGTCGAGATCGATGCGTCTGTGCATGTAGTGCTCGACGAGCATGGGGAAATCGGCGTCGGCCTTGCTGAACCATAGTTCGAGCCGATGAGCGAAAGCTCCTGGCCGGACATGACAAACGGATCGATCGTGACCGTCACGCCGTCCGCCACTTGGCCGGCGACCACGGCAGTGCCGCCGCGGGCCAACACGGCGTAGGCGGCCTCGATGGTCTGCGGCAGCCCGATGGCCTCAATCGCGACTTCCACGCCCCGACCGTCAGTGAAGTGCGCGACCTTCGCCGCCAGATCGTGGCGGGCGCTGTTGATGACCTCAGTGACTCCGAAAATGCTTACGTGGTTGAGCTTTTCGTTGGAGATATCGGCAGCGATGATCTTCTGCGCGCCGACGAGACGAGCACCCTGAATCGCATTCAGCCCGACGCCGCCACAATGCCTGGCTCACCATGTCGCACAAGACGGGCCGGTCGCTGACGCAGTAGCGGCACCGGCGACACGAGGGCGTCCAGGAGAGGACAACATGATCGCCGGGCGCCAGCGTCGTGACTGCCCTCCCCGACGCTCTCGACGATCCCGGCGCCCTCGTGGCTGAGGATCAATGGGGGTGGGCGCGTCCCATTCACCGGCGATCACATGCAGGTCGCTGTGGCACAACCCACTCGCCTGCATCCGCACGAGTACGTCGCCAGGCGGCGGAGTCGAGGGGCCGAAACTTTTTCGATGGTGAGTGGCGCGTTCGCGGTCCGGAACACGGCGGCGTCGAATTCGATGGTCATGACATCTCCTAAACGAGGTTGGATTCCGACCGCAATACGGAGTCCCCGCCCGTCTGGCCGCACTATCGGTCAGAGGTCGAGGTAGTCCGCGAGCTCGCTGTAGTCGACCTGCCAAAGTCCCGGAGAGCCGGTCGGGTATTGCGAGCGGAATCCGATGAGGCTCTGAACGCGGGGCGGGAGTGATCGTGCAAGTTCGCGGTCGACTAGAAACGGGTAAGCCTCCTCGCCTACCAGGAAGCCCGGGTTGAGTGCGAAGCTGACCGCACGGCGGTACTCGTCGGAAGTTCGGTTCGCGCCGCCGCCGTGGGCGGTCTTGCCGCTGAAGAACAGCGCGTCGCCAGCGCTCATCTCGGCTGGAACGGTCTGCTCACGCGTGCCGCGGTCCTCGAAGTCATCCCACTTGTGGCTACCCGGGATTCTTCGAGAAACACCGCATCGGCAAGCGCATGAACGAGGTCGTGATCGATCACTTCGCGGCGGAACGTCTCGCTTCGGCTGACCAGGTTGGTGAGGCGCTTGGTGTTCCGGCCGTGGAACTCAGCGATGATTTCGTTGTCGTGCTTGGAACCGGGATTCAGCTCGTGCAGAGCCGGGTCGATCTCGGTATTGAATCGTGCGACTTGATCCGGTGTGAGAAGTCGTTGAATGATGACGCCGCCATCCTCGCGGACGATCGACAGAATCTCGTCGATCAGAGCGGTACTGGCGATCGTGCGTAATTTCGCGGTGGCAGTTGCAGACATGGCGGCGACATTCCTTGCTGTGGTCGGTGTGATCCGGGGACTCCACAATGGGCGAAGCTCGACCCACGGGACTACAGCATCCCGTCGCAGATTTCGGTGTCAGGGGTGCACATTGCACTACCCCGGGTGACGTATATCCGCTCCCAGTGGACGTGCCGCATCGAGGACGTCAGATGACCATGACCCCGGAACGCGGTCAGCGCATGCCGCCCATCACGACTGATGGCGCCAAACAACTCGATCAGATTGCCGGCTCAGTACTCTGGCGTGCTGGTGGGATCACCGGGCTACAGAGCACCGCACTACCTCGGAACCGTTGTCAGCTCTGAGGATTCGAGCACCCTCGGGCAGGGTCTTTGAATCACTGCTGCCACGGTCACCGCCCCCCGTCGCCAGTCGTCGCGTCTCATTCTCTCGGCTAAGAACGCAACCCGCGGGCACCATCTGCAACTGACCTCGGCTCGGCCCTTACCGCGCCATGTTGGCGAAGCGCGACAAGTGCAGCTGGTGCGCCACGGTCACCGTCCTGGTTGGGCCGTTACGGTGTTTGGCGAGAATGAAATCCGCTTCTCCCCCGCGCGGGTCATCCCGTTCGAATGCATCTGGACGGTTGAGCAATATGACCATGTCCGCATCTTGTTCCAAACTGTTGTGTGCTGTAATACCGTTCACAACGAAATTATGTGTGCCGCTTACTGTTCCGTCGTAAACATCTTGTCCGCCTAGGCTCGTAATTTCCACGACCGCATCCCAGTAGACGTCGCTGGTCGCCAATGCATGAATATTGCGATCCTCGAGTAGTGCCGCCGCGCGGTGCAACCGGGCCCGGCTCGGCGAGTGCCGCCACATGGTCGATCCGCAGAAGTGCGTGCCCATCGCGGTCGCGAACTGACGGTGCGTCATGCGCTTGTCGGACAACGCATTCCGGACCTGCGTCCATACTCCCGCCGGCACTGTGTCTAGGTTGGGATTACGGACTCTCCCGTCGAGGTGCGACAACACCTCTCGCGCCGCCGCTGCCTTTACGCCGTGCACACCGACATGATTCAGGAAACGCACCTGGTTCTGCGCGCCATAGATGTACAGGTGCCACGAGTCGCGGTAGCCCAGCTTTCTCGCGCGCTTGATCCGCGCGTAAACCCCTACCCGCAGCAGCAATTGCGCTACATCGTCGATGAGACGCCGGCTCGTCGACGCGTAATAAAGGCGCCCAATACCCGCCGTCGCATCCCAGCGCACCGAACCGTCCGTCGCCCACAGATGCCGCAGGAACAGCGCCACCTGATCGTTGGGAGCGCGGAAAACCGCTTCGGGAACGAACTTTTCGTAGCTGCGCTTTCCGAACAACCCGAGTCCGTCCAGCCACGCCGCGATCGGGTTGCGCCGCCCGCGCGCCAATCGCTGCGGTGCCGGCAACCGCAGGGTAGTCACTCGTGCCGCCGGATATTCGTCGCGGACGGCCCGCACGCCGAAGTGCGCGGCAGCCACCGTCACTGCGACAAGATTCGCCTCGTCGGTGGATGCATAGCGGATCGGTTGCCGCTTCACGCACGATCCGTCGCCGATCATGTGCGCGAGCAGCATTACCTCGGCATCGTCCATCCGCTGGGTGTCGACGGGTTCCGGCACCCGCCGCGGCGCCGCGATGCGATCACCAATCTTGAGCTTTTCCAACGCTGTCCAGCCTTCAAGCTTCAGGAAGGGGTGGTTGGCGGTGGCCTCGATTTCGCGCCCGGAGGCCAGCCGCAGCCGGAACACTTCCTTATGCCCGCTCGGGAACACGTTGGTCATCGGTCGCGCGACCATGCGGAAACGCTCGTCCAGTGACCAGACCAGCGGCCGTTCCCCGGTGCGCATCAACTCGCCGAACGTGACTTCGGCACCGGTGTCGGCGCGCAGCACTCGCGTCGCAGCGGTGACGCACCCCGACTCACGGAGGTCCGACAGCATGGGTTTCTTGTCGGTGCGCTGCTCGGGACCGCGGTTGAGCTGACTGATCGCGACCACCGGAACCTCGAGTTCCTTCGCCAACAGCTTGAGATGCCTGGAGAACTCGGACACTTCGATCTGACGGGACTCGACCTTCTTGCCGGAGGACATCAGCTGCAGATAGTCGACCACGACGAGTTTCAGGTTGGCTTTCTGCCGTAACCGGCGCGCCTTGGCACGGATCTCCATCATGGTCAGGTTCGGCGAGTCGTCGATGTACAGCGGTGCCTCGCTGATCTCACTCATCCGCCGTGCCAGCCGAGTCCAGTCGTCGTCGGTCATCCGGCCCGAACGCATGTCGGCGAGTTTGATCTTTGCCTCCGCTGACAGCAAACGCATCACAATCTCGGACTTGCTCATTTCCAGCGAGAAGATGACGCTGGCCATCCGGTTCTTGATCGAGCACGACCGCATGAAGTCCAACCCGAGGGTGGAGTTGTGTGTCGGCACCATCCCCTCGCCGGCCAGGTACAGGTGCTCCTCGTTGTCCACCTCGACGCAGCGCACCGCAACGCTGGGCACCCGGCGGACGGACACGATCTGCAACACCGGAGTCATGACCGCCACGTGCCGCCCGAGCAGTCCCGATCCCGCCGGCGCGATGGTGTCCAGGCCGCTGCGCAACTGGGCCGATGCCCGGACGCCATCACGGGTGGGCCACAGGTGCTGCGCATCGGCGACGATCGTTGTGCCGTCAGAAAACTCGATCTCAAAGCACGGCCGACCCAACAAAATCTGAGTCGCTGCCGTCACCTGGGTTGGAAGGCCGTCCGCATCCAGCAGCCAGTCACCGACCGAGACGTCACCCATGGTGGTCCAGCCGTCAGGTGCGGGCAGCGGCGTATCAAGTGCCAGTGCCTTCCCCACCCCCGGCCGCGCCGCCACAATGATCATCTGCCCCGGATGCAGTCCATTGGTGACCTCGTCGAGTTCGGTGAACCCGGTCGGCACACCACGCGAGATACCGCCGTTGGAGGCGATGGCATCGATCTCGTCCATCGTCGGCTGCAACAACTTTTCTAGCGGGACAAAGTCTTCCGAGGTCCGCCGGTCCGCGACATCGTAGATCTCGGCCTGGGCCCGGTCCACGATCTCGGCCACATCAGCGCCGTCGGCACCGGCGTAGCCGTACTGCACCACCCGGGTGCCGGCCTCGACCAGGCGGCGCAGCAGGGCCTTCTCGGCGACGATCCCCGCGTAGTAGCCCGCGTTGGCGGCCGTCGGCACGGTCGAGATCAAGGTGTGCAGATACGGCGCCCCGCCGATGCGGCGCAACAACCCGCGGCGGTCGAGTTCGGCGGCCACGGTCACCGCGTCGGCAGGTTCGCCGCGCCCGTACAGATCCAGGATGGCGTCGTAGACGTTTTGGTGGGCCGGACGGTAGAAGTCGCCGGGCCGCAACCGCTCCAGGACATCGGCGATGGCGTCCTTGCTCAGCAGCATCCCGCCCAGCACCGACTGCTCGGCCGCGAGATCTTGCGGCGGCTGCCGGCCGTAATCTTCGCTGGGTGGCGAAGCATCCATCCCCGGATGCGACAGGTCATCGACGACCGCCACAGGCCGTCACCTCCCTTTGACTACGGCACCGAACATACATTCGATCTCTGACGTTCAGAGCGTAAGTCAAAGCACCGACACCACCCCCTGCTCGACTGGCCTCGACGAACGTAAACGTTGCTGGGTCCCGGTCAAAGCGCACTTGTTCATGAAGCTGTGCATCGCGTGTGCATAGCCGTCGACACCCGTGTTGAGCGGACTGTGGACAACCTGTGTATCGAGATGGCTGAGGACGACATCACCGCTGCTAACCGGCATACACCGCCTGCGGCATGGTGTGGACAACAATCTCGTCGGCGTGTCGGGCCAGGTTATCGCGCCGGGCGTGTTGGTTTTCGGCCAGATTTTCGCGAAGTAAATGCCCGGTTACGGGGGCTGTCCGCAGAGCACTTCGGTTTTGTTCGCCAGGGGGACACGGCGCGAAGTCTGCGCCGCGAGATGTCGGGCATGCGAAACCCGGCACGGCCGATGACGACCGTGCCGGGGAAGGTCAGAAGTTAGCTCTCGGCGACGACGTCGAGCGACACCTCGACATCGATCTCCGGGTGTAGGTGCACCACCACCGGGTGCGTGCCGACGGCCTTGATGTGCGCCTTGGGCAGCCGGACGATCCGCTTGTCGAGGTTCGGGCCACCCGCCTTCTTGATGGCGGCCACCACATCGCCGGAGGTCACCGAACCGAACAGCTTGCCTCCGTCGGCGGCGGTCTTCACCGGCAACGAGACCGAACCCAGCGCCTCGATGGCGGTCTTGATCTCGTTGGCGTGCTCGCGGTCGCGGACCGCTTTGGTCTCCCGAGACCGGCGGATGTCGTCGGCCTGCCGCTGCGCGCCGCGCGAGGCGACGATCGCCAGACCGCGGGGCAGCAGGAAGTTGCGGCCGTAACCGTCCTTGACCTCGACTGTGTCACCGACGGAACCGAGGTGGTCGACGTCAGCCGTGAGAATCAGCTTCATCGTGAGTACTTTCGTTAGACGCGCGGCGCTCAGCGCGTTGCGGAGGTGAAGGGCAGCAGCGCGACCTCGCGGGCGTTCTTCACCGCGATCGCGATGTCGCGCTGGTGCTGCACGCAGTTACCGGTGACCCGGCGCGCCCGGATCTTGCCGCGCTCACTGATGTAGGTCCGCAGCAGGTTGGTGTCTTTGTAGTTGATCGCTTGGTCCTTCTTGGCGCAGAAGACGCATTTGCGCGCTTTGATCGGCTTTTCCGGAGCCGGACGCCTTTTGGTGGACTTGGCCATGAGTGTGTTTCTTCCGTTCTCGTTCTCTGAAGTTCTCTAAGTCAGAAGGGGGGTTCGTCGTCACCGCCGGCGAACGATCCCGACGCCGGGGCGCTGCCCCACGGGTCGTCACCGGAGCCGCCGGACTGGGCGGGCGCCGACTGCCGCGATCCCCCGCCGCCGCCGCCACCGCTATAGCCTCCACCGCCGCTGCGGCTGGCCTTGTTGACCTTGGCGGTGGCGTACTTGAGCGAAGGCCCGATCTCGTCGACCTCGACCTCGAACACGGTGCGCTTCTCCCCTTCGCGGGTTTCGAAGGACCGCTGCTTGAGCCGACCGGTGACGATCACGCGCGACCCCCGGGTCAGACTTTCGGCGACGTTCTCGGCAGCTTCCCGCCAGATGTTGCAGCGTAGGAACAGCGCCTCGCCGTCCTTCCACTCCCCGCTTTGCCGGTCATAGATCCGCGGTGTGGAGGCCACGGTGAAGTTGGCCACCGCAGCACCGGACGGCGTGAACCGAAGTTCGGGGTCCGCGGTGAGGTTTCCGACGACGGTTATGGTCGTGTCACCAGCCATGAGTGCCCTCCTTGTTCGGCCTGTGTCCGCCTGTGTGGGTCATGAGTGACTGTACGCAGCGACGCCGACAGTCAGTGCTTGTCGGTGCGCATCACCTTGGTGCGCAACACCGACTCGTTCAGGCTCAGCTGGCGGTCGAGCTCGGAGACCGTCGCGGGGGCGGCCTTCAGGTCGATCACGACATAGATGCCTTCGGCGTGCTTGGCGATCTCGTACGCCAACCGCCGACGGCCCCAGATGTCGACCTTCTCCACCGTGCCGCCGTCTTTGCGGACGACGTTCAGGAACGTCTCCAGCGACGGGGCAACGGTGCGCTCGTCAAGCGTGGGGTCGAGGATGACCATGATTTCGTATGGACGCATAGGGACCTCATCACCTCCTCTGGTCTGGTGCGGCCACGGCGTGTCCGTGGCAGGAGGGTCGCCTGCGTCGGCAACCGCCCTAGGCTACCGGATGACGGGCTGAGCTCGAAATTCACTTCCGGGACCGCAGGAACTCGACCACCCTGGCCCGGGTGCCCGCGTCGGCTTTGGCCGGCGCGCCCGAGTCGAACGGCGGCTGCGGGTCGTATTCGATGATCAACTGCGCGGCCTGCGCGGCTTCCCGGTCGACGAGCAGCTCGACCAGACGCAGGGCCATGTCGATGCCGCTGGACACCCCGGCGGCGGTGATGATGCGCTGCGGCAGATGTTCGACCACCCGCTCCGGGACATACCGCGCACCCAGCGCGTCCAGCTCCTTGGCCGCGGCCCAGTGCGTCGTTGCGGTCAGTCCGTCCAGCAGGCCCGCGCCGGCCAGCAGCAGCGCGCCGGTGCACACCGACGTGGTGAACCGGGCACCCGGGTGCACCGATTGCAACCAACCACGGATGGTTTCATCGTCGACGAGCACGCGCGTTCCGATGCCCCCGGGTACCACCACCACGTCGGGCGCGGTCACTTCGTCGAAGGTGGCGTCGCAGCTGACGCCGAGCATGCCGTTCTCGGTGCGGACCACCCCGCGCCGATGCCCGAGGAACACCACCTCGATCGACGGAATGCGTTGCAGCACTTCATAAGGTCCGACCGCGTCCAGCGCCGTGAACCGCGGGAAGACCGGAATCGCAACCTGCATCAGGTTTTTCCGAGCACCAGGCCGGGGACAGCATCAGCGGGCGAGGTCGCGGCCGGCGGCCGGCGGCCGGCACGCGGACGCAACCATTGCGGCAACCAGCCGGGCGACGCATCGGGCGCCAGGTCGTAAATCCCCCCGACCGGGTCGTCGACCCGGCCCTGCCAGCGCACCAGGTCCTCGTCGGGTCGGTAAATCTGACGAATCACCAACGCACACAACACCATTACTGCGATATCACGCACCAGCACCGTCGTGGTGAACCACTGCTCGGGCAACGAACGACCCGGGTTGCCGTACAGGTAGTACATCCGCGGCACCCAGACCAGCGCATCGATCGTCATCCACGCCAGCAGCACCCGACGGTGCGGGAGGGCCAGCACCGCCAACGGCACCAACCACAGCGAGAACTGCGGACTCCACACCTTATTGGTCAGCAGGAACGCCGCCACCACTAGAAATGCGAGCTGAGCCACCCGCGGACGCTGCGGGGCGGTCAGAGCGATGTAAGTGATTGCCGCGCAGGACAACGCGAAGAGTACGGCGACGACGGCGTTGAGTATCGTCGGCGGCTCCCAGAAGCCCAGGGTGGAGTCGAAGCCACGCCAGCCGGTGAATGACTTCACCACGTTGAACAGCGAATCCATGTCGTCGCCGCGACGGGTGTTGAGCCGGAAGAATTCTGACCACCCTCGGGGGTAGAGCACCATCACCGGCAGGTTCACCACCAACCAGGTCGCCGCCGCGCCCACCGCGGCGCGCCACACGCCGCCGAGCCGGCCGGACCGGATCCCCAGCACCAGCAGCGGACCCAACAGCAGCAGCGGATACAGCTTGGCCGCGGCACCGAGGCCGATCAGCAGACCGGCCAGCCACGGTCTTCGCCGCGCCCACGCCAACAACCCACCCATCGCCAAAGCCGTTGCCAGTGCGTCGAAATTGGTGAAGATCTGGAAGATCAGCAAGGGGGAGGCGCCCACCAACGCGGCGTCCCAGACCCGGCGCCCCGCGAGACGCGCACTGGCCCAGACGGTGACCAACCAGGCCAGCGCCAGCCCGATCGCCGCGAAGTTGAAGAACATCACCACCTCGGCGACCACCGGAACCACACCCAGTTTGCCCAGCGCGGTATAGGTTTTCGCCAGCGCCATCGACACGTATTGGTACAGACCGGTCAGCACCGGATATTCCATGTAGCGGACGGCGATCTTGCCGTCGTACCGGATCTGCGGCGCCCCCGCGGCGTCGGTCTCGATCCAGCTGGACTTGTACGGAAACTTGCCCTGGCTCAACAACTCTGCGCCGTAGAGCGGCACCGTGTCGGAGTAGCACAACTCGTAGTAGGCGCGTTGGTTGCCCCAATTGGCCACCCGCTGATCACCGCTACCGGTACCGGTGCTCTGCAGGCAGGCCGCTTTCGTCGACCAACCCAGCGCCAGGAACACCAATGCGATCGCGATCATCACCCGCAGCGGCGTCATGAACCGGGTGCGACCGATCAACGCGTGTCGCCCAACCGGCCCGCCGGCCAGGTTCGCCAGCGCGGCACCCAGAACGTCGTTGCGACTGGGGCAATCGCGGCTGTCAGCACTTCGGCGGTCGGCAGCCAGCGGCTGCGGCGAAATTTTCACCCGCTCGGTGCCGGCCCCGGTCACGGCGGCGGTTGCGGCACGTCGGAGGGCGGCGGTGCGACAGGCCCGGGCGGCGCGACGGTCACCGTCTGCGGCGGACCCACCGGCACGGTGATTCCCGGCGCCACCTCGATCGTGGGCTGAATCACCGTCTCGGAGGGTGGCGCTGGACGTGGTGGGGGCGGCGGTGGTGCGGGGACGCCGGCGTAGCCGCCGATCTCGGTGGGCTTGGGGAAGGTCTCGTTCTGGGTGCCCTTGAGGGCACCGTCCATGGTCGACTTCCAGATGTCCGACGGCAGGCCCGATCCGTAGACCGCGCCGCCGGAGGCGGTGACCAACGGCTGGTCACCCTTGACGGTGCCCACCCAGACCGCGGTGGACAGCGACGGTGTGTACCCGACCATCCAGGCGTCCTTGTTCGATGTGGTGTCGCCCAACTGAGTGGTACCGGTCTTGGCCGCCGACGGCCGCCCACCGGACAGGCTGTGGCCGCGGGAGTATCCGGCGATCGGTTGCATGGCCGCGGTGACGTTGTCGGCCACCGCCTTCGGGATGCGCTGGTTGCCGCTGTTGTCGGTGGAGCCGGCATCGAAGAGGACCTGGCCCTCGGCGTTGACCACCTTCTGCACGAAATGCGGCCGGTAATAGATGCCCGAGTTGGCCAGTGTGGCGTAGGCCGAGGCCATGTCGATGACCCGGGTCTGGTACTGGCCCAACACGATTCCGTTGTTGGGCGGGCCACCCTGGCCGTCTTCGGACAGCGTGTGTGCGACCCCGGGAAAGCTTTCGGCGACGCCCGCCTGGTGCGCCGCATCGGCCACCGCCTGCGGCCCGCCCTTGAGCTTGAGCATCAGCCGGTAGTACGAGGTGTTCAGCGACATCTTCAACGCCTCGGCCAGGTTGCAGGTGCCGCAGCTCTCGCCTTCGACATTGGTGATCTTGATGCCGTCGACGGTCAACGGGGAGCTGTCCACCTGGTACCCGAGCCCGATGCCCTGTTCCAACGCAGCGACCAGGGCGAACACCTTGAACGACGACCCGGTCTGCAACCCGGCCTGGGCGAAGTCGAAACCCTGCGCGTTGGAGCCGCCGTAGTACGCCTTCACCGCGCCGCTGTGCGGGTCGATCGACACCACCGCGGACCGCATCTCCGGGTCCTGGCCATCGAGATACTTGGCGACCGCCTTCTCCGCGGCCTGCTGGGCTTGGGGGTCGATCGTGGTGGTGACCTGCAAGCCCTGAGTGTTGAGCGTCTGCTCGTCGATATTGAACAGCTCCATCAGTTCCCGGGTGACCTGCCGCTCGATGAGTCCGTTGGGTCCGGAGGGCTGGTTGGCCGCACGCGCCTGCTCCGGCGGCACGGTAGCGGGGAACACCTGCGTCGCACGGTCGCCGCTGGCTAAGGCTTTGGTCTCCACCATGCCGTCGAGCACCCAGTTCCAGCGCGTCAGGGCACCGTCGGGGTCGACGGCGGGGTCCAGGGTGGACGGTCGCCGGATCAGCGCGGCCAGCAGTGCGCCCTCGGACACGGTGAGCTGTTCGACGGGTTTACCGAAATAGGCCTTGGCGGCCGCCGAGATTCCGTAGGCCCCGCGCCCGAAGTAGATGATGTTCAGATACGCCTGCAGCACATCGTCTTTGGACCACTCCCCCGACATCTTCGTCGCGATGACCAGTTCCTTGGCCTTGCGCATCATGCCGCTCAGCCCGTGTTGGGCCGAACCGACCAGCGCGTTCTTGACGTACTGCTGGGTGATCGTCGATCCGCCCTGCAGGTCGCCGCCGAACAGGTTGTTCTTGGCCGCCCGAGCGAAGCCGCTGAAGGAGAAACCCGGATTGGAGTAGAAGCCCCGGTCTTCGGCGGCGATCACCGCCTGGCGCACATGCACCGGCACCTGGTTCAGGTTGACGTCCACCCGGTTGCCTTCGGGCGGAACGATTTTCGCGATCTCGGTGCCGTCGCTGGCCAGGATGGTGGACACCTGGTTGGTGCGGATGTCGCCGGGTCGCGGCACATCGACAATGAAATACGCCATCGTGAAGGTGACGATCGGCAGCAGGATCAGGGCCGCCGCACTCAGGTACGCCGCGCGTTTGACCCAGCGCCAGTTGATCTGCTCGGTCCAGGTGGGCCGCGGTCGGCGTGGGCGTCCACCCATCGTCGGCCCCGACGGCGGCGGTCCGTCCGGGGGGCTCGGGCCCCCGGCCGGCCGGTCTCGCGCAGGTCGGCGCACCGGGGCGTCCAACGCAGCTTTGACCTGGTCGAGGTGATCGCCTTCGGGCGGCGGGTTGTCGAGTGCGGCCTTGACTTCGTCGACGGGGTCAACGTGCCGAGACGGGCGGCTGTCGGGCACCGCCGGGATGATCGTCGTCATCCGGTCGTCAGGGGGCACCGCACCGCGCGAGTGCCGCCCGTCGGCAGCTGTCGCCTCGTCCGGGGTGTCGCTCGACGACTGGTGATGGCGCCCTTCGTTATTCACTGGCCGTCCGGGCGCCGTTGCGCGCCGTCCGGGTCTTCGACCCGTTGGGCGGCTGCGCCGGACGCGGCGCACCGAGCACGTACGACTTGACCAGGTGATTCCAGCTACACGTCCGGCACACCTCGACCACGTGCACAGCAAACTCGGAGAACCTGGTAGCCAACAGCACCAGCTCCTCGGCGGTACGCGCAGAGCCGGACACCGCGCCTAAATGCTCGCCAAACACCCAGGACACCAGCGTGAGCTGCTCCTTGCGGCAGATCGGACACATCACCTGGCTTTGTTTCCCGTGAAACTTCGCCGCACGCAGCAAATATGGGTTGGCGTCGCAGACTTCGGACACGCCGGTGCGTCCCGAGTACACCTCGGCCAGCAGTGAGCGCCGTCGAAGCGCGTAGTCCACCACCTGTCGCTGCAGTCGCACGCTGACCAGAGTACGTCGCCATCCCCGGCGCCGATATGCAACTAACACTCTCGTGGCGGCCGGGCCGGTACGGATGATTACGTCGCTGCCCGAACTTCTACGATCTCCTCGTGGCGAAATGGGCAGGGTCGGGGTCGACGCGGGCGAAAGACAGCGACCGGCAGGACACGTGCCGGATTCTGGACAATGCTTTCAACGACGGTGAGATCTCTTCGGAGGAACACCGTGAGCGCATCCGCTCGGCCACCAATGCGGTGACACTGGGCGAACTGCAGCGCCTGGTCGCAGACCTACAGTCGCAAGGCGCCGCCGAGAAGACGCCGGGGCCCGGGACCAGGGTGCGCTGGCCCAACGGCCTGGGCCTGACCGTGGCGGCCCTCGTCGTGACGGTGCTGCTGGGCATCGCCATCGGTTGGGGGCTCTACGGCAACACCACCTCGCCACTGGACTTCACCTCGGATCCGGGCGCCAAATCCGACGGCATCGCGCCCGTGGTGCTGACGCCGCCCAAACGACTGCAATCCCTCGGCGGCCTGACCGGTCTGCTGGAACAGACCCGCAAGCGGTTCGGCGACACCATGGGCTACCGCCTGCTGGTCTACCCGGAGTACGCCTCGATGGACCGGAGTGATCCCACCGACGAGCGGCGGGTCCTCAGTTACACCTACCGCGGCGGTTGGGGTGATCCGAGCAGCTCGGCCAAGAACGCCAGCACCCAGACCACGCTCGTCGATCTGAGCAAGTTCGACGTCAAGACGGTGGTGGGAGTGCTGCGCGGTGCGCCGGAGACCGTCGGCATCAAACAGCAGGACGTCAAGTCCAGCTACCTGATCGTCGACCCGGCCAAGGACCCGACCACGCCGGGCGCGCTGTCGTTGTCCATCTACATTTCCAGTGACTACGGCAGCGGCAGTATCGAGTTGGCGCCCGACGGTACCCCCAAGCAGGTCCGTTACGTGAGCTGACCGAACCGGCGGTGTGACTAACAGCGCATAAACACCCGGTGGTGTTGTCGCTAATATATCGGGACGATACGATGACGCGAGGCGTCGTACCGTCGTAATCAGTCCGTCAAAAGGAGGTGACTCGATGCTGGAATTGGCCATCCTGGGCCTGCTGATCGAGTCACCGATGCACGGCTACGAGTTGCGCAAGCGGCTGACCGGCCTGCTCGGCGCCTTCCGCGCCTTCTCCTATGGGTCGCTGTATCCCGCTCTGCGCCGCATGCAGACCGAGGGTCTGATCGCTGAGAACGCCGCGCCTGCCGGAACACCGGTGCGTCGGGCCCGCCGCGTGTACCAGCTCACTGAGGAGGGCCGGCGTCGTTTCGGCGAGTTGGTCGCCGACACCGGGCCGCACAACTACACCGACGACGGATTCGGTGTGCACCTGGCGTTCTTCAACCGCACCCCGGCGGAGGCGCGGATGCGCATCCTGGAGGGTCGGCGGCGCCAGGTCGAAGAGCGTCGGGAAGGTCTGCGCGACGCGGTGGCGCGGGCCAGTAGCTCGTTCGATCGCTACACCCGTCAACTGCACCAACTCGGGCTCGAGTCCAGCGAGCGGGAAGTCAAATGGCTCAACGAGCTCATCGCCGCCGAACGAGCAGCCCCCAACCACGTCGAACAGACGTGACCCGCTCGCAGCACGTCAGAACCCCTTGCACGACACGAATTGCCAAGACACCAGAGAGTTACGAGGTTAGGAGAACGCCCCATGAGTGAGCAGAACGCGTCACAGGCGTCCGAGGTACGAGTCGCCATTGTCGGAGTCGGCAACTGCGCGTCCTCGCTGGTCCAGGGCGTTGAGTACTACTACAACGCCGACGACACGTCGACGGTCCCCGGCCTGATGCACGTGCGCTTCGGCCCGTACCACGTCCGCGACGTGAAGTTCGTGGCGGCGTTCGACGTCGACGCCAAGAAGGTCGGCTTCGATCTGTCCGACGCGATCTTCGCCTCGGAGAACAACACCATCAAGATCGCCGACGTCGCGCCGACCAACGTGCTGGTGCAGCGCGGCCCGACCCTGGACGGCATCGGCAAGTACTACGCCGACACCATCGAGCTGTCCGACTCCGAGCCGGTGGACGTGGTCCAGGTGCTCAAGGACGCCGAGGTCGACGTGCTGGTCTCCTATCTGCCTGTCGGTTCGGAAGAGGCCGACAAGTTCTACGCCCAGTGCGCCATCGACGCCGGCGTTGCGTTCGTCAACGCGTTGCCGGTGTTCATCGCCTCTGACCCCGTGTGGGCCAAGAAGTTCGCCGACGCCGGGGTGCCGATCGTCGGTGACGACATCAAGAGCCAGGTCGGCGCCACCATCACCCACCGGGTCATGGCCAAACTGTTCGAGGACCGCGGTGTGCAGCTGGACCGCACCATGCAGCTCAACGTGGGCGGCAACATGGACTTCCTGAACATGCTCGAGCGGGAGCGCCTGGAGTCCAAGAAGATCTCCAAGACCCAGGCCGTGACCTCCAATGTTCAGCGTGAATTCAACTCCAAGGACGTCCACATCGGCCCGTCCGATCACGTCGGCTGGCTCGACGACCGCAAGTGGGCCTACGTGCGCCTGGAAGGCCGCGCCTTCGGCGACGTGCCGCTGAACCTGGAGTACAAGCTCGAGGTGTGGGACTCCCCGAACTCCGCGGGCGTCATCATCGACGCGGTGCGGGCGGCCAAGATCGCCAAGGACCGCGGCATCGGTGGACCGGTGATCCCGGCGTCGGCCTACCTGATGAAGAGCCCGCCCGAGCAGCTGCCCGACGACGTCGCGCGCACCCAGCTCGAAGAGTTCATCAGCGAGGGCTGACCGCCTGACCCAAACGGCACGCCGGCGTGACTCGTAGAGTCACTAGGCGTGACCGACGACGATCTGACCGGGCTTTCTGAGTTCGACCTGCTGGCTGAGAACGCCGAACAGGCCGGTGTCACCGGACCGCTGCCCCGCGCCGAGCGCGTGACGGTAGGCGAAATCAGCGCGTTGCGCTGGGGTGACTCTGACCCGCGGGTGATCTTCCTGCACGGCGGCGGGCAGAACGCGCACACCTGGGACACCGTGATTGTCGGTCTCGGGGAACCGGCGCTGGCCGTTGACCTGCCCGGTCACGGTCACTCCGCCTGGCGCGCGGACGGCGATTACTCCCCGCAGCACAACGCCGACACCCTGGCGCCGGTGTTACGCGAGCTGGCACCGGATGCGGAGTTCGTGGTCGGCATGTCGCTGGGCGGACTGACCGCCATCCGGCTGAGTGCGCTGGCACCGGAGTTGGTCGACCAACTCGTGCTCGTCGACGTCACCCCGTCGGCGCTGGCGCGGCACTCGGAGATGACCAAGGAGCAGCGCGGCACGGTGGAACTGATGGCCGGGGAGCGGGAATTCCCCAGCTTCCAGGCGATGCTGGAGCTCACGGTCGCCGCCGCTCCCCACCGCGAGGTGAAAGCCTTGCGCCGCGGCGTGTTCCACAACTCCCGGCAGCTGGACAACGGCAACTGGACGTGGCGGTACGACACCATCCGCAAATTCCCCGACTTCGACAGCCTGTGGGAGGACGTCGATGCGTTGGCCGCGCCGGTGACCCTGGTGCGCGGCGGCACCTCGGGCTTCGTCAACGACCACGATGTCGCTGAATTGCAAAGGCGCGCACCAAATTTCCGTGGTGTTCACGTCGTCGAGAACTCGGGCCACTCGGTGCAGAGCGATCAGCCCCGCACTCTGATCGACCTCCTGCGCGCGGTGATCGACGGCCGCTGAGGCCTACGGTGGTCTCTATGACCTCCCCCGTGCTTCCCGACTTCCCCGTCCGCATCGGCGTGCAGCTGCAGCCCCAGCACGCACCGCAGTACCGCGACATTCGCGACGCGGTGCGCCGCTGCGAGGACATCGGCGTCGACGTCGCGTTCAACTGGGACCATTTCTTCCCGCTGTACGGCGACCCGGACGGCGCGCACTTCGAATGCTGGACCATGCTCGCAGCCTGGGCCGAACAGACCGCACGCATCGAGATCGGCGCGCTGGTGACGTGCAACTCCTACCGCAACCCGGAACTGCTGGCCGACATGGCCCGCACGGTCGATCACATCTCCGACGGGCGGCTCATCCTGGGCATCGGCTCCGGTTGGAAGCAGAAGGACTATGACGAGTACGGCTACGAGTTCGGTACCGCCGGCAGCCGGCTCGACGACCTGGCCGGCGCACTCCCCCGAATCACGTCGCGGCTGGCCAAACTCAACCCGGCGCCCACCCGCGATATCCCGGTGCTGATCGGCGGCGGTGGCGAACGCAAGACCCTGCGCCTGGTCGCCGAGCATGCCGACGTGTGGCACAGCTTCAGCGACGCCGAAGAATTTCCCGGCAAAGCCGCCGTACTTGCTGAGCATTGCGACGCCGTCGGGCGCGACCCGGCCACCATCGAGCGCTCGGCGTCCGCCGGCAGTGGCAAAGACGTGGTCCCCAATGCCGAAGCTCTCACCGCCCTCGGCGTCACGCTGCTGACCGTAGGTGTCAACGGACCCGACTACGACCTGAGCGATGCCGAAGCGCTGTGCCGGTGGCGCGACAGCGCACGCTGAGCTCAACCGCGTTGCCGCTCTGACCGATGTACCGCTCGCTACGGTGGCGGTGATGAGTGCCCGCTTCGCCCCCACCGCCGGACGCGGCGCCAAGCTGTTCAGATTCGTTGCGACGATCCTGCTGGTGGCCGGTCTGGCCGGGGCCGCTCCCGCCCTGGCCGACCAGAACCAGTGCGCACCGCCGGGCGTGGAAAGCGCGACGGTGCTGCCGACAGACCTGATCTCCGCGCGCGGTGGTGCCGGCGACGACGACTCCGACACCACTGCCACCGTGGTGCCGTTGAGCTCGGTGAACATCGCAGAGTTGGGGCTGGGCACCCCCGGCATGCTGCTGGTCGGCACCCTGTCCGACGCACCGCCCAGCACCTGCATCAACGCCACCGGCCGCTTCACCGGCTTCGACAACGAGTTGCTGCGCGCGGTCGCGGCCAAGCTGGGCTTGCAGGTGCGTTTCGTCGGAACGGATTTCTCCGGCCTGCTGGCCCAGGTGGCGTCACGACGCTTCGACGTCGGCTCATCGTCGGTCAAGGCCACCGACGCACGTCGCCACACCGTCGCCTTCACCAACGGTTACGACTTCGGTTACCACTCGCTGGTGGTTCCGTTGGGATCGCCGATCAAGCATTTCACTGATCTGGCCGCAGGCCAGCGCATCGGCGTCGTCCAGGGCACCGTCGCAGACTCCTACGTGGTGGACGTCCTGCACCTGCAGCCGGTGAAGTACCCGGACTTCGCCACCGTGTACGCCAGCATCAAGACCCACCAGCTCGACGCGTGGGTGGCACCGGCAGGTCAGGCATCGAGCGCGATCCGGCCGGGTGACCCGGCCATCGTGGTGGCCGACACCTTCGGCGCGGACGACTTCGTCGCATACGCCGTCGCCAAGGACAACCAACCGCTGGTGGACGCGTTGAACTCGGGCCTGGATGCCGTGATCGCCGATGGCACCTGGGCCGACCTCTACAGCAAGTGGAAGCCGCGCAATCTGCCGCCGGGCTGGAAACCGGGCTCCCGCGCCGCACCGGCGCCGAAACTGCCCGACTTCGCCGCCATCGCCGCCCACCACCACCGCAAACCGGCGGACCCGGCCGCCCCCAAGTCGACGTTGACCCAGCTGCGCGAATCGTTCCTGGACTGGGAGATGTATCGCCAGGCCATCCCCACGCTGCTCACCACCGGACTGCCCAACACGCTGATCCTCACCGGCAGTGCCAGCGTGATCGGGTTGGCGATCGGCATTGTCCTGGCCGTCGCGGGGATTTCCCACAGCCGCTGGCTGCGCTGGCCGGCCCGCGTCTACACCGACATCTTCCGTGGATTGCCCGAGGTGGTGATCATCCTGATCATCGGGCTGGGGGTGGGACCGCTGCTCAGCGGAATGACCAACAGCAATCCCTATCCGCTGGGCATCGCCGCGCTCGGTCTGATGACCGGCGCCTACGTTGGGGAGATCCTGCGGTCCGGCATCCAGAGCGTCGACCCCGGCCAATTGGAAGCCGCCCGAGCGCTCGGCTTCAGCTACCCGGCCGCGATGCGTCTGGTGGTGATGCCGCAGGGGATCCGGCGCGTCCTGCCGGCCTTGGTCAACCAGTTCATCGCCCTGCTCAAAGCATCCGCGCTGGTCTACTTCCTCGGTCTGATCGCCAACCAGCGCGAGCTGTTCCAGGTGGGCCGGGATCTCAACGCGCAGACCGGCAACCTGTCCCCGCTGGTGGCTGCCGGCATCTGCTACCTGATCCTGACCGTGCCGCTGACGCACCTGGTGAACTTCATCGACGCCCGGTTGCGCCGCGGCCGCGCCAAACTCGATCCGGCGGATCCCGCCGAAGTCGTCACCTCGACCATCGGCACGGAGATGACGTGATCCGGCAAGTTTCGTTGGCCGCCAACGACATTCACCAGAACTTGGGTGGCACCACCGTATTGCGCGGGGTCAGCCTGGAAGCCCCCGCCGGTACCACGACCGCGGTGATCGGCCCGTCCGGCTCCGGCAAGTCGACGTTGCTGCGCACCTTGAACCGGTTGTACGAGCCGGACAGCGGCGACATCCTGCTGGACGGCCGGTCGGTGTTGCGCGACGACCCCAACGAGCTGCGCCAGCGCATCGGCATGGTGTTCCAGCACTTCAACCTGTTCCCGCACCGCAGCGTGCTGGACAACGTCGCCTTGGCGCCGCGCAAGCTGCGCGGGCTACCCGCCGCGGCGGCCCGCGAGCTGGCGATGCACCACCTGGACCGGGTGGGGCTCAAAGGCAAAGCGGGTGCGCGCCCCGGGGCGCTGTCAGGTGGCCAACAGCAGCGGGTCGCGATCGCTCGCGCGCTGGCCATGGCCCCGCAGGTGATGTTCTTCGACGAGGCCACCTCAGCACTGGACCCCGAATTGGTCAAGGGGATCCTGGCGCTGATCGCCGACCTGGGCGCCGACGGCATGACAATGGTCGTAGTCACGCACGAGATGGGCTTCGCGCGCTCCGCCTCGGATGCCGTGGTGTTCATGGACCACGGCAAAGTCGTGGAGTTCGGGCCCCCGGAGCAGATCTTCGAAACCGCCGAGACCGAGCGGCTGCAGCGATTCCTCTCCCAGGTGCTGTGAACAGGGCGGGCACACCCTTCCAGACAGGGTCTTCCTTCGCCCCATGGTCGGGTTAGACTGCCGGTTTATGTCGGACAGCGAACCCACCGCCCCAGCGCTGGCGGACCTGGCGGAGGGGTTGCACCGCTCGCTATCCAAGCTGTTCGCCATCTTGCGCCGCGGCGACCCCACCACCGGCGCGGTGGCCAGTGACCTCACCCTGGCGCAGCTGTCGATCCTGATCACGCTGCTCGACCGGGGCCCGATCCGGATGACGGACCTGGCCGCACACGAACGGGTACGCACACCCACCACCACCGTGGCCATCCGCCGGTTGGAGAAGGTCGGGTTGGTGAAACGCTCGCGCGACCCGTCCGACCTGCGCGCCGTGCTGGTCGACATCACTCCGCAGGGCCGGGCGGTGCACGCCGAGTCCCTGGCCAGCCGGCACGCCTCACTGGCCGCGATGCTCAGCCAACTCCCCCACTCCGACCTGGAGGTGCTGATGAAGGCGCTGGCGCCGCTGGACCGGCTCGCCTCCAGTGAGCCGACGGGTCCCGCCCCGGCCTCGCCGTTGCCGAACCAGGTCTGAGATGCCCACCGCGTTGATCACCGGCGCCAGCGGCGGCATCGGTTCGGCGATCGCCACGGCGTTGGCACCCAGCCACACCCTGCTGTTGGCCAGCCGTCCGTCGGGACGTCTGGATGCCGTCGCGGAGCGCCTCGGCGCCACCACGTTTCCGTTGGATCTGACCGACACCGACTCGATCGAGTCCAGCTGCGAGGTCGTCGACGAACTCGACGTGCTGGTCCACAACGCCGGGGTATCCGTCCCGGGCCATGTCGCCGAGTCGCACGTCGACGAGTGGCGCGCCACGTTCAGCGTCAATGTCATTGGGGCGGTTGCGCTTACGCTGGCGCTACTGCCGGCGCTGCGCGCGGTCCGCGGCCACGTGGTGTTCATCAACTCCGGCTCGGGCCGCAACGTGTCCGCCGGCATGGCCTCCTACTCGGCCAGCAAATTCGCCCTGCGCGCGTTCGCCGACTCGCTGCGCGCCGACGAACCGCGGCTCTCGGTCACCTCGATCTACCCCGGTCGCGTCGACACCGACATGCAGCGCGAGCTCGTCGCGTACCAGGGCGGTGACTACGATCCGGCGAAGTTCCTGCGGCCGCAGACCGTCGCCGAGGTGGTGGCCAATGTGGTGGCCACGCCGCCGGACGGACACGTGCACGAAGTGGTGATCCGGCAGCGGTAGCCGCGTCCCCCGGCCCCACTGCCCGCCGAATGTGCGGCCTGCGACGGGATTTCCGCGAGTCGCGTCGTCACATGCACAGTCAGTGTTGCCGATGGCGTTAGATCACCAGGTTCACCATCCGGCCGGGGACCACGATGACCTTGCGGGGCTCCGCGCCTGCCAGGAAGGCCAGCACTTTCTCGTCCGCCAGCGCCGCGGCCTGCACGGCATCGGCGTCGGCGTCGGCGGCGACCAGCACCCGGCCGCGCACCTTGCCGTTGACCTGCACCGGGTACTCGACGGTGTCGTCGACCAGAAACGCCGGGTCAGCGACCGGGAACGGGCCGTGCGCCAGCGAGGTGGTGTGGCCGAGCCGTGACCACAACTCCTCGGCAAGGTGCGGAGCCAGCGGCGCCAGCAACAACACCAGCGGTTCGACGGCCGCCTTCGGGACACCGTCACGATGCACCTTGGTGAGGTGGTTGGTGTATTCGATCAGCTTGGCGGCCGCGGTGTTATTACGCAGTGCCGCATAGTCTTCGGACACGCCGGCGATCGTGCGGTGCAGGGCACGGGACGTCTCGGCGGCCAATTCGGCGTCCACCACCCGAAGTTCGCCGGTGTCCTCGTCGACGACGAGACGCCACACCCGCTGCAGAAAACGGTGCGCACCGACGATGTCCTTGGTGGCCCACGGACGCGACGTCTCCAGCGGGCCCATCGACATCTCGTAGACCCGCAGGGTGTCCGCGCCGTACGCGTCGCAGATGTCGTCCGGGGTCAGCGAATTCTTCAGGCTCTTACCCATCTTGCCGAATTCCTGGAACACCTCGATCTCGCCGTCCGGTGTGGGATACCGGAAGGTCCCGTCGCGCTCGATCACCTCGGCGGCCGGCACGTAGGTGCCGCGGGCGTCGGTGTAGGCGTAAGCCTGGACCAGGCCCTGGTTGACCAGCCGCCGGAACGGCTCGCGGGAGCTGACGTGGCCGAGGTCGTACAGCACCTTGTGCCAGAAGCGCGAATACAACAGGTGCAACACCGCGTGCTCGGCGCCACCAACGTAGAGGTCCACCCCGCCCGGGTCATCGACGCCGTGCTCAGCCGGGCGCGGCCCCATCCAGTAGGCCTCGTTCTCCTTGGCGCAGAAGCGCTCCGAGTTATGCGGGTCGGTGTAGCGCAGTTCGTACCAGCAGCTGCCGGCCCACTGCGGCATCACGTTCGTGTCGCGGCTGTAGGGCCGCAGACCGTCCCCCAGATCCAACTCGACGTGCACCCAGTCGGTCGCTTTGGCCAGCGGCGGTGACGGTTCACTGGCGGCGTCGTCGGGATCGAACAACACCGGCAGATAGTCCGGGACGTCGGGCAGTTCGACGGGCAGCGCGGCCTCATCGAGCGGGTGTGGGCGTCCGTCGGCGTCGTAGACGATCGGGAACGGCTCGCCCCAATACCGCTGCCGCGCGAAAAGCCAGTCCCGCAGCTTGTATTCGATCCGGACGCGGCCGCGGCCGGCCGCCTCGAGGCGCTCGGTGATGGCACGCTTGGCATCCGCGACGTGCAGGCCGTCGAGGTAGTCGGAATTGACCAGCACCCCGTCGCCGGGATACGCCGAGTGCGAAATGTCGCCGCCGGCAATGACTTCGACGATCGGCAGGTTCAACGCCCGGGCGAAGTCCCAGTCGCGTTGATCGTGTCCCGGCACGGCCATGATCGCCCCGGTCCCGTATCCGGCCAGCACGTAGTCGGCGATGAAGATCGGCACCGGTTGGGCGTTCGCCGGATTGACGGCGTAGGCGCCGAGGAAGACACCCGTCTTCTCGCGACTCTCCTGGCGTTCCAGGTCGGTCTTGGCCGCGATGGCGCGCCGGTAGGCGGCGACGGCTGCACCGGGTGTCGCGGCCCCGTATGTCCAGGACGGGTGGGTACCGTCCGGCCAGGCGGCGGCGACCAGCCCGTCGACCAGTTCATGCTCGGGGGCCAACACCAGATACGTGGCGCCGAACAGGGTGTCGGGCCGGGTGGTGAACACCTCGATGTCCCGGGCATCCCCGTCGGCCCCGGTGGCCGAGAACAGTGCGGCCACACCGGTCGAGCGTCCGATCCAGTTGCGCTGCATGGTCTTGATCGGTTCGGGCCAGTCCAGGGCGTCGAGGTCGTCGAGCAGCCGATCGGAATAGGCCGTGATCCGCATCATCCACTGCCGCAACCGTTTCCGGAACACCGGGAAGTTGCCGCGGTCGCTGCGGCCGTCAGCGGTGACCTCTTCGTTGGCCAGCACGGTACCCAGCCCGGGGCACCAGTTCACCACCGAGTCGGCGCGGTAGACCAGCCGGTGACTGTCGACGACGTCGGCCCGCTCCCCCGCCGGCAGCGTCGCCCAGTCCCTACCATCGCTCAGAGTCCTTGCACCGGAATCGAATTCGGCGACCAGTTCGGCGATCGGGCGGGCCTTGCCGGCGGCGGGGTCGAACCAGGCGTTGTAGATCTGCAAGAAGATCCACTGCGTCCACGTGTAGAACTCGACGTCGGTGGTCGAGAAGCTGCGCCGGCTGTCGTGGGCGAGACCCAGCCGACGCAGTTGCCGACGGATGTTCACCTCGTTGGCCTGGGTGCGGGTGCGCGGGTGGGTGCCGGTCTGCACCGCATACTGCTCCGCGGGTAGCCCGAACGAATCGAAACCGAACGCGTGCAACACGTTTCGGCCGTTCATCCGGAAATACCGGGCGTAGACGTCGGTGGCGATGTATCCCAGCGGGTGACCGACGTGCAACCCGTCCCCCGACGGGTAGGGGAACATGTCCAGCACGAAGAGTTTGTTGTCCGGGACCGCCGCGCCGTCCGCCGGCGCCAGCGTGCCCACCGGATTGGGCACGTTGAACGTGCCCTGCTCGGCCCAGTTGTCCTGCCAGGTGCGTTCCAGCGCAGCCGCCACCTCGACGGTGTAGCGGTACCGCGGCGCGTCGGCGTCTTTGGCGCCGGGCGGGTCGACGGGAGCGGTGGGCGGCGATTCGGTCACGCCCAACAGGGTATAAGGGGCCTTTCGCCGACCCGGCCCCGATCGCCCGGCCACGGGTTGGTCTCGGTTGCGTTGCACAGCGATCAGAGGTTCATCCCAGCTGTGTTTCGAGCGTGGTCGGCGCTGTGAGCAGTGGTTACATTCAGCCTCGATGGCGGGCTTGAACAAGCAGCTCTTCTGGAGGGACCGGGGCGAAATGATTCGAATCGCGTGCAGTTGGCGGACCTTCGCCGGCGGTGTTGCCGCCGGGGTCGTCGGCGTCGTGATGGCGGCGGGCGGGACAGCATCGGCGGAACCGCTGGTACCTCAGCCAATCAATCCCGGACAGGTCCCGATGCAGCAGACCAGCCCGCCGGCTCAAGGATCGGCAATCTTCCCGGGCGGCGTGACGAGCAACAGATTCGCCCCCGCCCCCGCGCAGGCACCCGCCGCCGTCCCGGTCCAGGCACCCGCGGCCGTCCCGGTCCAAGCGCCCGCGGCCGTCCCGGTCCAGGCGCCCGCGGCCGTCGCCCCCGCCCCGGCGGCCACGGCACCGGCCGTCACCGGGACCCTGCGCGAATACCTGGAGGGCAAGGGCGTCAAGCTCGAAGCGCAACGACCGCTGGGATTCAAGGCCCTCGACATCACCGTGCCGATGCCGCCCCGCTGGACTCAGGTACCCGACCCCAACGTGCCCGACGCCTTCGTGGTGATCGCCGACCGGGTGGGCGGCAACAGCGTGTACACATCGAATGCGCAGGTAGTCGTGTACAAGCTGATCGGCGACTTCGACCCTGCGGAGGCGATCACCCACGGCTTCGTCGACAGTCAGCGGCTGCTGGCGTGGCAGACGACCAACGCCTCGCAGGCCAATCTCGGCACCTTCCCGTCGGCGGTGATCGAGGGCACATACCGCGAGAACGACATGACGCTGAACACCTCGCGCCGGCACGTGATCGCCAGTTCCGGCTCCGAGCGGTACCTGGTGTCGCTGTCGGTGACCACCGCCGCGTCGCAGGCGGTCAGCGACGGTCCCGCCACCGACGCGATCATCAGCGGCTTCCGGGTCAGCGCACCCGGCGCTGCTGGCCAGGCACCGCCCGCCGCGGCTCCCGCACGAGTCGGCACGCCTGCCCCGGCCTCGCTGGTACCCGCCGCACCAGTACCGGCGCCTGCTCAGTCACCGGCTCCTGCCCAGCCGCTGCAGCCCGCACCTCGGGCCGCGGTCCCCGGGGCGGTCCAGCCCGGCGCCGCCCCGGCGCAGGCGGCACCACCGTTGCTGGCCGTGGTCCCATCGCGCTGACCCGCGGGCACGGATCCCGGCGCGCACAATCGTCGGCGGGCTCGTATTGTGAGCGCATGCTTATCGCGGGCGTGCTGTGCGTGTGTGCGGCGCTAGCCGCTGCCGCCTTCGGGATCTGGTCTCTTGCCCAACCGCCCGCCGCCGATCCCACCCAGCTGGCCCTGCGCGCCATGGCGCCGACCCAGCTGGCCGCGGCCGTGATGCTGATCGCCGGGGGAGTGGTGGCGCTGGCCGCGCCGGCGCAGACCGCGCTGGTGGTGGTGATCGTGTGCGTCACCGGCGCGCTGGGCACCCTGGCTGCCGGGTCGTGGCAGAGCGCGCGCTACGCACTGCGTCGTGAGGCCGCCGCGGCCGAGGCCGGCTGTGCCGGTAACTGTGCGGGCTGCACACTGTCCTGCAACTGAGGTCCTGCCACTGAGCAGACGGGCTAGTTGCGGCTGAGGTCGATCGGGTGAGTGGCCAGCAACGAAAGCGGCAGCGGCTGACGGCGCAGCACCTGACCCCAGAGGTCCGACCGCGGTGGCGCCAACACGTCAGATGGCAACGCCGACAACACAATCCAGTCGTCGCGCTCGATCTCGCCCTCCAGTTGGCCGATGGTCCACCCCGAGTAACCCGCGAAAATTCGCACCCCTTCCACCACCGGCGCGATCAGATCGGGGTCGGCATCCAGATCGACCATCACCATGCGCCCGGCTACGTGACGTAAGCCCGGCACACCGTCGGGTTCGGCACCGACGCGCAGTACCGCCAGGCACAGGGCGGCGTCGCGCTTGACCGGTCCGCCGATGAACATCGTCTTCGGCTTGGCCGCGAGCTTGGCCCACTGCGGCAGGACGTTGTACACCGCTGTCTCGCTGGACCGGTTGAGCACCACTCCCAAGGTGCCGCCGTCGTTGTGCTCGACGATGTAGATCACGCTGCGCCGGAACGTCGGCTCGAGCAGGTCGGTGTTGGCCAGCAGCAGGGTACCGGCGCGCACGCGTTGCGCGGCTGGAGCGACCGAGTCGTCAGGGTCATCGTGCTGAGCCACCACAACATCATCGCACTCGCGGTCGCCTCACCGGTGCAAACATCCGCCGCCGGCGAAGATTTGTACTGTATTGAGACGACGCACGGCCGCTTCAGCCTTCGCCTGCGCCGATCGTGGAAGTGGGTCCCGTGATTCGCAGCCGGTTGCAGGCGAGCGCGCCCGTCGAGCTCTGGCGGTCGGTGCGGGCGCTGCCCGACTTCTGGCGACTGCTGCAGCTGCGCATGGCCAGTCAGTTCGGTGACGGACTGTTCCAGGCGGGTCTGGCGGGAGCGCTGCTGTTCAACCCCGACCGGGCTGTCGGGCCGCTGGCGATCGCCGGGGCTTTCGCGGTGCTGTTTCTGCCGTACTCGCTGTTGGGGCCGTTCGCCGGTGCGGTGTTGGACCGGTGGGATCGGCGGCTGGTGCTCATCCGGGCCAACGTGGTGCGGCTCTGTTTCATCGGCGCGATCGGCGTCATCCTCGCCGTCAGCGCGGGGGAGGTGCTGCTGCTGTGCGCCGCACTGTTGGCTAACGGCATGGCCCGGTTCGTGGCCTCCGGGTTGTCGGCGAGCCTGCCGCACGTGGTGCCGCGCGAACAGGTGGTGACGATGAACTCGGTGGCCACCGCCTCAGGCGCGGTGGCGGCCTTCCTGGGCGCCAACTTCATGCTGGTGCCGCACTGGCTCGGTGGCCCCGGTGATCGGGGTGCGGCGGTGGTCATCTTCACCGCGCTGATCCCGGTGTCGCTGGCGCTGCTGCTGTCGCGGCGCTTCGCGCCCAAGGTGCTCGGACCCGACGACACCAAACGCGCCATCCACGGCTCGGCGGTCTATGCGGTGGTCACCGGGTGGTTGCACGGGGTTCGTACCGTTTTACAACGCCCGACGGTGGCCGCCGCCCTCTCGGGCCTGGCCGCGCACCGGATGGTGGTCGGGATCAACTCGCTGGTGGTGCTGCTACTGGTCCACCACATCAAGGACGCCGATAAGACGGGCTTCGGCACCGCGCTGGTGTTCTTCGCCGCCACTGGTCTGGGAGCTTTCCTGGCCAACGTGCTGACCCCGGCTCTGGTGCGGCGCTGGGGTCGTTACGCGACGGCCAACGCTGCGCTGGTCGCGGCCGCGGTCATCCAGTGCGGCGGCGCCACACTGCTGTTGCCGGTGATGGTGGTGTGCGGCTTTCTGCTCGGGTTGGCCGGTCAGGTGGTCAAGCTGTGCGCCGATTCGGCGATGCAGATCGATGTCGACGACGCGCTGCGCGGGCACGTGTTCGCGGTGCAGGATGCGCTGTTCTGGGTGTCCTTCATCGTTGCGGTCACCGTGGCGGCGGCGTTCATTCCCGACGACGGCCGCGCGCCGGCGTACGCGTTGTACGGTTCGGTGATCTATCTGGCCGGGTTGCTGGTGCATAGTCTTGTCGGCCGACGACGCGCGGCGGTCAGCAAATAGTCGAGGAGGAATCATGGCAGGTCCAGGTCCGTTCGTCGCCGACCTGCGCGCCGAGAGCGACGACCTGGACGCGTTGGTGGCGCCGTTGCCGCCGCAACGCTGGGCCGAGCCGACCCCGGCGCCGGGCTGGACCATCGCCCACCAGATCGGGCACCTGTTGTGGACCGACCGGGTGTCGCTTTTGTCGATCACCGACGAGAACGGGTTCGCCGACGTGCTGGCCGGTGCGGCTGCCGATCCCGGTGGATTCGTCGACGCCGGCGCGGAGGAGCTGGCGGCCAGGCCTGCCGCTGAACTGCTCACCGACTGGCGCGATACCCGCGGTCGGTTGCACGCGGCGCTGTTGGAGGTTCCCGACGGACGCAAGCTGCCCTGGTTCGGGCCGCCGATGAGCGCCACGTCGATGGCCACCGCGCGGTTGATGGAGACCTGGGCGCACGGGTTGGACGTCGCCGACACGCTCGGCATCGCCCGGCCGGCCACCGACCGGTTGCGGTCGATCGCGCATATCGGTGTGCGCGCACGGGACTACGCGTACCTGGTCAATAATTTGACCCCGCCCGCCGAGCAGTTTCGGGTGGAGTTGCGCGGGCCCGGCGGGGACGTGTGGTCGTGGGGTCCGGCAGAGGCGGCGCAGCGGGTTACCGGTTCGGCGGAGGACTTCTGCTTTCTGGTGACGCAGCGGCGGCCGCTGGGGTCTCTGGATGTGACGGCGGTGGGGGAGGACGCGCAGCGCTGGCTGGGGATCGCTCAGGCGTTCGCGGGGCCGCCCGGCGCCGGGCGATGAGCGCGCCCAAGCGCGCGAAGAGAGCCGGCGCCATCTACCCAAGCTCCGGGCGATGAGCGCGCCCAAGCGCGCGAAGAGAGCCGGCGCCATCTACCCAAGCGCCGGGCGATGAGCGAACCCAAGCGCGCGAAGAGAGCCGGCGCCATCTACCCAAGCGCCGGGCGATGAGCGAACCCAAGCGCGCGAAGAGAGCCGGCGCCATCTACCCAAGCGCCGGGCGATGAGCGCGCCCAGCTAGGTACGGTCGCCGACCACGACGCGAGCGCGGGCCACGTCTTCCTTCTCGGCGGCATTTCCGCGCGCAAGCATGCCGGCCGGCGTCATCGGCACCGGAGCGCCACCGGTCGATGCAGTCGGACCGCGTACCTCAGCGGCGTTCAGCATCCCGGCGCGCAGGCTGCTGGGTTTGCCACCCTCTGGCTCGAAACTGCTGGTCGGACGGGTGTAGCTGGTCAGGCCGGCCCCGGGGAACCCGCCACCGGCACCGCCCACCGTAGCGACCCCACCACCCGAGGCGCCGGCGCCGAGCACGGGTTCGGCGGTCAGCGCTGCGGCGTTCGGCGCCCCGGCCGTGGGGAACATGCCCCCGAAGCCCTGCATCAGGCTCTGCGGCATGCTGGTGAGCCCCTGCATCATCTGCATCGGCGCCTGCGCCATCTCCTTGAGCGGCCCGGTCACGCCGGACACCATCTGCATCGGTTCCTGCATGAGCGAACTGAGCTGCTCAGTGGCTTGGGCGGGGGCCGACGTCTGCCCGGCGGCCTGCGCGACCTGCGTCGAGGCCTGCACGGCATTCTGCATACCGGTCTGGGCGGCGGCCTGGGCCACCGCTTGCGCCGCGGTCGCCGGGGCGGCCGGAGAAGCTCCCATCGGGGCGACCGGCGGGGGTACGGCTAACGTCGCGATCAATGCGGTGAGCGCCGCGGAGTAGGTCCAGCCGACGCTGCAGTTGTGCGGCCAGTGCTCACCGAAATATTCCCCGTCCCGCTCAACGATCCCCGGCGTGTTCTGTCCGAAGAAATTGGTGGCGTTGAGCACGGTCCACTCGTCGCGGTTGGTCTGGGAAACCACCGACGGGATGACCGAGGACCGCGCCAGCATGAACGCCTCGACGGCGGCCTGGGTGACGCTGATCTTTTCGGCGGTCCAACCCACCAGTGTCTGCAGACCCGCGTTGAGGCCGGTCGCGGCGACCGTGGAGGCAACCGACCCCACGCCCTGCCATTGGGCGGCGGTGATGAGGCCGTTGATCTCCGAAAGCCCTGCGGAGATTTCGTTGTTGGCTGTCTCGGTGACCCACACCACGTTGTTGGCCAGCACGGACGCCGGAGAGCCCGCTTCGAAGATCGCCGCTACGACTTCAGGCGGCCCTGTCCACCGGGGGTCGGCCATGTGCTCAGAGCCCGACGGCGCCCGCGCTGAACCCTTCGGCGGCGACGGCGGTGGAAGAAGACAGACCCTGCGCGCCGGAGAACGCGGTGCGTTGGCCGACGTGTTCGGCGGCTGTCGCGAGGTAGGCGGCCCCAGCAGCGTTGAGGGCGGCCGCGAACTCGATCGAGTCGGCGTCTGCCGCCATCGGCAACACGCCGGTGAGCGCGGCGGACCCTGCGGCTGTCGTAGCCGCCATTTCCTCGCTGATCCCGGCCTCGGTCGCTGCCGAGAGGTCGACCGCTCCCGGCACCATTCCGAACAGGCCACCACCCATTTCTGCCTCCTCAAGCTCGCTTCCGGCGTCAAGTTGGGCTGAGTCTAGGGTGACGACCCGCCCCTGTCGATTCACCTCTGGGGATCGCCGACCAGCACTCCCTCCATCACGCCGTCGGTGGTGACCAGCAGGCCACGTCCGGGCGGGAGTTGCTGGGCAGCGGTTCTGCCGAACACCTTCACCGCCGCCGGGTCGTTGTCCATGAACAGCGTGGGCGCGCGGGAGCCGGTCATCTTCTGCAGGAAGGGACTGGTTACCGACACTCCCGCCCAGTTGCCGGGCAGGCGCGACGCGATGACGTGCAGACCGATTTCGCGGGCCCGTTCGATCAACCCCCACAGCGGTGCGGTGGCGGCGGCCTTGCCGATGACACCGTGCGGACGCAACTCCTGCTCGTCGTCGATCAATACGAAGTGGTGCGGCCCGTCCCAGGTCCGGCGGCTCAGCAACTCCTGCTGACTCAGCCCTGAGGGTGGCAGCCGGTCACGCAGCGACTGCGCCAGATCGCTGAGCACCGCATCGATGTCCTCGGGCGTGTAGGCGTACGCCCGCACATGGTCACCCTGGATCTTGCCGATCAGCGACGTCTTGGGGTCGATGATGGTGATCTGGGCCTGCTCCGGCGTGCACCGGGTGACGATCATCTGTCCGATCGCCGCCAAAGTCGTTGTCTTGCCGCATAGTTGGCGTCCGACCACCAGCATGTTCGGAACCACGCGGGCCGGCAGCACCGCAGGTCGCAGCGCGGTCTCGCCGATTCCGAACGGGATGTTGAACGGATCGGCTGCTGCGGCGGCACCGCTGAACGCCTCGGCGATCTCGGCCAGAGGGATCGCGTCCGGCAGCCGCGCCAGGCTCTCCACCCGTCCGGCACCGGTCAACTCCGCGATCAGCGCGCCGATGTCACGCGTGGTCACCCGTTCCCCGTTGACTCCGAGCACCTCGGGCACCCCGACCAGTAACTCGTGGCCGTCGCGGGTCAGCCCGAACCCCGGCCGGTCCAACGTGTTGCGGGCGGCTTTCTTTCGTTCGAAGCCCTCACCCATTTGGGTTTCGTCGGGATTGCTCAGCCGCAGTTGGATACGCGCGTTGGAGACGTTGACGAGTTGTTGCTTCTGACCGACCAGCCACGCCGTGGCGGTGGTCATGATGTGCACCCCGTAGGACAGGCCCTGCCGGGCTATCGCGATCGCCCGTTCGCCCATCGCGGCGTCTTTGTCGAAGAGATCGCTGAAGTTGTCGATGACGAGGAAGACGTCGCCGAACTTGTCGTCGGGATCGGTGTGGGCCGCACCCCCGTCGGCGTCGAAACCGAAACGGCGCTCCCGGAATTCGGAGATGTCGATCTGATACCGCTTGAACGAGGCCTCGCGCGCGAGGATGAGTCCCTCGATGGAGGCGATGGTGCGCGACACCCCCTCGCGATCGGTGGGGCTGACCACCGAGGCGACGTGGGGCAGGGACTCGACCGGAAACAGCGATGCCCCGATGCAGAAGAACGTCACCCGTTCGGGTCGGTACATCAGTGCTGCGGCAGTCATCAGGGTCATCAGCGTTGTGGACTTGCCGCGCTGCGCTGTCGCGACCACCATGATGTTGTCCATTTCGGCATTGATCGCGTGCACCCGCTGGTCGTGTTCTTCAGGTATGTCCACGATCCCGATCGGAAAGACCAGGCCGGGGTTCCGCCCGTAGGCGTCATCCCACGACCTGCCCCGCCAACGCGCCACCAGCGTATCGACGGTCTCACTGACTTCCAGTGGCGGCAGCCAGATTTGATGAGGCGGGCGGGCGGGATGCGAGACCAGTGACTCGCGGATGACGTCGACGAGTTTCTTCTTGCGGAAGCCGTCTGGGTGGAACAGGTATTCGTCGGGTTCCTCGGGTTCGTCGGCGACAGCCAGTGCGGCACTGTCGGACTCACTGAGCGGCTGGTAGGTCGAGGTGTAGGCGCGTGGCTGCGAGAAACTCATGGCCACAGTGGGATTGACGTTCGTGGCCCGTTTGGGCACTACGAACGGCGCTGATACGTAGAAACACCGAAACTGTTCGAGATCCCGGGGCCCCACCTTGAGCAGGCCGTAACCGTTCTCCTGCGACGGGAGATGCAGCGCGGCGTCACTGCCGATCACGTCGCGGGAGTCCTCGGCGGTCTCGGCGCGCAGCGCCACCCGGAAGGCGATGTTGCTCTTGGCTTTACTCAACGAGGACAGGTCCAGCCGCTGCCCGCCCAGGGTGAAGAAGACGTTGCACCCGCGGCCTTCCTGACCGATATGGATGACCAGGTCGATCCACTCCGGGTGGTGGATGAACAGTTCGAGGTACTCGTCGATGATCACCAACAGGATCGGAACGGGTTCCAGGTCACGGCCGGCAAGCCGCATCTCCTCGTACTCGTTGGCGTCGCGCGCTCCGGCATCCTTGAAAAGCCGGTAGCGGCGGGCTATCTCACCGTTGATGGCCTTACGCATCCGCTCGGCCAGATGCCGATCGTCCTTGCCCAGGTTGGACAGGGACCCCGCGACGTGCGGAAACCCCTGCAGGTCTTGAGCTGCCGACTCGAACTTCATATCGACGAAGATGACGACGAAAGCCTCTGGCGAGTGGGTCAGCGCGATACCACTGCACAACGACAGGAAGTACTCCGACTTCCCCGAACCGGAGGTGCCGATCACCACGGAGTGAAAGCCGTAGCCCCCGAAGTCCTTGGCCCGCAGTATCACATACTGCAACTCACCGCCCTGTTTGACGCCAACCGGCACCATGGCCCACTTCGGATCGCCGCGGCCCCGGCTCTCACCCCACAGTCTGTCCACATCGAGCTCGCGCGGGTCGCCGATACCCAACGCCCGCAACAACTCTCCGCCCTGACTGTCGGTCTCGGACAGCTCCCCGGGACTCATCGGCGACCAGCGGGCCAGTGCCCGCGCATACCGGTTGGCGGTGCTGTCGGCGAGCATGTCGGCTACGGCGTAGAACGTTTCACGGTGCATCAGCCTGCCCTGGTGCAACGAGAAGCGCTGTTCTGCTTCGGCAAAGCCCACACCGACCCCGACCCGGGTCGCCAGCCGCAATACGGTGATGCCTGCCATGCCTTTCTGTCCGGTGACCCCTTCCCACTGCTCCGGGGTTCCGACGTTGTCGTCCACGATCACCCAGTGCGGACCCAGCGCCTGACCGGTTGCCGACTCGATCGGCGACGGCATGGACGTCGGGTTACTGCCGACCGGCGGAGTCCACGGCCCCCGACCTTTGCGATGCAACTCGGCATCGAGCGCTTCTTCCAATTCCGTTGGAGATGCGAACACCAGCCGGCGCAGGCCGCATGCGTCGAACATCTCGTCGTGCTGGTTGTGCGGCAGCCAGACCAACCAGTGCCAGGCTTCGGGCTGCCGGGTCACTACCATCAATTTGACGTCGTGGGGGCTGTGGTAGACCGCCAGCGAACACAACATCGCGCGCAGCAGGCTGTGCAGTTCACCGGGATCGTCGGCGATGAAGCTGAACCCCGGCTTGGACCGCAGGTTCAGTACCTTGCCGATGCCGCGGATCTTGCTCTGTTCCAGGATGAAATCCCGGAGCGCACCGCCGGTTACCGGTTCCAGCTCCTCGCCGATCGGAACATCGGGCCACTGCAGCGAGACCGCGGATTCGCTGGCCTGCTGCACTCCGACGCCGAGCCGGACATCGAGGAAATCCGGATCAGTCGGTCGTCGCTCCCACATGCGCGGACCCCCGATGACGGTGTCGAACCGCTGCGGGTCCGCGTGCACGAAGAGCTGACCGCGCCGCTGCTCACCGGCTGCGCGCTGCACCTCCTCGCGGTCTTCATCGAGCTGGCGCAGATAGCTGCGCCGTTGCTTTTCCTGTTCCCCCCAACTGATTCGACGTCCGCGGCCGAAGCGTCCGCCGAACATCAGCGCACCGAATCCGACCAGCCCGACCATCGGAAAGAATCCCGACTGCAAGGACCGCACCCCGGATGCGTACATCACCACCAGGGTGCCGACGATGCCGACCAACACCGCGGGCAGGGCGATCATCAACAGAATGTTGCGTGGCTCGCGCTCGGGTAAGGCCAGCGGCGCCGCGACCGCGACCCGCACCGGCGGGATGTTGGGTGGTGGCGTGCGCTTCCCGCGGACGAATCCTCGTTTGGACATGGCTAACCTCCCGTCTCGGACGAATCGGGAATGGGTGCGACCACCCCACCCGCCGGCAAGGCGTCCCGGGCGACAAGGGCCGCTTCACGACTGATGGCCGGTCCGGGCGCAAAGGTGCGCACCATCGGCCAGGGCGCTTGCACCGCAAGTTTCGGGTCCAGCCCCAGTGCCTGCAACGTCCGCTGGTCCGACTGGATGCCGTACCGAACCCCTTGCGGCGAAAGCCAATAGAGGCTTTCCCGGCTGTCCGACGTCGCAACCCCACTGGTGGTGGCCACGAAGTTCGCGGCGCCGGGCAATATCAATGTCTGATGCGCCTCAGCGGAATCGGGGTTGCGGTCGTCGCGCACGAGGTGCACCAGGCGGGAGTCCATGCTGATCGGGACCGGCAGACCACGACCGTTGACGACGGTGATGCGTGCCTGCGGGTCGTTCTGCTGCTTCTCCCAGCCCACGCAGGTGACCGGATTCGCCGTGGTGTCAACGAAATTGAACTTGCCCGACGGGTAGTAGTCGACGTTGAGGATATCGACGACCGGGATGTGTATCAGTTTGTCCGGGGCGATCAGCGTCGGTGCGGTCGAACCCTGAGAATCCGCGGTGCGCAACAGGTCTGCGACGAATGCGGTGATCTTCTGTACGCCGCCGGGCAGCAAGACATAGAAACCCGTAACGGCACCGGCAGCGTCGCGGGACTCCAGCACGCTGCCGACCTTGGCGCCGGCCACCCATCGCGACGGGGAGCCGGCCTCCGGAATCGACGGCACCACAAGCGGTTCCGTCGACGGCAACGCATCGAACAGTGCGTTGGAGATCTCAATGGGATAGGTCACGCCGGGATCCAGACCGAGGTTGAAGGTCACCGACCGGTCGGTCGCGTCGATTCGCGAGCGCCGGCCACCCCAGATCACGTAGGTCGTGCTCTTGTGGGTTACCAGGATGGCCTGGGTCGGGCTCATCGCGGCGGCCCGTCCCGCAGCGAATAGCGGGCCCGCGATGGCGGTCACCACCGGCGGGGTTGCGCTGCCCCGCCCTGCGCCACCTGTCTGAGCGGTGTCACAGACGGCCCATGCCGAGCCGGCGCCGCCGGTGGCCGGGAGGCTGTCCGGCACACCCGGGATACCGATCATCGGTCCGGTCGGGTATTTCGCAATCTCGGCGGCTGTCACCCAGGTGGGCGCCGCGGCATTGCCGACGGCCAGTCGCGCCGACGTGAGATTGAGCGCGGGGTAGAGACGCCCGTTGATCTTGGCGAAGATCGCGCCGGTGTCCCGGTTGCCGACCACAGCCGACTGGGCGATAAGACCGGCCGGCTTCATGACGTGCAGCAACGCCATCCAGCCCACACCGATCAGGACAAGCACGATCGACAACGCCACCGCCGCTTGTTGTTTGCGGTCGTCATGCTTCATGCGCACGGAGAATCTGGTGATCGCCGCGCGCAGTCGCCGGCTATAGAACAGATGCCCCGAGTTCTGGTCCCGGTTGGACAGATTGAGTGGCACTGATCGTTCTCCTTCCGGCGGTCGGCGCATGTCTGCGTGCCGACGCCGACATCACTGCAGGCTGTCGCCGTACCGTGCCCGGTTCTCGGCTTCAGCCTCTTCTCGCAGCGCTGCGATGGCGAGGTTCATCCTGTCGGCCAATTCGGTGTGCGTGTAGCCGACCATCACGTCCGGGTGCAGCGTCAGCTGCAGCAGCCGCCCGTCCGAGTTGGCCACCGCCGACACGTCGCCCAAGTCCACGCTGTACGTGACGGTCTCGGCCTGTGCGACGAGTGCTTCCCACCGGTCGGCTGCTTCGCTCAGTTCACGAAGTACCGCTTCGACGAGTGCCTCGTCTTCGGCGGCACTGCGATCACCGCTGACGCTGAGGTCGCTGAGTTCGCCGCGACGACCCGACCCCGACACCAGGACAGTATGTCGAGGGCCCCGACCAGCGTCAATTCACGATTGAGCCGGTCTGCCGGGCGCTCGATCCGCCAGTTTCTGGAACCAGGCGAAGTGATAGTTCGCCGACGTCACGTCGCCGGTGGCGCTGCTTTCGGTGGCGGCGAGCAGCATGCAATTGAGCAGTTGTTCAGGATCGACGTCGGGATACTGGGCGAGCAGCTGGTAGCGGGTCGTGTCGAGGTGCACTCGCAGCAAATCCAGTTCTTGGTCGACGACGTCGGCCCCGGCAGCAGCGGCCTTGGCCAGCGTATTGACCAGGCGCGGCAAGCCCTGGCGCCAGTGCGTGGCGACACCCAGTTCCCAACCCAGGTCGGTGACAGGAGGCAGTTCCTTCGGCTGCACGGACGCTGCCACACCGGAGAGCCCGACGGACAGCTTCGACGAGTCGCCCGGCGCATAGGTCGCCGCCTGGATCGTGTTACCCAGCAACTCCGCGGCCCGTCCGGTCCGGGTGCCGGGTTCCAGCAGGCGCACGCCTTCGGGCACCGCGATGCCCGGCGGGATCCAGCCGTGCGCCAGGTCGGTGACCAGCACCGTCGTACCGTCCTCGTGTTCGCCGACAGCCCAGCTCAGTCGCGGTTCCTGGCGGGCGACGAATGCCAGCAATAGCGGCAACCGCTCCGCGGTGGTCGGCTCGGCGTCTTCGGGGGCGGCGTCCGCAGGGGGTGCGGCTTCCGGATCCGGAGGGGGCTCGGCGGGCGGCCCGTCGTCGACGACGGCCGGCAACACCTGGGTCGCGTCAACGTCCTGTGCCGGAACCTCGTCTTGCACGGCCGGCAACACCTGGGTATCGCCGATGTCGAACGGCTCGTCCCGTATCACTGGCAGCACCTGCGTCTTGGCCAGGTCCGGCCGGGGCGCCGGCCGGACCTCGGGTGGCGGCTGGACCGGGGCTTGCTGCGCCGTGCTCTGACGGAGTTGCCGCAACGTCGATTCGACTCGCCGCACTGCCAGGGCGCGGGCCTCCTCGATCACGCGGGCCTCGGCGGCCCGCCGCGCGGTGTAGACCATGCCGGCTTGGCCGATGCCCCTGAGTTCTTCGTTCGCGGTCGCCGCTATCCGCTGCAGGTCGGACTTGAGATACTTTGCCAGCGTTGCGGTTTCGTTCCTGCTCTGCGACAGCTCGACGGGCCACAGGCCGCCGATCACCCACGGCGTGCAGTCGAGCGGCGCACTGAAGGTGGGGACCGTGAGGGATTCTTCGGTCGCTCGGCGCAGACGCTGGCGCGCCGTCACCCTGCCGAAGATTCCCACCGGCTAAGCGTAGCGGTAGCCCGGTGTTGATCGCCTCGGCTTGTGCGAGCGGTGAATTGTGCGGTTGTCGTGGTGTGGGTAGCGTGCAACCATGGCCGATTCCGGGTTGCAGCAGCAACTCGACGAGGTACGTGCGCTGCTGGCACGCGCCCGAGAGTTGTTCGGCGCCAACCCCATCGAGCCACCCGCAGATGTCGCTCCGGATCCCGACAGTGCCAGGACCTGGCTGCTCTAATCTGCCGTGGCGCGTGCGTGCAGTTGGTGGGCGAGCAGTTTTTCGATTGCCGAGTCGAGATCGGCGGCGGTGGGCACCGCGGCGGAGGGTGTCTGCCCGGCGGCGATGATCTCGTCGCGCACTTCCAACAATGCCTTGAGGCAGGAAACGTCGGCGGTCAGCAGAATCCCCTCAGCCAGAGTTTGCGCATCTGTCTCCATTGCCGCCTCACTCAGCGCGACGCTGTGCAAATAGCCACCGCGGCACGAGCGCACCAGAATGTGCCCGCTGGGATGCACGGTGTCGAAGGCCGGATTGGCGTCTGTCATGGACTCTGCTGAAACCTAGCCGTCGACGATGTCGCGGAGTTTGGCCGCGGACTCTTGCTCGCGCTGCTCCCACGTCGCGGCCGAGGTCACCAGATTCTGCGCGAGATCGGCGTGGTCGTCGGCCTGCTGCTCGTAGCACCGCCGCCGGGCTTCGAGCAGCACGCGCCCGGCCTCGCGCAGATCGCCGAAGACGGGTCCCAGCGAATCCAGGCTTTCCTGGATCGCGGCGTGGGTGGTCGGGATGCTCCGCAGCTGGCCGGCGGTCTGCTCGTGCCGGGCCGCGGCTTCACGCAGGTGCGCCGGCACCACATGAATACGATCGGCCATCTGCTGCCTCCTCCTTCAGTGCCGGCACCGTGCCGGCGATTATCGTCTCGGTTCGCTGATCAGCCGGCGACGGCCGCCGGTCGGGTGGGCGTGGGTGTCTGCGTTGCGGACGGCACCGTCGCCTGCACCGGCGTCGGCGGGTGCTCCCAGCCTAGAAAGCTGGGTCCGCTTACGGCGGAGATGCGCTGGATTTGTCCGTCGAGCAGAGCCTTGCTGTTCCCCAGGGCCAGCGCGTGACGATCGGTGAGCATGCCGATATCACCCGGCACGACCTGGGCCGGATCCAGGGGATTGGTGACCGCCGTCCCGGGGGGCGGGATGGACATGCCCTGCTGTTGGAACGCGTCTGCAATGGGGGCACCCGCTGCGGCGGCCTTGATGGCGGCGGCAAGTTGTGGACTGGCCGCAGTCACCGTCTCGCCGTTGGGCAGACTCACCGTCGTCGGACCCGACGGCTGCGGTTGCGGCTCGCCCGGCTCCGGCTCGTGCCGCGGGTCGTCGTGGTCGTCCTTCTCGCGCTCGGTCTCGTCGTCGTCGGGTCGGTGCTCACGCGGGTCGAAGTCCTCGTCGAACAGCCCGTCTGATGCACCGCGCGGGTCCCGTCCGGTTCCGCCGCCCGACAGGTTAGGCACTGAGAAACCGCTCGGGGCGCCCCAACTGGGCGCGCCCGCCCCGCTGCTCGGACTCACCCCGGTCGGGGCGGCGCCCCCGGCGCCGGTGACCGGGAGCGGTGCAGCGGCCGCGGGCTGCTGGACCGGGGCGTCGAACAGCCCCGGATCGTCCAGCAACGTCGAGTCGAGCAGCGGATCCGGACTGCCCTTCGCTGCCGGCCCACTCGACGACGACGCGGCGGGCGGACCACCGTGCCCGGTCGCGGGTTCGGCCGCCGCCGGCCGGTGCTCCGCCGGGGCGTCCGGGCCGGCCTTCGATGCGTTATACAACGACGTCCACGCCGCCATCAACGCCGACTTCGAGGTGTCGTCGAGGCCGGCTGTCGCCACCACCGCGCGGATATCGCGGAGTTTGCTGATCAGGAACCGCTGGAAGTCCCGCGCGCCGGCCGGAGTGTCCAGGTCGGACCGCGTCGCGAGGGCGGTCTCGATCTCGTGCTGGAGAGCGTCCAGCGCAGTCCTGCCTTCGGCGTTGGTCAGATGCGCGTTGAGGATGGCGGTGACGACTTGCAGATCCAGCTGCGAGCTCGCCGAATTCTGATGTGCCAGAGCAGTTTCGGCCGCGCTGATGGCGCTGGCGGCTTCGCCTTCGGAACGTTGCGGCGGCGCCTGCGGGGCTGGCGCCGGAGTGAACAAGTCCGGATGTTGGTGGCGGATCTTGGCCAGGATCACGTCCAGACGCTGTGGCGGCGTCGCGGGCGACAGTACGTCGCCCATTTCACCCGGCGTCAGCCCCGACTGCCACGCGGCCGGATCGCCGGTGCGTTGCTGAACAAGTCGCATCACGTCGAAGACGTCCTGCTGGGTCGCCACGCCGCTGGACAGTACCCACGCGCACAGCCGCGGACAATTCACTCAGCGGCTCAGATGGAATAGGTGTCCCGCAGGCGGTGCAGCACCGCGCTTTTGCTGCGGCTGACCTCGCGGGCCTCGGTCACAACCTCGGCGATCTCGCGTTGCTTGGCCGCCAGAAATCTCTCGAATTCGCGCGCCCCCATCGGGGTATCGACGGGCTGCCCGGGCAGTGCCTGTTCGATCTCGGCGGAGATCGCGTCGAGTCGCCGGACGCTGTCGCGCATGACCTGATGCGCACTGGCGAGCGCCGCTGCCAGCACGCGGTCGGCCTCGGCGATTGCCCCGTGTCTGCGCGCGAGCGCGGCCTGCCGTTGCTGAATGGCCGCTACCGACGCCCCGCCTTGTTCCGACATGGCCTCAACCTTCTCATCCGGCCCAGCCGACTGGGCGATTGCTGGTACTCACCATGGCCGCCGGATCGCTACGCTGCCGCCCAGCCGGCTGATCCGGACCGAGGCGCCGGAATAGGGCGCCTCGACCACCAGGTTGTTGCCGATCGCCAGCTGTACGTGGCCGGTGTGCGGAAAGACCAGGTCGCCGGGCCGGACTTGCGACCGCGGCACCGGCACTCCGTCGTTGATCTGCTGATAGGTCGTGCGATCGAGGTGTACGCCGGCCTGCGCGTAAGCCCATTGGACCAAGCCGGAACAGTCGAACTGGTCGGGCCCGGTGGCCCCCCAGACGTAGGGTCGGCCCAGCCGGGACAGCGCGGCGCGTACCGCGAGTCCGGCGCGCCCGGCCGGTACGGGCAACCGCCCGCCGCGGTGGTGTGCTGCCCGGTAGCGCAACGCGCGTAGCGCGGCGGCGTGTCGTCGCGAGCGGCCCCTCGCGACGGCGACGTGCTCGCGTTGAGCGCGCAACCGCGCCACGCGGCGACGCAGCGCCTCGCGCTGGGCCAGCGGCGACAGTCCCGGCACCGGGGCATCGGCGCGAGCTTCATCGAGCACGCCACGAGTGAGCTGACGGGCGGCGGACCGATCCCGGTGCGCACCGGCGACGATCGCCGCCAGCGCCGAATCCGTGTGGCCGGCCGCGCTCAGGGCGGCGTGGGCGCGGGTCGCCCGTTGCTGGTAATGATGCTGTCCGCCAACAGGATTCGGTGGCACCGCACCGGCATCGAGGCCGGTTTCGATCGGCGGGTGCGGGCCGCTGCCGGTGAACAGACCGTGGGCTCGGCTCAACGTCTCGAGCTCGGTCGGACTCATCGGTTCTGCTCGCTGTCCGGACCGGACCCGGCCACGCCGACTCCGGCTTCGGCCTCCGTGGTTTCGGTGAATGCGCGCACCCGGGGGAGCGCGCCCGCTGGAATCGCACCCCGGTTGCGGATGTCCCAGACGTCATCGACCGCGACACCGATCAGTGCGGCGATCACGGGTTCGGGCAGCGTCGAGCGCGCACATGCGCGGTCGAAGCGCGCACTCAAACTGCTGGGCAGCCGCTTCAGCAGGTCGCCGCGCGTTGCTTCGAGTGCCTGCAGGTGCTCCATCAGGCGGTCCGTCGAATCGGCACTGGCGTTGACCGCGACCCGCCAGGAGCTGGCGGCCAGCATCTCCGCTTTCACGCATTGTGCGATCACAGAGAGAATATACGTCTCATATTCGTTTGATGTCACCGGCGGTAGTCGATCGATGACGGACTTGATGGTCTCCAGTTGTGCTTCGGCGTATCCCTCCAGCACATCGGTATCGCTGTGCCGGTCGACGACCGGTGCCCCGGCGCGTCGCGGCGGCACCGGTTCGGACGGCTGCGCGGCGATCAACCGGGCGAGTTCGGCGTCCGGGTCGGCGGCGACGATGAGCCGCGAATACGTGCCCGGCGGCAGGCCCAGGCCGTTTTCCACCTTTTGCACAGTGCTTTTGTGCGGTTTGCGGGCGCCGCGCTCGAGATAGCTGAGTCCCATGATGCTGACGCCGGTCGCCGCGGCCAGGTCCGCAAGGGACCAGTCCCGCGACTCACGCAACGCGCGCATGGCCGCACCGGCCGATTCACGGCTCACGGCCGCGCTCCCCGCATAGCCGGATATTACACAGGCCGTCCACCACCCCTCCGTTTATACGTTTTCTTCTCGTTTCGCTTGTCCATCCTGAGTATGTGTGTATACGATTCTGCCTACGTTTTCCGTCGAATGGAGGTCGGCTCGTGTCAAACCCTTGTGCAACCAACCCGGAACTCTGGTTCGGCTACCCCGACGACGACGGCGGCGACGGCGCGGCCAAGGCACGCGCCTACGAGCGGTCGGCCACCGAGGCACGCATTCAGTGCCTGCGCCGGTGCCCACTGGCGCAACAGCGCCAGTGCGCCGCGCGGGCGATCGCGCACCGCGAAGAATATGGAGTGTGGGCCGGCGTGAAGTTGCCCGGCGGTCAGTACCGCAAACGCGAACAGCTCGCCGCGGCCCACGAGGTGTTGCGCCGCATCGCCGCCGGCGACATCAATGCCCGGCAGTTGCCCGAGAACGCGGCGTTGCTGGAGCGTCGGGAAAGTGACGATCTCGCCGTCGGCGCCGTGGTGTTGCATCTTCCCGCCGCCCGCGTAGGCCCGCGCTCGGCGGCTTGACCGAGGGATTGTCGGGCCACACCCGGGGTATACGGGAATTCGACAGTGGCCCCGCTCGGGCCGAGGCAGCTGAGCAAAGGCGCAACCTATGACCTTCGACCTGACCCCGACGGCAGCGCAGCACGATCTGGCGCGGCGCACCCACGAGTTCGCCGAAGAGGTGATCCGGCCCGTCGCCCTCGAATACGACCAACGCCAAGAGTTCCCCTGGCCGGTTCTGGAAGAGGCTGCGCAGCGGGGCTTCTACAGCCCGCTGTTCTACCGCGACCTGATCGGGGACCCCACCGGCATCTCGCTGCCGATGTTCATGGAGGAACTGTTCTGGGGATGCGCCGGAATCGGTCTGGCCATCGTCATGCCGGCATTGGCCCTGTCGGCGATCGGCCAGGCCGCCTCGCCGGAACAGATGCTGGAGTGGGCGCCGGAATGTTTCGGGACCCCGGGCGACATCAAGCTCGCCGCCCTGGCGATCTCCGAACCCGAGGGTGGCAGCGACGTCCGCAATCTGCGAACCCGCGCCCGCCGCGACGGAGACGACTGGGTCATCGACGGTCACAAGATGTGGATCGGCAACGGCGGTATCGCCAACGTCCACGTCGTCAACGCGGTCGTCGACGAGGAATTGGGCCATCGGGGTCAGGCGTTGTTCGTGGTGCCGGGCGGCACACCCGGTTTGGAGCTGGTGCGCAAACTCGACAAATTGGGCTGCCGCGCTTCCCACACCGCCGAACTGAAGTTCGACGGGGTGCGGATTCCGGGTGCGAATCTGCTCGGCGGCGAGGACAAGCTGGAACACAAGCTCGCCAAGGCACGCGAAGTGGTGGCCGGCGCCAAGAAGTCCGGCTCGGCGACCATGGGCACCTTCGAGCAGACCCGGCCGATGGTGGCAGCCCAGGCCATCGGGATTGCCCGCGCTGCGCTGGAGTACGCGACCGCCTACGCGACCGAACGCGAGGCCTTCGGCGGGCCCATCATCGACCATCAGGGAATCGCATTTCCGTTGGCGGACTTGGCCACTCAGATCGATGCGGCACGGCTGCTGACCTGGCGGGCATCCTGGATGGCGGCCAACAACGTGTCGTTCGAACGGGGCGAGGGCTCGATGTCCAAGCTTGCGGCGAGCGAGGTCGCTGTCAAAGCCACCGAGCGAGCCATTCAGACGATGGGCGGCTGGGGTTACATCACCGATCATCCGGTCGAGAAGTGGTATCGGGATGCGAAGCTGTACACCATCTTTGAAGGGACCAGTGAAATCCAGCGCATGGTGATCTCCAACGCGCTGGGTGCCGCCGTCGACACCCCGCCGCTGCACATCACGGTCGAGCCGACGGGTGGGCCGTTCAACAAGATGTTCGGACGCGGTACCCCGCTGCGTTCCCGCGCCGCCGACACCGCACTGTCCCTGCGGGACCGCGTTCCCGAGCCGATCATGCGGATCGCCATGAAGGCAATCCAGCCGCCGGGCAGGTGAGCCCGCGAGTGCAGACGCGAAAGTGAGCAATCTCGAGACCGCTCCGGCCGAAGTCGCCTGCAGCGCTTCGCCGGTCGAGGTTGACGCCGACATCGTCGAAGTGCTGAACCCACGTGCGGTACCGCTGGGCGGACCGCGCGCGATCCACGTGCAGCGCACCCTCCCGCAACGGCAACGGTCGCTGATCGGGGCGTGGTGCTTTGTCGACCATTACGGGCCGACGGACCATCACATGGACGTGCCGCCCCACCCGCACACCGGACTGCAAACGGCGAGTTGGCTTTTCAGTGGGGAAGTGGAACACCGTGACAGCGCCGGCGTGCATGCCACAGTGCGGCCGGGCGAACTGAATTTGATGACGGCGGGCGCCGGCATCTGTCATTCGGAGGTGTCCATTCCTGGCCAGTCACTGCACGGTGTGCAGTTGTGGATAGCCCTGCCGGATTCGGCCCGCGACACCGACCGCGGCTTTGCCCACCACCGCCCTGAACCAGTCGCGCTGCCCGGCGCGATCGCCCGGGTTTTTCTCGGCCAGCTAGCCGGAAGCCGTTCGCCGGTAAGCACATTCACTCCGTTGATCGGTGCGCAGCTCGATCTCGACCCGTCCGCGTCGCTCGAGCTCGACGTCGATCCGGCCTTCGAACACGGGGTGTTGTGCGACCAGGGCGACATCCAGCTCGGCCGAACCACTCTCGCGGCGGCCGACCTCGGGTACCAGGGTCCGGGAAACTCCATCCTGCGGCTGCGCAATATGGTGGATCGGCCGGCCCGGGTGTTGCTGCTGGGTGGCACTCCGTTCTGTGAACAGTTGGTGATGTGGTGGAACTTCGTCGCGCGCAGTCACGACGAGATCGTCACCTATCGGCGGCTGTGGCAGGAGGACCAAGACGGCCCGGAGAACCGCTTCGGTGCCGTCGAGGGATATCAGGGATCGGTCATACGCCTACCGGCGCCGCCGATGCCCACCACTCGGCTGCTGCCCAGGCCGCTGCCCCAACCGAAGGAGCGCTCGTGACCACCGACAAGACCGGCGCAGAGACCACCGTCACGACCGGCGACAACAGGTATGACATTTCCGTGGCCGGCCAATCCGTCGGCTTCGCCGATTTCGCCGATCGCGGTGATCAGCGCGTCTTCCACCACACTGAAATCGATCCCGAATTCGGCGGTCGGGGACTGGCGACCATCCTGTTGGAAGAGGCGCTGCAGACCACCAAGGCTGACGGCAAGCGCATCGTCCCGGTCTGTTCCATGGTGGTCACCGTGCTCAAGAAGCATCCCGAATACGACGACATCACCGATCCCGTCACGGCCGAGGTGGTGGGCTGGGTGAACTCCCAACCGGGTCACTGAGTCGCGGGACTACTGCTCGTCGTCCCAGGTGGTGGGCAACATCGGAATGGTCGGCCCGCCGCCGTATCCGTCGGCCGGCAGGGTGATCAGGCCGGCGGCGTCCGCCTCGCCCCGGTAGGTGCCGCCCAAGCCCATCGCGCTCGCGCCGCGAGTCGACGCGGTGACCGCGGGTTCCCCGTCGGGATCGAGGTCGTAGTCCAGCACCTCGTCGGCGTACTGCCGCTCCGGCATGGTCGCGGCGCGCCGTCGCCGGGCCCGCCGTTTCTCGCGTGCCGCAACCCCGGCGGCCGCCGCCGGAATTCCCTGCGCCGGCGCCTTCGCGCCGGTCCCTTCTCGCAGGGTCGGCGGGACGCCACCGCCCGGGTCGAAGCCCGCCACGGCATACGGCACCAACGTGCCGGCCGCGGGTGCTGCCGAAGCAGGCGCTGCTGCAGTCCCGCCCGCGCCGACCGACCCGGTGGACGCGGCGGCGGATGTCACCCCACTCGGCGCCAGACTCGCCAGCGGCAAGGCCGTGGAATGCCCGCTCAACGTCAGCGGGGTCGGAGCGGCCGACGCGCCGGCGACAGCCGGTCCCAGCGCAACCAGCTGCTGGCCCACCCCGGCCACCACGCCGAGGGTGATCGCCAGCAGCGGCTGGAGCAGCAGCTGCGGATAGGTCAGCGCCGCCCCGACATTGGAGAACACCTGGTAGGCCACGGCGGACAGGAACGGCCCCCATGTCACCAACGCCTGCGACGGATTGGTGAGGAAGTCGGTGACGAGTTTGACGCTGTTGCCCAGCGGGTCCTGCAGAAAATTGGTGATCGGCTCGAACAAGTCCTGGACATAGCCGGTGTACCACTGCAGCAGCTGGCTGATCAGGTTGGCGATGTCGATTTGGGAGCCCGCGTCAGCGGCCGGGGCCGCCGCCGCAAGTTGGCTGGGCTCGGCGGCCGCGGTAGCCGAGTCGGCCTTGACCACCATCGGGGCCGGTCCGGTCGTCGGAACCGCGGCGGTCGCCGTCGTCGCCACGGTTTGGTACGTAGCCATCGTGGTCGCTGCCTGAATCCACATCCGCAGGTAGTCGGCTTCGTTCAGTGCGATCGGGATCGTGTTGATGCCAAAGAAATTCGTCGCGACCAGCACCCCGTGCACGACGTGGTTGGCGGCCAGTTCCGGCAGTGTCGGCATCGTGGCCAGTGCCGTCGTGTAGGCCGCGGCAACGGTCTCCTGCGCAGCCGCGGCGGCGGAGCTGTTGGCCTGCGCCACCGCAAGCCAGGCCAGGTACGGGCCGTGCGCAGCGCCGTAATCCGCAGCCGACGGACCCTGCCACGACCCCGCCTGCACCGCACCCAGGACGCCGGTGAGTTCGGCAGCGGCCGCAGCGTACTCCGCGCTGAGCGCCTGCCATGCCCCCGCGGCGGCCAGTAACGGGCCGGGACCCGGCCCGGCGGACAACAATGCCGAGTGCGCTTCGGGTGGCCAGGCCATCCACATCGGACCGGTCACCCGTCAACCCCCACACGACATCACACCCACCAGTGGTCTCCCCGCCATCGAGCAAGTTGACCCGGTAGGCCGGTGCTAAACCGATCGGCTATCTGCCGTTGCGCTCGCGGTGCTTGCAGCCCGGCCAGCAGCAGGGCCGCCACTTGCCTTCTTCCAGTTCCTCTTGAGTCCTGCGGATGCGGCGCTCGCGTGTCTTTTGCTGCTTGGCGTCCTCGACCCAGCAGATGAACTCGTTGCGTGCCAGCGGGGTGATGTCGTGCCAGAGGGCCAGTGCGGTGGAGTTGGCGGTCAACGCCTCGCGCAGGTCGGCGGGGAGTGGGTGCACCACACCGCCGGGCACTTGCTGGCTGTTCACGAGGCCAGGGTAATCGAGAGGGTCATCGGGGAGAACCCGGCGATGAGACGTTCCGGCCGACGATCCGACAGCTCAGCGCTCAACCGTCCTCGTCCGCTTCCAACCGGGTACGGGAGGTCTCCTGCTGCCCGAACAGCGGCCGGTGCACCTGCTGGTGCCCCAGAACGCCCTCGGTGTACGCCGTCTCCGCGTGCTGGCTGAGGTCGACGCCATTCACCTCATCCTCCCGGCTGATGCGGAAGCCGATGACGAGGTCGATCACCTTGGCCAGCAGATAGCTGACCGTGAACGCGTAAGCACCGACGGCCACCATGGCCAGCGCCTGCTTGCCGAGCTGGCCCACCCCGCCGGCGTAGAACAGTCCATTCGGACCCTTGGTCATCACCGCGGTCGCCAGCAGACCGATCAGCAGCACCCCGACCACGCCGCCGACGAAGTGCACGCCGACGACGTCGAGCGAGTCGTCGTAGTTGAGTTTGAACTTCACCGTGATGGCGAACGCGCACACGATTCCGGCCGCCATTCCGACGACAGCGGCACCCAGGGTGTTCACGTAGCCGCACGACGGCGTGATCGCCACCAGCCCGGCCACCACTCCCGATGCGGCGCCAAAGGTGGTGGGCTTGCCGTCGCGGAGCTGTTCGACCGTCAGCCAGCCCAGCATGCCCAGGCAACCGGCGACCAGGGTGTTGAGGAAGACCGCGGAAGCGAACCCGTCGGCGGTCAGGGCCGAACCGGCGTTGAACCCGAACCAGCCGAACCACAGCAGTCCCGCTCCCAGCAGCACGAACGGCAGGTTGTGCGGACGCATGGCCTCGGTCTTGAAGCCGATGCGCGGACCCAGCACCAGGGCCAGCGCCAGGGCCGAGGTGCCGGAGACGATCTCGACTACCAGACCGCCGGCGAAGTCCAACGCGCCCAATTTGGACAGCCAGCCCGCTGGCCCCCAAACCCAGTGCGCGACAACGGAATACACCGCGATCACCCATAGCGGGACGAAGATCAGCCAGGCGCTGAATTTGGCGCGGTCGGCGATGGCGCCGCTGACCAGGGCCGCGGTGATGATCGCGAAAGTCAGCTGGAAGGTCGCGAACAGCAGTTCGGGAACCTGGCCGTGCAGCGTCTGCGGACCGATCCCACTCATCCCGGCGTGCGACAGACCGCCCAGGAATCCGCCGGCGCCGCCGTCGGAGAACGCCAGGCTGTACCCGACGAGCAGCCATGCCACGGTGACCAGCGGGATCGAGATGAAGCTCATCATGATCATGTTCAGCACGCCGGTGGTGCGCACCATGCCGCCGTAGAAGATTGCCAACCCGGGCGTCATCAGCAGCACCAGCGCCGTGCTGGCCAGCAGCCACGCGGTGGCGGCGGGATCGATGTTCAACTCAGGGCTCCCTCGATAGTCGTCGATGAGAATGTAGGCGGCATGGGTGGGGCGGCCGCCAGAAGGGGCGGTGCTTGCGCCGGGGTGAGCGACCACGCGATGCCACTCACGGGTACTCGGGTGACATCGTCGGCAGCACTACTGTCGTGCCGATGAAGGGTGTCGTGCCGGTGAGGGATCGCTGTCGTTTCGGCCTCGGCCTGATCGCCGTTGCCGCCGCTGTGGTCGCATGCACGCACGATCAGCCTGCGCCGAAAGCCACCGACTCCGGGCCACCGGATACCAGCGTGGTCGCGCCCACCAACGACGCCGACCGTGAGCGGCTGCGCACGATCCAGCAGATCCGTGGCGTCGATATCTGCGCCCTGTACGGCGGGGCGCGCACGGTGGCGGGCAAGGCACTCACCATCGAGGCACCTACCTCGCCGATCCTGTGCCGCTCCCGCATCGGCCAAGACAGCGACAACATCACGGCGACCATCTCGTTGGCGGTCGGGCCGGTGGTGCTGCCTCAGCCGGCGGCCTGGGCCAAGCACGAAACGATCGACGGCACCGATGTCACCGTCGCCGACGCATTCGCCGGACCCAACATGCCCCCGCGCGACCAGATGGTGTCGGCGGGCTGTGAGTGGGCAGCCACCTATCCCGGCAGTGTGCGCCTGACCGCCATGGTGATGGCGCCACCGCGAATCGACGGCTGCGCCATTGGCCGCAAACTCATGCAGGTGGGCCTGCACGAATTCGCCCGCAAGCCGTCCCTGGCGACGAGTTCGGTGCCCCGCACCGTGATCACCGGCGCCGACCCGTGCCGGGCACCGGCGCGACTGCGCCCGGCGCACGGCATTTCCTGGGACATTGCAGAGTTCAGCACCCATGACTGCGCCTTCGGCGTCGACGGCGGGCCGAACGTCTACCTTTCATTGGACTACGCGGAGCCCGACGGGCTCACCTACGAGCCTGAGCATTTCGACGTCGGCGGGCACGCCGTCAGCGGCGACGGCGAGGCGGGCATCTTTACGGTGGTGATCGGCCCGCAGTTCCAGGTCGGCACCAAGACGATGGTCCCGGTCGCCACGATCACCGATCCGGCGAAGGACTCCGATCGGATCCGGCTGATCGCCCAGGCGGTTGCGGATGAATACTGACGACGAGGTCAGGGGACCCGACAAACACAGAGGCCACGGACTCTACGTCCGTGGCCTCGCGCGCCGCAGTTCGTGGAACCGCTCACTGTGGGCGAAGGGGGACTTGAACCCCCACGTCCCGAAGGACACTGGCACCTGAAGCCAGCGCGTCTGCCATTCCGCCACTCGCCCGAACAACCGGAGGACCATATCACTCTAGTAGCCGCGCGCCCCAACCGCTCGGCGGGCTCGACCGGCGTCGCGCGGTAATAAGGTCTCTGATCAGTATCGATGTGATTCCCAGGAATCTCACGGTGCCGCAGCATGGCGGTATCCCGATACGATGACGGCACTCGGCCGAGTCGTTTGCCCTCCGCCGACGATCCCTGGCACAGAGTGAAGCGAGCGCGCAACGATGGGTGGCCAACGCGGGCTAGTTCAGCGCATCGAGCGCAAACTCGAGGCGACCGTCGGTGATGCGTTTGCTCGGGTCTTCGGCGGATCGATTGTGCCGCAAGAGGTGGAGGCGCTGCTGCGGCGCGAAGCGAGCGACGGCGTCCGGTCACTGCAGGGAAATCGCCTTTTGGCACCCAACGAATACATCATTACCCTCAGTGTGCACGACTCGGAGAAGTTGAACGCCGATCCGGATCTCACGTCGAGCGCTTTTGCTCGGTACTTGGCGGACTTTATCCAGGAACAGGGGTGGCAAACGTATGGTGATGTGGTCGTCCGGTTCGAGCATTCCGCGAACCTGCATACAGGCCAGTTCCGCGCCCGCGGGGCTGTCAACCCCGACGTCGAGCCCCGCCCGACGGATACCGATTCCGCCCCGCCACAATCAGATGATGCGTTTGGCGCAGAACCAGGAGTACGACCGATGACTGACAACCCAGGCTACCGCGGTCAGGGGCGGCCCGACGAGTATTACGACGACCGCTACGGACGGCAGGACGACCAGCGCGGTTACCCGCCGGAACAGGGCGGTTACCCACCGCAGCAGGGATACCCGCCGCAGGGCGGGTACGGCCAGCAGGGTGGTTACCCGGACCAGGGCGGCTACGGCCAGCAGGGTGGATACGGCGACCAGGGCGGCTACGGCCAGCAGGGCGGTTACGGCGACCAGGGCGGTTACGGCCAGCAAGGTGGCTACGGCCAGCAAGGTGGCTACGGCGACCAGGGCGGCTACGGCCAGCAAGGCGGTTACGGCCAGCAGGGTGGCTACGGCGACCAGGGCGGCTACCCGGACCAGGGGCACGGCGGGTACGGCGAGCCGGGCCAGAGCGGCTACGCGCCCACCCACGAAGCTGCGCCGCCCGCTACGCCCCAAGGTCCGCCCGGTGGCGGCTACGGCGGTCAGGGCGGCTACGGCCAGGACCAGGGTTACCAGCAGGGTGGGTACGGTCAGCCGCCGGGCGGCGGCTACGGCGATTACGGTGACTACGGCCGCGAGCCCGCCCGCCAGGACGCCGGCTACGGCGCCCCGCCGGCTCCGCCGGAGCCGCAGCGCTCGGCCTACCCCGAGGGGGGCGGCTACCAGGACCAGGGCTATCAGCAGGGCGGCGGCTACGGCCGACAGGATTACGACGCCGGGGCCTACACCCAGTACGCCGAAGCCTCGCCCGCGGGATACGCGCCTCAACAGGGCGGTTACGGCGAGCCCGCCGGCCGGGACTACGACTACGGCGCTCAGGGCCAGCAGCCGGCCTCCGACTACGGGCAGCCGCCGGCTTCGGACTACGGGCAGGGCGGTGGCTACGGCGGCTACGGGCAGGGCGGGTACGGCTCCGCCGCAGCGCAGGTCACCCTGCAGCTCGATGACGGCAGCGGCCGCACCTATCAGCTTCGCGACGGCTCCAACATCGTCGGGCGCGGCCAGGACGCCCAGTTCCGGCTGCCCGACACCGGGGTTTCCCGCCGGCACCTGGAGATCCGCTGGGACGGTCAGGTCGCATTGCTCTCGGACCTGAATTCGACCAACGGCACCACCGTCAACAACGCACCGGTGCAGGAGTGGCAACTAGCTGACGGCGACGTGATCCGGCTCGGTCACTCCGAGATCATCGTCCGCATCCACTGAGCCACACGCTCACGCTGTCGAGCCTCTCCCCACGGCGACCACCGTCCCAGTATCGTGTCTTTGCTGAGGTGCTCGGTCTCGCGGGCAGGGGGTGGGCAATGCCGGCACGGAAAGGACCGTCAGATGCAGGGGTTGGTACTGCAGCTGTCGCGTGCCGGCTTCCTGATGTTGTTATGGCTGTTCATCTGGTCGGTGCTGCGGATCCTGCGCACCGATATCTACGCCCCCACCGGAGCGGTCATGGTGCGGCGCGGGCTGGCGTTGCGGGGCAGTCTGCTTTCCCCGCGGCAGCGGCGCGACTCCGCGCGCTACCTGGTCGTGACGGAGGGCGCGCTGACCGGTGCCCGGATCACCCTCAGCGGACAGCCGGTGTTGATCGGACGCGCGGACGATTCGACCCTGGTGTTGACTGACGACTACGCGTCGACGCGGCACGCCAGGCTGTCTCAACGCGGTTCGGAATGGTATGTGGAAGATTTAGGGTCGACGAACGGCACTTACCTTGACAGGGCGAAGGTGACGACTGCGGTACGAGTTCCCATAGGTACGCCGGTTCGGATCGGCAAGACGGCGATCGAGCTGCGCCCGTGACGCTGGTATTGCGCTATGCGGCCCGCAGCGATCGCGGCCTGGTGCGGTCCAACAACGAGGACTCGGTGTATGCCGGTGCACGGTTGTTGGCCCTGGCCGACGGCATGGGCGGGCACGCCGCCGGCGAGGTGGCGTCGCAACTGGTGATCGGCGCGCTGGCGCCACTGGACTACGACGAGCCCGGCGGCGATCTGCTGGCCAAGCTCGACGCCGCGGTTCGCGAGGGCAACTCCGCGATCGCCGCGCAGGTCGAGATGGAACCCGATCTGGAAGGGATGGGGACCACCCTCACCGCGATCCTGTTCGCCGGGGACCGTCTCGGACTGGCCCACATCGGTGACTCGCGCGGCTACCTGTTCCGGGACGGCGAACTGACGCAGATCACCAAAGACGACACGTTCGTGCAGACCCTGGTCGACGAAGGACGCATCACCGCCGAGGAGGCCCACAGCCACCCGCAACGGTCGCTGATCATGCGGGCGCTGACCGGTCACGAGGTGGAGCCGACCCTGACGATGCGCGAAGCCCGCGCCGGTGACCGCTACCTGCTGTGCTCGGACGGTCTGTCCGACCCGGTCAGCAACGAGACCATCGCCGAAGCACTGCAGATCGCCGATGTCGCCGAAAGCGCTTACCGGTTGATCGAACTCGCGCTGCGCGGCGGGGGGCCCGACAACGTCACGGTGGTGGTCGCCGACGTCGTGGACGACGAGTTCGGCCAGACCCAGCCGATCCTGGCCGGCGCGGTGTCCGGCGACAGCGACGAGGACCAGCTGACGCTCCCCAACACCGCGGCCGGCCGCGCATCAGCGATCCGACCCCGCAAAGAGGTCACCAAACGCGTTGCGCCGCAAGCAGAACCGCCGAGCAAGCCGCGCTGGCCGCGGCGCCGGATCATTCTGGCCGCCGTGCTGGCGGTGCTGGTGCTGCTGGCCGGCGTGTTCATCGCCAAGCTCATCATCGGCAACAACTACTACGTCGCCAACGACAACGGCACGGTGGTCATCATGCGGGGGGTCCAGGGATCGCTGCTGGGTATCTCCCTGCACGACACGCACTCGTCGAGCTGCTTGAAAGGCAACGAGATCTCCGAGGCTCCCGCCGGACAGCAGTGCCGGCCGGTGAAGCTGGAGTACCTCAACCCGTCGGCCCGGAAGACGGTGCAGGACGGGTTGCCCGCCAACACGTTGGAGGGTGCGCGCCAGCAGCTGCGCGACCTGTCCAAGCAGCTGCTGCCGGAGTGCCCGCAGCAGCGCACGTCGTCGACAGAGCCAACAGCCCCGTCCACCAACAGCAGGGGCACCCCCGAACCCGGCAACGGCTCGACGCCGCCGGCCACCAGCTCCACGGCCCCGGCGACGACTCCGACCACGCCGGCGCAGAGCTCGCTGCCTTCGTCCAGCACCACCCCGGTAGCGCCCGCCCCGCCGTCTCCGCCGGCAACGGAAACCCAGCAACCCTCTCAGACACCAGGCGTGGACTGCCGGGCAGCGGCATGACCACAACGGAATTGCCCGCACCGGTTGCGGTGACTCCTCCGCTGCCGACCCGGCGCAACTCCGAGTTACTGCTGCTGGTGTTCGCCACGGTGATCACCGTCGCCGCGTTGGTGATCGTGGAGACCAACCAGGAGCGCGGCGTGCACTGGGACCTGGTCAGCTACGGGTTGGGCTTCCTGACACTGTTCATCTTCGCCCACCTGGTTCTCCGGCGTTTCGCGCCCTTCACCGATCCGCTGCTACTGCCGGTGGTCGCGCTGCTCAACGGTCTGGGTCTGGTGATGATCCACCGCCTGGACCTGGTGGATAAAGAGGTGGGCCGGCACGGTCACCCCAGCGCCAATCAGCAGATGCTGTGGACCCTGCTCGGTGTCGTGGCGTTCGCGCTGGTGGTGGCGCTTCTCAAGGACTACCGCCAACTGGCCCGCTACGGCTACATCTGCGGCCTGACGGGTCTGGTCTTCCTGGTCATTCCCGCGCTGCTGCCCAAGTCGCTGTCCGAGCAGAACGGCGCCAAGATCTGGATCCGGCTGCCCGGCTTCTCCATCCAGCCCGCCGAGTTCTCCAAGATTTTGCTGTTGATCTTCTTCGCCGCGGTATTGGTCGCCAAACGCAGCCTGTTCACAAGCGCCGGCAAGCACGTGATGGGGATGAACCTGCCGCGCCCCCGCGACCTGGCCCCACTGCTGGCCGCGTGGGCGATCTCGGTGGGCGTGATGGTCTTCGAAAAGGATCTGGGCACCTCGCTGCTGCTGTACTCGTCTTTTCTGGTGCTCGTCTACCTGGCGACGCAACGGTTCAGCTGGGTGGTGCTCGGGCTGGTGTTGTTCGCGCTCGGCAGTGTGGTCGCCTACTACTCGTTCAGCCATGTCCAGGTGCGGGTCCAGACCTGGCTGGACCCGTTCGCCGATCCCGACGGGGACGGCTACCAGATGGTGCAGGCGCTGTTCAGTTTCGCCACCGGTGGGATCTTCGGCACCGGTCTGGGCAACGGCCAGCCCGACACCGTGCCCGCGGCGTCCACCGACTTCATCATCGCCGCGTTCGGCGAGGAGTTGGGTCTGGTGGGCCTGGCCAGCATTTTGATGCTCTTCACCATCGTCATCATCCGCGGCATGCGCACCGCGATCGCCACTCGTGACAGCTTCGGCAAGCTGCTGGCCGCCGGTCTGGCCTCGACGCTGGCGATTCAGCTGTTCATCGTGGTCGGCGGGGTCACCAAGCTGATTCCGTTGACCGGATTGACCACGCCCTGGATGTCCTACGGCGGATCGTCGCTGCTGGCCAACTATGTGTTGCTGGCCATCTTGGCCCGCATCTCCGACGGCGCCCGGCGTCCGGTGCGCACCCGTCCCCGCAAGAAGTCGCCGATCGCGGCGGCCAGCACCGAGGTCATCGAGCGCGTATGAACACCTCGCTGCGCCGGATTTCGGTGACCGTGATGGCGCTGATCGTGCTGCTGTTGCTCAACGCCACGATGACGCAGGTCTTCACCGCCGACGGGTTGCGGGCCGACCCGCGCAATCAGCGTGTGCTGCTCGACGAATACTCGCGCCAGCGGGGCCAGATCATCGCGGGCGGCCAATTGCTCGCGTATTCGGTCGCCACCGACAGCCGGTTCCGTTTCCTGCGGGTGTACCCCAACCCCGAGGTGTACGCGCCCGTCACCGGCTTCTACTCGCTGCGCTATTCCAGCGCCGGCCTCGAACGGGCCGAGGATCCGCTGCTCAACGGGTCCGACGAACGGTTGTTCGGCCGGCGGTTGGCTGACTTCTTCACCGGTCGCGACCCGCGCGGCGGCAACGTGGACACCACCATCAACCCGCGTGTGCAGCAGGCCGCCTGGGACGCGATGCGGCAAGGCTGCAGCGGCTCCCCGTGCAAGGGCGCCGTCGTCGCGCTGGAACCCTCGACCGGCAAGATCCTGGCCCTGGTGTCCGCACCGTCTTACGACCCGAACCTGCTGGCGTCGCACAATCCCGACATCCAGGCGCAAGCCTGGCAGCGCCTCCGGGACAGCGCCGACAATCCGCTGGTCAACCGGGCGATCTCGGAGACATACCCGCCCGGTTCCACGTTCAAGGTGATCACCACCGCCGCGGCCCTGGCCGCCGGCACCAGTGAGACCGCGCCGCTGACGGCAGCGGCCAAAATTCCGTTGCCCAACAGCACCGCCACGTTGGAGAACTACGACGGCACCCCGTGTGGGCCAGGTCAGACCGTGCCGCTGAACGAGGCGTTCGCCAAGTCCTGCAACACCGCCTTCGTCCAGCTCGGACTGCTCACCGGCGCCGAGGCGATGCGCAGCGTGTCCCGGGCGTTCGGCCTGGACGACACCCCGGCGCCGATCCCGCTGCAGGTGGCCGAATCGACCGTGGGCCCCATCGCCGATGGTGCCGCGCTGGGCATGACCAGCATCGGGCAGAAGGACGTCGCGCTCACACCGTTGCAGAACGCCGAGGTTGCCGCGGCGATCGCCAACGGCGGCATCTTGATGCGGCCCTACCTGGTAGAAAGCCTCAAGGGACCCGACCTGGCCAACATCAGCAGCACTGCGCCGTATCAGCAGCGCCGCGCAGTTTCGCCGCAGGTCGCCGCTAAGCTGGCAGAGCTGATGGTCGGCGCCGAGAAAGTCGCACAGCAGAAAGGGGCCATCCCCGGCGTGCAGATCGCATCGAAGACGGGCACCGCGGAGCACGGCTCCGACCCGCGGAACACGCCACCGCACGCGTGGTACATCGCCTTCGCGCCCGCGCAGGCGCCGAAGATTGCCGTGGCGGTGCTGGTGGAAAACGGTGGTGATCGCCTGTCCGCGACCGGCGGCGCGGTCGCCGCGCCGATCGGACGGGCAGTGATCGAAGCTGCGTTGCAGGGGGGACCATGAGTCCGCGCGTCGGGGTGACGCTGTCGGGTCGTTACCGCCTGCAGCGGCTCATCGCCACCGGCGGCATGGGCCAGGTTTGGGAAGCGGTGGACAGCCGCCTGGGTCGGCGCGTCGCCGTGAAGGTGCTCAAGCAGGAATTCTCACAGGACCCGGAGTTCATCGAACGGTTCCGCTCCGAGGCCCGCACCACTGCGATGCTCAACCATCCCGGTATCGCCCAGGTGCACGACTACGGCGAAAGCCAGCTGGACGGCGAAGGCCGCACCGCCTACCTGGTCATGGAGCTGGTCAACGGTGAACCGTTGAACTCGGTGCTCAAACGCACCGGCCGCCTCTCGCTGCGGCACGCCCTGGACATGCTCGAGCAGACCGGCCGCGCGCTGCAGATCGCGCACACCAACGGTCTGGTGCACCGTGACGTCAAGCCGGGCAACATCCTGATCACCCCTACCGGTCAGGTGAAGATCACCGACTTCGGTATCGCCAAGGCCGTCGACGCCGCACCGGTCACCCAGACCGGCATGGTGATGGGCACCGCCCAGTACATCGCGCCCGAGCAGGCCCTGGGCCACGACGCGACACCGGCCAGTGACGTCTACGCGCTGGGAGTTGTTGGCTACGAAGTGGTTTCGGGCAAAAGGCCGTTCACCGGGGACGGTGCGCTGACCGTGGCGATGAAGCACATCAAGGAGCCGCCGCCGCCGTTGCCCAATGATCTGCCGCCCAATGTGCGCGAGCTCATCGAGATCACCCTGGTGAAGAATCCCAGCCAGCGCTACCGCAGCGGGGGACCGTTCGCCGACGCGGTGGCCGCGGTGCGAGCCGGCCGGCGACCACCCCGACCCAGCGCGTCCCCACCGGCCGGCCGGGCCGCCCCGGCGGCGGTCCCGTCGGCCGCCCCGGCGCGGATCGCGCCCGCGTCCTCCACCAGCCGCACCGCCGCGCCACGCCGCTCGCAGGCCGCCTCGGGTCGCCGGCCGCCGCCGGCCCGGCGGACGTTCTCCTCCGGCCAGCGGGCGCTGCTGTGGGCGGCCGGGGTACTCGGCGCGCTGGCGATCATCATCGCGGTGCTGATCGTCATTTCGAAGAACGACACCGCACAGCAGCAACAGGTGCCGCCGACGGTGAACAACACCGGAAGCGCGTCGGTCAGCCATTGGACTGACAGTGGGGAAACGGGTATCCCTGGGATGCCGGCTCAATTCGGGACCCCAGGATGACAACCCCTCAGCATCTGTCCGACCGTTACGAACTGGGCGACATCCTCGGCTTCGGAGGTATGTCCGAGGTTCACCTCGCCCGCGACCTGCGGTTGCACCGCGACGTCGCGGTCAAAGTGTTGCGCGCCGACCTCGCTCGCGACCCCAGCTTCTACCTGCGGTTCCGGCGTGAAGCGCAGAATGCCGCCGCGCTCAACCATCCGGCGATCGTCGCGGTGTACGACACCGGCGAGGCAGAGACACCGGCCGGACCGTTGCCGTACATCGTGATGGAGTACGTCGACGGCGTGACCCTGCGCGACATCGTGCACACCGAAGGCCCGATGACGCCCAAGCGGGCCATCGAGGTGATCGCCGACGCCTGCCAGGCGCTGAACTTCAGCCACCAGAACGGCATCATCCACCGCGACGTCAAGCCGGCGAACATCATGATCAGTTCCGCCAACAACGCGGTGAAGGTGATGGACTTCGGCATCGCCCGGGCAATCGCCGACGGCGGCAACAGCGTCACCCAGACCGCCGCGGTGATAGGGACCGCGCAGTACCTGTCGCCCGAGCAGGCCCGCGGCGACCCGGTGGACGCCCGCTCTGATGTGTATTCGCTGGGCTGTGTGCTCTACGAAATGCTCACCGGGGAGCCACCTTTCACCGGTGACTCACCGGTCTCGGTGGCCTACCAGCACGTCCGCGAAGATCCGGTGCCGCCCTCGGAACGGCACGAAGGAGTTTCCGCCGACCTCGACGCCGTCGTGCTCAAAGCCTTGGCCAAGAACCCGGAGAACCGGTATCAGACGGCCGCCGAGATGCGGGCCGACCTGGTCCGGGTGCACAACGGCGAGGCCCCTGAAGCTCCCAAGGTGCTGACCGGCGCCGAGCGCAAGGCATATATGTCCTACTCGGGTCCCAGCCACACCGGACCGCGGACCGACCCGCTGCCCCGGCAGAACTTCGACGAATCCGACAACCGGGGTGCGGGGTCGGTGGGTCGCTGGGTGGCCGCGGTGGCGGTACTGGCGGTGCTCACGATCGTGGTCACCATCGCGATCAACACTTTCGGTGGCAATCCCCGCAACGTCCAGGTTCCCGACGTGCGCGGCCAAGCGTCGGCGGACGCGATCGCCGCGCTGCAGAACAAGGGTTTCAAGACGCGCACCCAGCAGAAACCCGACTCGACGATCCTGCCCGACCACGTCATAGGCACCGACCCGATCGCCAACGCCTCGGTGGGCGCGGGCGACGAAATCACCATCAACGTCTCCACCGGTCCCGAGCAGCGCGAGCTGCCCGACGTGTCGTCGCTGACCTACGCCGAAGCAGTCAAGAAGCTCACCGCCGCGGGTTTCAGCAAGTTCAAGGAAGCCAAGGCGCCGTCCGCTGCGGAGCAGGCCGGCAAGGTCATCGGGACCAACCCGCCGGCGAATCAGACGTCGGCGATCACCAACGTGATCACGATCATCATCGGTTCGGGTCCAGAGACCAAGCAGATCCCCGACGTCGCGGGCCAGACGTTGGAGATGGCGCAGAAGAACCTCAGCGTGTACGGCTTTTCGAAGTTCAGTCAGGCGTTGGTGGACAGCACGCGCACCGCCGGCGACGTGATCTCCACCAATCCGCCGGCAGGCACCACGGTCCCCGTCGACTCGGTGATCGAACTGCAGGTATCCAAGGGCAATCAGTTCGTGATGCCGGATCTGTCCGGCATGTTCTGGACGGATGCCGAGCCTCGGTTGCGTGCACTGGGGTGGACCGGGGTGCTGGACAAGGGGCCCGACGTCGACGCCGGTGGTCCGCTGCACAACAAGATCGTGGTTCAGAGCCCGTCGGCCGGCAGCGGCGTCAATCGGGACGGCGTGATCACGCTGAAGTTCGGTCAGTGACTCCGGCCGGCCGGGTGGACGGTTCGACCGGGAAGTGCGGCCGCACCGCGGTAGAGACTTCGTTCTCCAAGCGACGCACCAACGTGTCGTCGCGCACCCAGCCGCAGTAGGCGAGCCAGTTCGCCAGCATCCGGTGACCGCCTTCGGTCAGGATCGACTCCGGGTGGAACTGGACGCCGTGGATGGGCAGACCGGTGTGCCGCACTGCCATGATCACCCCGCTGCGGGTGTGCGCGATGGCCTCCAACTCGGCTGGCAGCGACTCCGGCAGGATGGTCAGCGAGTGATACCGGGTGGCCGTAAACGGATCCGGAAGTCCTTGCAGCACACCGGCATTAGTGTGCAGCACACTGCTGGTCTTGCCATGCAGCAACTCGGGTGCGCGGTCGACGGTGGCACCGAACGCCACCCCGATGGCCTGGTGCCCCAGGCACACCCCGAGCAGGGGCGTGCTGGACTCGGCGCACGCGCGGACCAGGCCGATCGAGGCGCCCGCGCGCTCGGGTGTCCCCGGCCCCGGGCTGAGCAGCACACCGTCGAACTGGGTGGCGACGGCGTTCGCATCGGCCAGGCGCGCGTCGTCGTTGCGCCACACGGCGGCCTCGACGCCCAGCTGGCCCAGATACTGGACCAGGTTGAACACAAAGCTGTCGTAGTTGTCGACGACCAGGATCTGCACCGTGACAGGTTACCGCCCAGGTGCGGTGCTGTTGTCAGTAGCCGATCGGGCCCATCGGCTGCGCATAGTGCAGCCGCACCGGCTCGGAATGGCCGGCGATCTGGACGTCGGCCTTGACTTCCTCGCGGTACCCGAGCCCGAACCGGACCACGTACTGCTTGTAGAGGGTCACCAGGGGAGCGGCGGCCAGCGCCGCCTGCATGGCGGCGGCGTTGCCGATGGCGGTGATGGAATAGGGCGGGCTGTAGGTGCGACCGTTGAGCAGCAGGGTGTTGCCCACGCAACGGACCACCGACGTGGCGATGATGCGTTGGTCCTGCATCTGGATGGCTTCCGCGCCGGCACTCCACATCGCATTGAGCACCCCGTCGATGTCCTGTTGGTGCACGACGAGGTCGTCCGGGGTGGCGTCCCGCGGGAACCGGCCGTTGGCATCGCGCTGCGCGTCGTTGAGGACCACTACCAGGGCGGGGCCGCGCACCGGGTTCATGTCGGCCTCGCCGGCCAGTTCGGCGGCCCGTTGCAACATCGCGCGTAGTGCGGTGTCCGACGACCGGCCGTGTGCGGCGTCGAGCTTGCGGCTGAGCGCTTCGCGTTCGGCGTCCAGTTGACTCACCGAGGACCGGGTTTCACGGACCAGGTCCACCAGCCGCGGCGCGTCGCTACGACGGATTTCCGCACCCCCGGACACCCCGTGCGTCGCGGCCAGCAGCAGCCCGGCCAGCAGACACACCACCGGGACACCGAAGTGCCACAGCGAGCGGCGCTGATCGGATCCCTGTTCGGTCAACGGTGTGTCTCCGGCTCCTGATCGCGGTTCGCGGTGGGTGGTCGCGGATCGCCTTGAGTTAAGGTCGTACCCAAGCTCCGCGCTGCAACCGTAATCGTTGCACCTGTTCCGCATCGTTGCACCTGCTCTGCTCGTTTGACACCAGAGGTAGTAAATGCCCAAGTCCAAGGTCCGCAAGAAGAACGACTTCACCGTCAGCGCGGTGAGCCGTACGCCGGTGAAGGTGAAGGTGGGGCCGTCCAGCGTCTGGTTCGTCGCGCTGTTCATCGGGCTCATGCTGGTGGGGCTGGTCTGGTTGATGGTGTTCCAGTTGGCGGCTTACGGTCCGCAGGCTCCGGCCGCGCTGCACTGGATGGCCGAACTCGGTCCGTGGAACTACGCCATCGCGTTCGCTTTCATGATCACCGGGCTGTTGCTCACGATGCGCTGGCACTGAGCGTTGACTCAGGGGTAATGGCGGGGTGATATGTCGGTCTTGTTAGCGAGCTAGCAACCCCGCCGTTACCCAATCACACGCGTGTGATTCATCCCCACTGTTGATAGCTGCTGTGGATTAATCGTATCCATGGTGGTGAGAGGGCTCCGATAACGCATGCAGCAAACTGAATGGTCGCCGCCCACCGCCGGAATCGCAGCTTGCGGCGTCGGCGGCATGATGTTGGCTATCGCCGCTGTGACGCTGGTCACAGACCCGCCCGGGCGCTTCATCGCCGGGATTGCCGCGCTGGGTCTGCTCGTGTTTGCCGGCGCGTCGTGGCGGGCCCGTCCCAAGCTGGCTATCACCGACGACGCGCTGGTATTGCGCGGCTGGTTGCGCACGCAGCTGTTGCGCCGCGACGCGATCGACATCATCCGGATCACCGAATTCCGCCGACACGGGCGGCGGGTGCGGCTGCTGGAGATCGAGACGGTCAGCGGGGGACTGATTGTGCTGTCGCGCTGGGACCTGGGCACCGACCCTTTGGACGTGCTCGACGCCCTCACCGACGCCGGCTGGGCGGGTCACCCTTAGTGCCGAACAGACGCAAAAGCCCCCATTTCGGCACGAAATTAGGGGCTTTTGCGTCTGCTCGGCGGGGGACTGGTCAGGAAATGGTGATCGACTCGATGACGACCGGTTCCAGCGGGCGGTCGTTGCCGTCGGTCGCCGTGGTGGCGATGGTGTCGACGACGCGCTGCGACTCGGGGTCGATGACCTCGCCGTAAATCGTGTGGCGACGGTTCAGGTGCGGGGTCGGGCCCACCGTGATGAAGAACTGTGAGCCGTTGGTGCCCGGCCCGGCGTTGGCCATCGCCAGCAGGTACGGCCGGTCGAACTGCAACTCGGGGTGGAACTCGTCGGCAAACTTGTAGCCCGGACCGCCACGGCCGGTGCCGGTCGGGTCGCCGCCCTGGATCATGAAGCCCTTGATCACCCGGTGGAAGACCGCGCCGTCGTAGAACGGGCCCGACGGGCCGCCGGAGGCGTTCTGCGTCGAGTACTCCTTGGTGCCCTGCGCAAGCCCGACGAAGTTGGCGACGGTCTTGGGCGCGTGGTTGCCGAACAGGGCGACCTTGACGTCTCCCCGGTTGGTGTGCAGCGTGGCGGTGGCGGTCTGAATCGGGTTGGTCACGGGATCACAGTCTGCCACCACACCGCATCCGGCCCGCAGCCGGTGCACCTGCATCCGTTTGAGGTCAGGTACTAGCTCGACGGCGTGGTACCTGATAGGACTCGTAGGATCCGAGCGGCACGGCGAAAGGCGGCAGATGAGTGTGACGGTGGATGCCCGGTTGACTCCGCGCGAGCGACTCACCCGGGGCCTGACCTACTCGACGGTGGGACCGGTCGACGTCACCCGCGGCGTCGTCGGCCTCGGAGCCCAAGGTGCGCGCTCGACGGCCACGGAGCTCCGGCGCCGCTACCGGGAGGGCCGCCTGGCCCGCGAGCTCGCCGCCGCCCAGGAGACGATCGGCCAGGAGCTGGCCGCCGCCCAGGAAGTGGTCGCCAACCTGCCGCAGTTGCTGCAGGATGCCCGCCGCACCCAGCGCCGCAGCAAGAAGCCCTGGGTGGTCGCGGGTGCCGCCGGGGTGGCGGTGCTGGCCGCCGGTGGGGTCGCGTTCAGCATCGTGCGCCGCTCGACGCGTCCGGATCCGTCGCCGTTGCCGCCCAGCGTCGATGTGCAACAGCGTCCCTAGGCAGGTGGGTTTCACCTCCGCGCGCGCAGGGAGTCACCGATGACCGGGCACGACGTACGAATGATCATCTTGGCGACCGACGATCTCGACGAGTCGATCCGGTTCTACACCGAGACGCTGGGGATGGCGTTGAAGTTTCGCGACGGAGCCCACTTCGCGGCGCTGGACGGTGGCTCGGTGACGCTGGCGTTGGCGACCGCGGTGGACCATCCGATTCCGGGCCAGGTTGTCGTCGGGATCAAGACCGCTGACGTCGACGCCGCGGCCAAGGCGGTGGAAGCTGCCGGCGGTGGCATCGTGCAGGGCCCCCACGACGACGCGCACGAGCGGCGTGCCGTGGTCTACGACAACAAGGGCAACGGGCTGGTGTTCTACAGTCCGCTCAACCGCTGACGCCTGCCTCGCATGGCCGGCGATGGTCACGGCCAGTGTGTGGAGCCTAGGGGAATCGAACCCCTGACACCCGCCTTGCAAAGGCGGTGCTCTACCAACTGAGCTAAGGCCCCTCGTGGTGATCGGGTGCGTCATCAGAGGTCGGATCGGGCGCCACGTGCCAGACTTCGACGTCGCGCCGCGCACGGAACACGGCAGCCGCGCCGGCCGCGGCGGCCGCCGCCAGCGCGAACTTCACCCGACGTCTTGACGAACCCATGGTCGTGGGCCTAGGAGGACTCGAACCTCCGACCTCTTCGTTATCAGCGAAGCGCTCTAACCGCCTGAGCTATAGGCCCGTACTGCGCATACGGCCGAGCGAGGAGATTACCGCACCGGCCACCCGACACCCAAAACAGGCCAGCTAGTCCCGATCCGCCAGCGTCACTTCGATACCACCGATCAGATCGGTGGTGAGGTTGTAAACGAACGCGGCGATGGTGGACATCGCGGTCATCAGCACGATGTTGACCAAACCGATCAGGACGGCGCCGCCGAAGATGGTGCCGCTGGAGACGAGCTCACCGCTGCTGCCGCTGGTGTTGTTCAGCAGATCGCCGACGTTGCTGTTCAGCTTGGCCCACACGCCCATGCCGCCGAGCACCAGGTACAGGAACGCGACCGCGATCATCCAGACGAAGAACAGCGCCACCGACAGCAGCAGCGACACCTTCAATGTGCTCCACGGGTCGATGCGACGGATCTGCATGCTGGCCCGCACCGGCCCGCGGGCCCGCCGGGACCCGACCGCCACCCGCGACTCCCGCGATTCGCGGCCTTCGCTGCTGGACCGGGTTGTTCCTGACGAGGTGTCCGAGCTCCGCTCGGGAGTGGACTTGCGCGGGGTGGCCCGCGGAATCGGCCCGGACAGATCGGGCAGTTCGCTGGCATATGCCTCTGCAGGGGTGTTGTCGCTACGCACAGCTGGCGCCTCCGGCGGTGAGCCGGTGGTCGGACCCGACCCGCCGGAGATGAAACGATTCAGCCGCGCTTCGGAGCTGCTGGGCGGCCGCACTTCGGTGGGTGGGTCTGCCGCTGGACGCGGTCCCGACTGCGATGACGTCCGCGCCGCTCCGCGCTGCCACGGCGGGGCGTCGCCCGCATCCGGGATGCGGCCGGACCCGGTCGCGGCTCGGTGCGCACCGGCCCGTTCGGTTGAGCCATCCCCGTTCGGCTGGTCGCCCGGACTGGGGGCGCCGCCCGGCTCGTTCGGTGAACTCACCCCGACTCCTCACATGTGTGCTCAAGTAGCCGAGTCTATGCCCGGCTAGCTGACCGGCCCCTCTTCGCCCTCGACCTCGGCCTCGACGCTGGCTTCGGCGTTGCGGGCGATGGCCAACAGCGTGTCGCCCTCACCCAGGTTCATCAGCCGGACGCCCTTGGTCTGCCGTCCGGCCTTGCGGACCTGCCGGGCGGTGGTGCGGATGACACCGCCGCCGGAGGTGATCGCGTAGAGCTCGCTCTCGTCGTCGACGATCAGCGCCCCGACCAGTCGGCCGCGCCGCCGGTCGTACATGACCGTCAGCACACCCTTGCCGCCGCGCCCCTGCACCGGATACTCCTCGATGCCGGTCCGCTTGGCGTAGCCGCCCGAGGTGGCGACCAACAGGTAGGTGCCTTCGTGCACGACGTTGAGCGAGAGCAGCCGGTCGTCGGCGTTGAACCGCATACCTTGCACCCCTGAGGTGGCGCGGCCCATCGGCCGCAGCGCCTCGTCGGTCGCCGAGAACCGGATGGATTGGCCGTTGGCCGACACCAGCAGCAGGTCGTCATCCGAGGAGCACAGCACCGCGCCGACGAGCTCGTCGCCGTCGCGCAGGTTGACCGCCACGATTCCGCCGGACCGGTTGGAGTCGAAGTCGGTCAGTTTGGATTTCTTCACCAGCCCGTTGCGGGTGGCCAGCACCAGGTACGGCGCGTCCTCGTAGCTCTTGATCTGGATGACCTGGGCGATGCGTTCTTCGGGCTGGAAGGCCAGCAGGTTGGCGACGTGCTGACCGCGCGCGGTCCGCAACGCCTCCGGTAACTCATAGGCCTTGGCCCGGTACACCCGTCCCTGGGTGGTGAAGAACAGGATCCAGTCGTGGGTGGAGCAGACGAAAAAGTGCCGCACGATGTCGTCCTGCTTGAGCCCGGCACCCTGCACGCCTTTGCCACCGCGTTTCTGGCTGCGGTACAGATCGGTCTTGGTGCGCTTGGCGTACCCGGTTTCGGTGATGGTGACGACGACGTCCTCGCGGGCGATCAGATCTTCGTCGCTGACCTCACCGTCGGCGGCGATGATCCGGGTACGACGGTCGTCGCCGTGCTTGTCCACGATCTCGCCGAGTTCGTCGCGCACGATGCCGCGCTGCCGTTCCGGTTTGGCGAGAATGTCTTCCAGGTCAGCGATTTCGGCTTCGATCTTGGCCAGGTCGTCGACGATGCGTTGACGTTCCAGGGCGGCAAGCCGGCGCAGCTGCATGTCCAGGATCGCCTGCGCCTGGATCTCGTCGATGTCGAGCAGTTCGATCAACCCGGTGCGGGCGACGTCCACGGTCTCCGATGCCCGGATCAGCGCGATGACTTCGTCCAGCGCGTCGAGGGCTTTGACCAGACCGCGCAGAATGTGGGCCCGCTCGTTGGCTTTTCGCAGTCGGTAGGTGGTGCGCCGGACGATCACGTCGAGTTGGTGCGCGACGTAGTAGCGGATCATCTGGTCCAGCCGCAGGGTGCGCGGCACGCCGTCGACGATCGACAGCATGTTGGCACCGAAGCTGGTCTGCAGCTGGGTGTGCTTGTAGAGGTTGTTGAGCACCACCTTGGCCACCGCATCGCGCTTGAGTTCGATGACGATGCGCAGCCCGACGCGGTCGCTGGACTGGTCCTCGATGTTGGAGATTCCGGCCAGCCGGCCGTCGCGGACCTGCTCGGCGATCGAGGTGATGAAGTTGTCGTGGTTGACCTGATAAGGCAGCTCGGTAATCACCAGCGAGGTCCGGCCGCGCGAATCCTCTTCTACCTCAACGACTCCGCGCATTTTGACCGAACCGCGGCCGGTCTTGTACGCGTCAGAGATTCCCTGTGATCCGACGATCAGACCGGAGGTGGGAAAGTCCGGTCCCTTGACGCGCTCCATGACCGCGTCCAGCGTCGCCTCTTCGTCGGCGTCGTGGTTGTCCAGGCACCAGAACACCGCTTCGGCGAGTTCGCGCAGGTTGTGCGGCGGGATGTTGGTGGCCATGCCCACCGCGATGCCGCCCGAGCCGTTGGCCAGCAGGTTGGGGAACCGGCTGGGCAGCACCGTGGGTTCCTGCACCCGGCCGTCGTAGTTCGGGATGAAATCGACTGTCTCCTCGTCGATTTCGCGCAGCATCTCCATGGCCAGGGGGGTCAGCCGTGCTTCGGTGTTGTGACTGATGAAGCCGTTGGTCAGGAACGCGTGGTCTTCGGTGTCGACCCGCAGGCTGTAGACCGGTTGCACGCCGGCGTCGGTAACGGATGCGACTCGTGCGTAGTGGAAACGGCCGTCGGTGAGTTCGGATGCAATGGCCGCGGCATCCGCGTCATCTACGTAGGCCTGCAGGAATTCGGCAAGTCCCGGCACCTCGTCGACCGTGGGGGATAGGCACCCCATCGTCGGCGTGTTGGGTTCACGACCCCCACCCTCGGTGCTGAGGACCACACAGTCACCCGGCGCAATCTCTTCGATGAGCTTCCACAACAACGTGGGCACCGGTCCGATGTTCACCAGGCACAGCAGCGGGTGATTGGCCGTGCCGGTTAACTCGTGACCGCCGTTCGTGCGGACCCGGAACGTGGGGTGTTCACCCGAATGGAACAACCTGTCTGCGGAGACCGGCAGGCCGTGCCGGTCAAGCACTTTCAGGTCAATGGCGTTGTCGCTGTTGGCTTCAGCGCCCGGAACCACCTCTGCGATGGGGATGGAGCGGCCCTCGGGCAGTCCGATCAACGTGTCCCCGGTGACGCAATACCTCATTGCCGCCGGCGGATCGTTGCCCGGCGATCCGAAGTTGCCCTGCCCGTCGACCAACGGGTACCGCAGCGACCACGGCTGCGCCATCCGCACCAACGTGTCGTAGATCGAGGCGTCGCCGTGCGGGTGGTAGTTACCCATCGTCTCGGCCACTGAGCGAGCCGATTTGGCGTGGCTGCGGTCGGGACGGAATCCGGAGTCATACATCGCGTAGAGCACCCGGCGGTGCACCGGCTTGAGGCCGTCGCGCACTTCGGGCAGCGCGCGGCCGACGATCACGCTCATCGCGTAGTCGATGTAGCTGCGCTGCATCTCCTGCTGGATGTCGACCGGTTCGATCCGGTCCACCGAGTCGTCGCCGGGCGGCAGCGTCGTGTCAGTCATCTATTCCTCGTTGTATCGAAGGCGGACTGGGGATCAAACGTCAAGGAAGCGAACGTCTTTGGCGTTACGGGTGATGAAGCTGCGCCGGGCCTCGACGTCCTCGCCCATCAGGATGGAGAACAACTCGTCGGCGGCGGCGGCGTCATCGAGGGTGACCTGGCGCAATACCCGCACCGAGGGATCCATCGTGGTTTCCCACAACTCCTTAGCGTCCATCTCGCCCAGACCCTTGTAGCGCTGAATGCCGTCTTCTTTGTTGATCTTCTTCCCGGCCTTCTGGCCGGCCTCCAGCAGGCCGTCGCGTTCCCGGTCGGAGTAAGCGAATTCGGGTTCGCTGCGCTGCCACTTCAGTTTGTAGAGCGGCGGCTGCGCAAGGAACACATGGCCGTGTTCGAGCAGCGGCCTCATGAACCGGAACAGCAGCGTCAACAACAACGTCGAAATGTGTTGTCCGTCAACGTCGGCGTCGGCCATCAGCACGATCTTGTGGTACCGCAGCTTGGCGATGTCGAACTCGTCGTGGATACCGGTGCCGAGCGCGGTGATGATGGCCTGAACTTCGGTGTTCTTCAGCACCCGGTCGATGCGGGCCTTCTCGACGTTGATGATCTTGCCGCGCAACGGCAGGATCGCCTGGAACATCGAGTCCCGGCCGCTCTTGGCCGAGCCGCCGGCCGAGTCACCTTCCACCACATACAGTTCCGACTTGCGCGGGTCCGTGGAGCGGCAGTCGGCCAGCTTCCCGGGCAACCCCCCGAGGTCGGTGGCGCTCTTGCGGCGCACCAGCTCGCGGGCCTTGCGCGCCGCGATTCGGGCCTGCGCCGAGGAGACCGCCTTGTTCACCACGGTTTTGGCTTCTGACGGGTTGGACTCGAACCAGTGCGTGAGCTGCTCGTTGCACACCTTCTGCACGAACGACTTGACCTCGGTGTTGCCCAGCTTGGTCTTGGTCTGACCCTCGAACTGCGGTTCGGCGACCTTGACCGAGATGACGGCAGCCAGGCCTTCGCGGATGTCGTCACCGGTGAGGTTGGGGTCTTTGTCCTTCAGCAGCTTCTTGTCTTTGGCGTACTTGTTCACCACGGACGTCAGCGCGCTGCGGAAACCCTCTTCGTGCGTGCCGCCCTCGTGGGTGTTGATGGTGTTGGCGAAGGTGTGCACCGATTCGGAATAGCCGCCGTTCCACTGCATGGCGATTTCGACCTCGTGGCCGGTGCCTTTGCCGTCGAAGTCGATCACGCTCTGCTGGATCGGGCTCTTGGTGCGGTTGATGTGCTTGACGAAATCCACCAACCCGCCGGGGTAGTGGAAGGTGCGGTGCTTGACCTTGTGCGGCCTCTTGGATTCGGCGGCTTTCTCCTCGGCGGACTTGGGGGCTTCGGCGTGGTCGCTGACCACCTCGTCGACCACTTCGTCCTGTTCCACCCGCTCGTCGGTGAGGTTGATCGTCAGGCCCTTGTTCAGGAATGCCATCTCCTGCAGACGGCGGGCCACTGTCTCGAAGTCGTACTGGGTGGTTTCGAAGATGTCCGGGTCGGCCCAGAACCTGATGGTGGTACCGGTCTTGCGGGTTGCTTCGCCCTGTTTGAGGGTGCCGGGCACGGCCCGCTCGTAATACTGCGACCACTGGTGACCGTCGCGCTTGATGTCGACTTCCAGCCGGGTGGACAGTGCGTTGACCACCGAGACGCCGACGCCGTGCAGACCGCCGCTGACGTTGTAGCCGCTGTTCTCCCCACCGAACTTGCCGCCGGCATGCAGCTGGGTCATGACGACGTCGACGGTCGGGGCACCGGTGGCGTGCATGGCGACCGGGATACCGCGACCGTTGTCGGCCACCTCGACGCTGCCGTCGTCGAGCAGCTTCACATCGACCTGGGTGGCGTAGCCGGCCATGGCCTCGTCGACGGAGTTGTCCACCACCTCCCAGACCAGATGGTGCAGACCACGCTCCCCGGTGGAGCCGATATACATGCCCGGGCGTTTGCGGACGGCCTCGAGCCCTTCCAGAACGGTGATCGCCGAAGCGCCGTATTCGTCTTGTGCCTTCTTCTTCTGGGCAGCCACGTGCGGAACGCTCTCCTTGGGGATCGCAGCGACGATATTGGTTACCGTCGGCAAGTCGTCTATCACTCTACCGTGATGCACTGTCAGCACCGATCTTGCGGCCGCGTTTCTACCCATCTGATTGCGCCGTGCGCTCAGTTTCGTCGTTGTGGGCGCGTCCTGACGTTCCAGATATCAGTCCGCTAATTTCTGGCGGCTCTGAGACGGTGGCGTGTGAAGCGCCCCCGAGCGCCGGACGGTGCTTATCCGTACGTGTCGCGGGGTCCCCGGCCCGGGGAAGTGCGGCGTCCTTTCCGCCACGACGGGGTGGCCGGACCGGTGATCTTCAGCGAGGTCACCACACCGTTGCCGACAGCGGCCGCGATCTTGGCCAGCAGCTGGGCCTGCATCAGTCGCAGTTGGGTGGCCCAGGCCGTCGACTCCGCCGTCACACTGAGCACGCCGTCGGTCAACGACGTCGGATTCGCATGGTCGGCGATCTGATGTCCGACGACCGAATTCCACTGGCCGAACACGGTTCCCTCGGCCACCTGCGCGGTCCAGCCTCGCTGCTTGGCCAGCTCGCTGGTCAGCCGGCCCAACGGTTGGGGATCGCGCGCGTCGGGTCCCGGTCCCGACCATCGGCGCCGTGAACCGGCCACCCGGCGGCGCGGCTCGACGGGAGCCGCCCGGCCCCGGCCGGCGTCCTGTCCCCGCGCCCGGGCCGCCGCACGCGCCTCTTCCAGCGTTCGCCGAACCAGGTCCAGGCCGCGCTGGTTGACTTCGTCCTGATCGCTCATGCTGTGACCTCCGAGACCGGACCGGCGTCGCTGTCGTGTAACTCGATGTGCACACGGCCGGCCTCCCAGCCCGCGGGAATGTCCTCGGGTACGGCCGCGGTCACCAGCACCTGCTCGGCCGACTCCGCCACCGTCGCCAAGGCCCGGCGCCGCTTGGTGTCCAGTTCGGCGAACACGTCGTCGAGCAACAACACCGGGTCGCTGCCATCGGCGCGCAGCAGTTCGTAGGCGGCCAGCCGCAACGCGACCGCGAAAGACCAGGATTCCCCATGGCTGGCAAAGCCTTTGGCGGGATGCTCGCCCAGCCGCAATTCCAGGTCGTCGCGGTGTGGGCCGACCAGACACACCCCCCGCTCCAGTTCGGCGCCGCGGCGGGCGGTCAGGGCGGCCAACAGCACCGACTCCAATGAGTCGCTCTCCGCCTGCGGCGCCACCGTATCCGTGCTGGCGCGGTAACCGATTGCCGCCGAACGTGATTCGGGCGCCAACAGTTGATAGGCCTTCTGCACCTGCGGTGTCAGTTCATTGACCAGATCGATCCGGGCCGCCATCAGTTGGGCACCGATTTCGGCCAGCCGGCCGTCCCACACCTCCAGCGAATCCAGCGCACCCCGATCACTGCGAAACCGGGCCCCGGACAACGATTTCAACAAGGCGCTACGTTGCCGCAGCACCTTGTCGTAGTCGGCACGCACCCCCGCGATCATCGGCCGCCGCACGGTGGCCAACTCGTCGAGATAGCGGCGCCGGTCCGCCGGGTCGCCGCGCACCAGTGCCAGGTCCTCGGGAGCGAACAACACCGCCCGCAACACCCCGACGATCTCGCGCGTGCTGCGCACCGGCGACCGGTTCAGCCGCGCCTTATTGGCGCGGCCCGCGGCGATCTCGAGGTCCACCGCGCATTCGCGACCCTCGTTCACCACGATGGTGGACACCACGGCGCGTTCGGCGCCCGCGCGGATCAGCGGCGCATCCGTACCGACCCGATGGGATCCCAGCGTGGTCGAATACCACAGCGCCTCAAGCACATTGGTCTTCCCGAAGCCGTTACGACCGACGAATACCGTGCGCCCCGGCGCCAGTTCGAGATCCAACCGTGCCCAGGACCGGAAATCACGCAAGCCCAGATGCCGGACGTACACGTGTGCGTCCCGGCGATCAGCCCGGCAGCCGCACCGGCATCAACAGATACACGTAATCCGTCGGTACCGCGGGGAACGGACCACTGCCGCTGGGCACCGCATCGTCGGCCGAGGCCGGACGCAGCAAGGCCGGTTTGCCCGGAGTGGTGAACCCGAACGACACCCGCTCGGAATGCAGCGAACCCAGCCCGTCGGTCAGGTAGGTCGGGTTGAAGGCGATGGTCAGCGGTTCCCCGGCGTAGTCGACGGCCAGATCCTCCTCGGCACGTCCGACGTCGTCGGCGCCGGCCGACAGCCGCAGCATGTCGTCGGCGAATTCCATCCGGATCTGTGCGCCGCGTTCGGCGACCAGCGCCACCAGCTTGATCGCTTCGGTCAACTCGGCGACGTTGATGGTGGCCACCGCGCTGTGTTCAGCCGGTAGCAGTTGCCGGAATTTCGGGAATTCGGCGTCCAGCAACCGGGTGGTACTGCGTTTGCCGTTGCCGCTGATACCGAGCAGGCCTTCTTTGCCGACACCGGATCCCGAACCCAGCGACAGCCGGACTTCCGAACCGTCGGCGCCAGCCTTGGCGGCTTCGGCCAGAGTCTTGGCCGGCACCAGCACCGAGGCCTCGATGTCGGGGGACAGCGCCGACCACGTCAACTCGCGGACCGCCAGCCGAAACCGGTCGGTTGCGGCCAAAACCACCGATTCACCGGAGATCTCGACCCGGATGCCGGTGAGCATGGGCAGCGTGTCATCCCGGCCGGCAGCGATGGCGACCTGGCCGATCGCCTCGGCGAACAACTCGGCCGGCAGCGTCCCGGTCTCCTCAGGCAGGGTCGGCAGGGTCGGGTAATCCTCCACCGCCATCGTCGGCAACGAAAACCGAGCGCTACCGCAGGTCAAGGCGACCCGGTTGCCGTCGACGTAGAAATCCACCGGCTTGTTGGGCAGCGCCCGGGTGATTTCGGACAACAGTTTCCCGGACACCAAAACGCTTCCCGGGGAGGCGATTTCAGCAGCGACCTGTACTTCGGCGGAGACCTCGTAGTCGAATCCGGAGATGGTGAGCCCATCCTCGGATCCGGTCAGCAACACCCCGGACAGCACCGGCACCGTCGGCCGTGACGGCAGGTTTCTCGCCACCCACGACACCGCTTCGGCGAAGGACTCCCGGACCAGCCGAAACTTCAAATCGGTGACCGCACGTGTTGTAGCCGCGTCCATTGCGTCCCTTCACACCTGTGAACTCAAATCCGTGGGCCAGCTCCCCCGCCGGCGTTGGGGACTCCCCGTGACGACCGCCGGCGGCAGGTATCCGCCCCGACGACCGCAACAGCAGTCGAAGAACAACCGTAGAGCTTCTGGGGCGAACTTGAAAGCTCATCGCGCACCCCCGCAAACCAAGCTCGGGCCGCCGCGCAACGCCCCCGGACGAGGCTTGTCCCCAAGGGTGTACTTCAAGGAAGAAATGATGAAGAGATTTCAATAACAGTATTAGGGCGTGTGGAATCTGGGGACAACCCGGGCTTCGCGCAGCTAGCGGCCAGACGGGGCTGGGGATGACCGGGTCGCTGCCTGTGCGGGACGCGGTGGACGGCTGGGGATGAGCCACGGTTGTGCACTCAGGACGCACTGATGCACGCCGAACTCGCAGGGTTTGTGCACAGCCTGCGCACATCATCAAGCTGTTGCAGCTGTGACTCGAGGGAAGAAAGTTTTTCACCAAATTCGCGCGGGGGTGACGCAAGAACTCAGCGCTTGGAGCGCTGCCGGATCCGGGTGGTGAGTTCTTTGACGTTGTCGAAGATCTCGCGGCGCTGGGCCATCTCGCCGCGGATCTTCTTCTCCGCGTACATCACCGTGGTGTGATCGCGGCCGAAAGCCTGCCCGATCTTGGGCAGCGAGAGATCGGTGAGTTCGCGGCACAGGTACATGGCGATCTGGCGCGATTGCGCCAGCGGGCGCGCCTTGCCGGGCCCGCGTAGTTCTTCGACGGTGGTGTCGAAGTATTCAGCGGTGGCCGCCATGATGGTGGCCGCGCTGATCTGCATGCCGCTCGCGTCGGCGATCAGGTCGCGCAGCACGATCTCGGCCAGGGCCTTGTCGATGGGTGTCTTGTTCAGCGACGCGAACGCGGTGACCCGGATCAGGGCTCCCTCGAGTTCGCGGATATTGCGTTCGATGCTGCTGGCGATCAGTTCGAGGACGTCGTCGGGCACGGCCAGCCGCTCCACTTGCGCTTTCTTGCGCAGGATCGCGATGCGTGTTTCCAGGTCGGGGGGTTGCACATCGGTGATCAGTCCCCACTCGAACCGGGTGCGCAGCCGGTCTTCGAGGGTGGCCAACTGTTTGGGGGGCCGGTCGGAGGAGATGACGATCTGCTTGTTGGCGTTGTGCAGGGTGTTGAAGGTGTGGAAGAACTCTTCCTGGATCCCGTCCTTGCCTTCGATGAACTGGATGTCATCGACGAGCAACACATCGACATCCCGGTAGCTGCGTTTGAACGACACCTTGCGGTCGTCGCGCAGCGAGTTGATGAAGTCGTTGGTGAACTCCTCGGTGGAGACATACTTGACCCGCATGCCGGGGAACAACCGCTGCGCGTAGTTACCGGCGGCGTGCAGCAGGTGGGTCTTGCCCAGGCCGGACTCACCCCAGATGAACAGTGGGTTGTAGGCGCGCGCGGGCGCTTCGGCAATGGCCAGGGTGGCGGCATGGGCGAATCGGTTGGACGAACCGATGACAAAGGTGTCGAACGTGTAGCGCCGGTTGAGGCTGGTTCCGCTGGCGGCCGCGGTGTCGGTGGTGTGCGGGCGTTCGGTGAAATACGAGGGCCAACTCTGTGCGTTGCCGGCGGGCGCATCGGTGTCGGCGGTGTCGTCGGCATCGGTGCCGGGCGGCGGGCCCGCGTCGGAGGGTGCGAGCGCTCCGTCGTCCTCGGTGGGTGGGGCGATGCGGACCCCGAGTTGGATCTGTTGTCCGAGGCGACGGCTGAGTGCGTCGGTGATCTGGGTCCGCAGGTGTCGTTCGATCTCGTTCTGGACGAACACGCTGGGAACCGAGAGCAGCGCGAATCCCTCGACGATGGTCAGTGGTCGTACCAGATTCAGCCAGGCCCGTTGCTGGGGTGTCAGGGGAGTGGCGGGAGCGGATCCGTTACCGGAGTCACCGTTGAGTTCGGAGACGACCGCGTTCCACACTGTGGCGAATCCGGAACCCGGGTCATCGGTCAACGACGCATCTCCTGATCCGACGGTCGAGGGGGGTGGCGACGAACAGCTGTCCACATAGTTATCCACAGGTGTGGAAAGGACGGTCGATTACGTGCCGCAGCATAAACCACGGTCCGCGATCTCCGTGCTGGAAGACAATCATGAAGACTGTCCGGTCAGCTAGTCGATCCGCCATCCTCGCTTCATGGTCGACTCCAAACTTTTTGTCGACGCCGTTCCAAGTTCGCCCCAGCTTGGAAACGACACCCCGCGAAGCTAACAGTTTTCGTTGCGGCTGCCAACAGTTCTGTTGTATTCCGCTGGCGTTCTTGATGTTCTGGATCTTTCGGCGCTGAACGCCGCGTCACCACCGGCGGTGATATGCCGGTGGTGCTGGGTCTGCTGGGGCGAGCGAGGTTTGACCAGGCGAACCCGCATCAGTACCCTCAAACAGTCGCCCGAAAGTCGGCGATACGGCTGCGACCCGGACCCAATGCCCGGGGACCGCGCCGGCCAGCTAGCGAGACACTCTCCGACCAACGGGCTGCAAAGCATCTGCGGGCGGATGGTTATGCCAAACACAGCGAGGAGAACGCCGTGGCCAAGGGCAAGCGGACCTTCCAGCCGAACAATCGGCGTCGAGCCCGCGTACATGGTTTCCGGCTGCGGATGCGCACCCGTGCCGGGCGGGCCATCGTCGCCAACCGGCGCAGCAAGGGTCGCCGCGCTCTCACTGCCTGATCGCAAGATCGGGTTTGCCAGCAGGTGCTTTCTCCACGCAACCGCATGAGGCGGTCGACGGAGTTTGACGCGACGGTGAAGTATGGGATGCGCACAGTGCAGCCCGACGTCGTCGTCCATGTGCGCAGAGGCAGCGAGTCGTTGGGCGACCCAACCCGATGCCAAGCCCCGAGAGTCGGCCTGATCGTGGCCAAGCGAGTGGGCACCGCAGTCGAGCGGCACCGGGTGGCGCGGCGGCTGCGCCATGTGGCGCGGCCGATGCTGGAGAGTCTGCATCCGCTGGATCAGGTGGTGATCCGCGCCCTGCCCAGCAGCCGGCACGTGTCGTCGGCCTGGCTGGAGCAGCAACTGCGCCGCGGCCTGCGCCGGGCTTTCGAATTGGCGGGAACCGAGCGGTGAGCACACCGAGTATCGGCAACCCCGTGGTGCGTGCCACGATCTCTGTGATCCAGCTTTACCGGCACATGGTGTCGCCACTGCGGCCGGCCACGTGCCGGTTCATCCCGACGTGCAGTCAGTACGCCGTGGCGGCATTGGCCGAATACGGCATGCTCCGCGGGAGCTGGCTGGCGGTGGCCAGACTCGCCAAGTGTGGACCCTGGCACCGGGGCGGATGGGACCCGATCCCTGAGCGCCGGGCTGACTTCGATGACGCCGCCGTCGACCGCGCGGCACCGCAACGGGGGAGTGACACTTTTGTTTGATTGGTTCAGCCTCGACTTCGTCTACTACCCGGTGTCGTGGATTATGTGGGTCTGGTACAAAGCGTTCGCTTTCGTGCTGGGGCCGGACAACTTCTTCGCCTGGGCGTTGTCGGTGATGTTCCTGGTCTTCACATTGCGTGCGCTGCTGTACAAGCCGTTCGTCAAGCAGATTCGGACCACGCGGCAAATGCAGGAGCTGCAACCGCAGATCAAGGCCCTGCAGAAGAAGTACGGCAAGGACCGCCAGAAGATGGCGATCGAGATGCAGAAGCTGCAACGCGAGCACGGCTTCAATCCCATCCTGGGTTGCTTGCCGATGCTGGCCCAGCTGCCGGTGTTCCTTGGGCTGTATCACGTGTTGCGCTCGTTCAACCGGACCACCGGCGGCATCGGTTTGCAGAGCATGTCCCCCGAGCAGAACCGGTTGATCGGCAACTACGTCTTCACCGCGCTCGACGTGCAGAACTTCCTCAAGGCCAACCTGTTCGGTGCGCCGATCGGCGCCTCCATGACCCAGCAGGGCGGCCTGGGAGCCTTCGAACACTTCAGCCGCCCGGCAGTGATCGCGGTAGGTGCGCCGGTGATGATCCTGGCCGGCGTAGCCACCTACTTCAACAGCCGGGCTTCGGTGGCGCGACAGAGCGCCGAGGCTGCGGCGAATCCGCAGACCGCCATGATGAACAAGCTGGCTCTGTACGTGTTCCCGCTCGGCGTTGTGGTCGGCGGTCCGTTCCTGCCGCTGGCGATCATCCTGTACTGGTTCGCCAACAACATCTGGACCTTCGGTCAGCAGCATTACGTGTTCGGCATGATCGAGAAAGAGGACGAAGCTAAAAAGCAGGAAGCCATTGAGCGGCGGGCTGCCAACGCCCCGGCCCCGGGAGCCAAGCCGGTCCGCACGAGTAGGGCATCCCAGGGACCGGAGAATCGGTCCGAGTCCCCGGGTGCAGCGGACGGCGCAGCGAGCGGCGAAGAAGATCAGACCTCGACGGCTCAGGCGAACAAACCCAATTCGGCGGGCCAACGCCCGGGACGCACGCCGCGTCCGGGGGCGCGACCGAAGAAACGCAAACGTTAGCGAGCGCCCGGCACCGGCCGGTTCGGCCTGCCGGGACGCTCGAGAACCACCGCGCGGTGCGAGCACCGCGACTACCCAACCCGTGGATGAGGGGAGACATTGCTATGACCGACGCGGACACCACCGAAGTTGATATCGACACCCAGGAGAGCGACCCGGACGGTTCGGCTCCGGCCGTGGACGGTGACGATCTCGAAGACCGTCTGGTCGCCGAAGGTGAGATCGCCGGCGACTATCTGGAAGAGCTGCTGGACTTGCTGGACTTCGACGGCGACATCGACCTGGACGTCGAAGGCAACCGCGCGGTTGTCAGCATCGACGGCAGCAACGACCTGAACAAGTTGGTGGGTCGCGGCGGCGAGGTGCTCGATGCGCTGCAGGAACTGACCCGACTGGCGGTACACCAGAAGACCGGGGTACGCAGCCGGCTGATGCTCGACATCGCGAGCTGGCGTCGTCGGCGGCGGGAGGAACTAGCTGCCCTGGGTGACAAGGTGGCTCGGCGGGTTGCCGAGACGGGCGAGCGCGAAGCCCTCTCGCCGATGACGCCGTTCGAGCGCAAGATCGTCCACGATGCCGTTGCCGCGGTGGAGGGCGTGCACAGCGAGAGTGAGGGTGTAGAGCCCTCGCGCCGCGTTGTCGTGTTGCGCGACTGATACGCGTGACCGGAAAGTGACCGGCCCGTGACCACCGGAGTTACAGAGGTGTAGTTCGGCGCCGGCACGGGCGAGGCGGAGGCGGAGACCGGAGGAATGTTTCACGTGAAACATGTCGATCCGCACGGGCGCGCGCAGCCGGATGAACCAGAAGCCCAGGCCGTCAGGGCGGCGGAACACCTCTTCGGCCCGCGAATCGACATGGCGCGGCGCTACGCCGAGCTGCTGCGGACCGCTGGGGTCGAGCGAGGGTTGCTCGGTCCGAAGGAAGTCGACCGGGTGTGGGAGCGCCATATCGCGAATTCAGCCGTGATCGGCGAGCTGCTGGAGGAGCGTTCCCGGGTAGTCGACATCGGCAGCGGTGCAGGCCTGCCGGGCATCCCGCTGGCACTCGCTCGTCCAGACCTGCGTGTGGTGCTGCTCGAACCACTGCTACGCCGCAGTGAGTTTCTCGGGGAAGTCGTGGACGATCTCGATTTACCGGTCGAGGTGATTCGCGGCCGCGCGGAAGAGCGCGTGGTCCGCGACATCGTGAGAGATAGTGACGCCGCGGTGTCCCGGGCCGTAGCCGGACTGGACAAACTGACGAAGTGGAGTATGCCGTTGCTGAAGCTCGACGGACAGATGGTGGCGATCAAGGGGGAGCGCGCTCCCGACGAGGTCCGCGAACACCGGCGTGTGATGGCGGCGGCGGGGGCCGTCGATGTCAGGGTAGTGACATGTGGTGCGAACCTGTTGGAACGGCCGGCGACCGCGGTGGTGGCTCGGCGGGGGACACCGGCGCGGCGGTCGCGCGGAGGCACGACATGAGGTTCGGCCGCAACACGGGGCGCCCGAGTGACGCGATCCCGCCCCGCCCCGACGCCCCGGTGCCTGCCGACCGAGTGGCGCCGCGGCCGCCGGTAGCGCACAATCCCACCGTGAATGTTTCACGTGAAACATCAACCGAGTTCGACACCCCGATCGGTGCTGCTGCCGAGCGCGCCATGCGGGTGCTGCACACCACGCACGACGCCCTCCCGCGACCGCGCCAGCGCCGGGTCTTCACCATCGCCAATCAAAAAGGGGGAGTCGGTAAGACCACGACCGCCGTGAACCTCGCCGCGGCCCTCGCCGTGCAGGGCCTCAAGACGCTCGTGATCGACCTCGACCCACAAGGCAACGCCAGCACCGCGCTGGGCATCACCGATCGCCAGTCGGGGACACCCTCGTCCTACGAAGTGCTGATCGGTGAGGTGCCACTACGCGAGGCGTTGCGCCGCAGCCCGCACAGCGAACGCCTCTATTGCGTGCCGGCCACCATCGACCTGGCCGGCGCCGAAATTGAACTGGTCAGCATGGTGGCGCGCGAGAACCGGTTACGCAACGCACTGGTCGAGCTGGACAGCTTCGACTTCGACTACGTCTTCGTGGACTGTCCGCCCTCCCTCGGACTGCTCACCATCAACGCTCTGGTCGCCGCGCCGGAGGTGCTGATTCCCATCCAATGTGAGTACTACGCGCTTGAGGGCGTATCGCAGCTGATGCGCAACATCGAGATGGTCAAGGCGCACCTCAACCCGCAACTCGACGTCACCACCGTCATTCTGACCATGTACGACGGCCGAACCAAGCTGGCCGACCAGGTAGCCGAAGAGGTACGCCGGTACTTCGGTGACAAGGTGCTGCGCACCGTCATCCCGCGCAGCGTGAAAGTATCCGAAGCGCCGGGCTACAGCATGACCATCATCGATTACGATCCCGGTTCGCGTGGGGCCATGAGCTATCTCGACGCCAGCCGCGAACTCGCGCAACGCGACCGACCACCAGCCGGGAGGGCATAACCAATGACGACTCCGTCACGCAGGAAGGGCGGTCTGGGCCGCGGGCTGGCTTCACTGATCCCCACCGGCCCGGCCGAGGGCGACGCCGGACCCGCAACGCTGGGTCCGCGGATGGGTTCGGCAGCCGCCGATGTGGTGATCGGCGGGCCGTTGCCGGACGCCGCCGCGATGGGTGCGGTGTACCGCGAAATCGCACCGTCGGACATCGAGCCCAACCCACGCCAGCCACGCCAGGTGTTCGACGACGAAGCGCTCTCGGAGCTGGTGCACTCCATCCGCGAGTTCGGGCTGCTGCAGCCGATCGTGGTGCGTGCGGTTCCCGGAACGCCCGGCGGTGCGCGCTATCAGATCGTGATGGGGGAGCGCAGATGGCGCGCGGCGCAGGCAGCCGGCCTGGCCACTATCCCCGCTATCGTGCGCGAGACGGGCGACGATAACCTGCTGCGCGACGCCCTGCTCGAGAACATCCACCGGGTGCAGCTCAACCCGTTGGAAGAAGCGGCGGCATACCAGCAACTGCTCGACGAGTTCGGCGTCACCCACGACGAACTGGCCGCCCGCATCGGCCGCTCACGCCCGCTGATCACGAACATGATCCGGCTGCTCAAACTGCCGATCCCGGTGCAGCGCAGGGTAGCGGCAGGGGTGTTGTCCGCCGGACATGCCCGGGCGCTGCTGTCGCTGGAAGCCGGGCCGGAGGCCCAGGAGGAATTGGCGAGCCGGATCGTCGCGGAGGGTTTGTCGGTGCGGGCCACCGAGGAGGCGGTGACCCTGGCGAACCGGGCAGACGGCAGTGCGCCGACGCCGCCACGGCGCAAGCCGATCCAGATGCCGGGACTGCAAGACGTCGCCGAACGACTGTCGAACGCATTCGACACCCGGGTCACCGTCGCGCTGGGCAAGCGCAAAGGCAAGATCGTGGTTGAGTTCGGTTCGGTGGACGACTTGCAGCGGATCATCGACCTGATGACCTCGAAACCGGCCTGACCGGGCACGACCAGTCATCTTGTGTAATTACGTCACTGTGACAGTGCACTGGTCGGGTGCGGGTCCGCAGCCCGCGGACCGGCGCAAACACGCTGTGCGTCAAGCCTTTTCGACAATCGACGGGTCAACCCGGGTTGGTCGCGACCGCACGGGGGGTGGCGCCGGCCGGACAACGCAGCCGTCGGGCGCGCACTGGCCGGATACCCGTCGACTCTCCTATCCTGGAAGGGTTGCCGGTGCACATCAGGCCGGGGAGAGCGGGGCCAGCCACGCCGCCGTTGCCACGTCGCACAGACGCCGGGCGGCACGCCGAGGGCTATCGGGTTCGAGCGCCGCACGGAGGCTAGGAGACTAGTGTCAGCTCGGATTACTGCGCTGCGGCTCGAAGCATTCGAGCAGCTCCCCAAGCACGCGCGTCGGTGCGTGTTCTGGGAGGTCGATCCGGCGACCCTCGGGACCGATGACCAGCTGGCGGACCCGGAATTCGAAAAAGAAGCGTGGCTGTCCATGGTGATGCTCGAGTGGGGTTCGTGCGGGCAGGTCGCGACCGAGATCCTGGACGAACGCAGCCAGGCCGAGCCGGCGTGTGTCGGCTACGTGCTATACGCGCCGCCGCGGGCCGTTCCCCGTGCCCACCGGTTCCCGACCGCGCCGGTGTCGGCGGACGCGGTGTTGTTGACCTCGATGGGTATCGAGCGTGGGCAGGCCGACCCGGGCGTGGTGGCGGACCTGCCGCACAATTTGATCAGCCGGGTGGTCGACGAGTTGGTACGCCGCGGGGTGCGCGCGCTGGAGGCTTTCGGCCGTACCCAGGCAGCCACCGAGTTGCAGGAGCCGGTGCAGGCCGACCTGCAGCCGGTCGTTGAAGCGCTGGGGGACTGCTCGGTCGAACACTGCATCATCGATGCGGACTTTTTGCTGGACGAAGGATTCGTGGTGGTGGCGCCCCATCCGTACTTCCCGCGGCTGCGCCTCGAACTCGACAAAGGACTGGGCTGGAAGGCCGAAGTCGAGGCCGCGCTGGAACGCCTGCTGGAGAACGCCCAGCTGCAGGAGCCGGTCGGGGCGGCGACAGCCGGCAACACCTTGCAGGCGCCGGACGGTGAAATCGGTTAGGAGCCGGTGCTTCTGCTGGCCCGCTCGCGCTCGACGCTGAGTTCGTGGGCCAGCAATTCGGCGAAGGTGAAGGTGCCGGTGGGCCGATCGTTCTTACCCAGCAGATAGAGCCGCTTCACCGCGGCCAGAATGCCTTCGGCGATGGCGTCGCGCGTCTGCGCGGCAACCAGCATCTGACGGTCGTTGGGGTTGGTGATGTAACCGACATCGACCTGAACGGTGGGCATTCTGGTGAGCCGCAACAGATCCCAGGTTCGGCCGTGGACGCGACAGTCCCGTAAGCCGGTGCGGGCAACGACTTCTCGCTGGATGAAGTCGGCCAGGTTGCGGCCGATGGTGGACACCGATCCATGCGAGTTGCCGAAGTGGAACGATGCCACGCCGGTGGCCGACGGGCTGGTTTGGGTTTCACACCGCAGACTGATCATCAGGTCTGCCCCAACGGAATTCGCGATGGCCGCACGCTCGGCGTCCGACGGGCTGTGGTCGTGTGGTCTGGAGCGGAACGTCTCCATACCGATCGCGGTCATCCGGCCTTCGAGCCGACTTGCCAAGTCCCACAACACGTCTGCTTCGCTGATCGGACCGTCCGGTCCGTAGCTGATCAGGCCGTGGTCGTTGCCGCCGCGGCCCGGGTCGATGATGATCCGCTTGCCGGACAGCTTGGGTCCGGACCGTCGGACGAGTTCTTCTTCCCGGATCGCGTGTGGCGAACCGCCGCTGACCCGGGAACTGAGAAAGTACAAGGACCGCAACGTTTCTGGGCCGCAGATGCCGTCGGCGGACATGCCGTATTCCCGTTGGTAGGACATCAGCGCATTGTGGGTCTGCAGACCGAAGTGGCCGTCCACCAGACCGGTGTAGAAGCCGAGGTCCTGCAGACGCGCCTGCAGGGTCGCGACATCGTCACCATAGAGCGGAGCCCCGAATTGGTGATACAGCGTGCGGGCGCCGAGACGGTAGGAAGCTTCCTTCAACGCCCGGTAGGTGGCCTCGCCGACAACGCCGTCCACCAGCAGTCCGCGGTGCTGCTGGAATGCCCGCACTGCGTGGTCCAACTCGCCGTCGAAGACGTCGACCGCGACGTGGCTGCCGGTGTTCAGATCTTCGTCAAAATTGTCCAGCATTCCCAGTGCGGCCAGCGCGGCCCGGATTTCGGTGACAGCGGCGCCGCGGTCACCACAGCGCAGCGCGTCGCCGTCTTCGCGGCGCGGACTCGGCATACCAAGGGTCCTCCGGAACTAATTGTCACCACTGCCAATAGGCAGCGCAGTTAACCGGTATTGTCGCAGATCCTCGCCGATATCGGGAAAACCCCAGGCCAATCGGGGACCCGTTTCGTCCGGCGATCCGACTCTCAGCTGAGCCCGGGCACCGCCTCGGACAGCTCGCGCAGCAGCGCCGCCTTCCCCTTGGCGCCGACGATCCGCTTCACCGGTTCACCGTTCTTGAACAGAATCAGCGTGGGGATGGACACCACATCGAAGTCGACGGCGGTCTGCGGATTGGCGTCCACGTCCAGTTTGGCCACGGTCAGCTCGGCCGAACGTTCGGCGGCGATTTCTTCCAGGACCGGCGCCACCATCTTGCACGGACCGCACCAGGTCGCCCAAAAGTCAACCAGCACAGGCTTACTGCTGGAGAGCACCGCGGTGGGGAAGGTCGCGTCGGACACCTCGATGGTGGCGGACTGCTCCGGATTGCTCATCGCTTGGCTCCAATCAGAGTGTCGGTACTGTCGGCGTGTCCGGCTGATTCGTGTTCGGCGAGCCAGCGCTCGGCGTCGATCGCGGCCGAGCAACCGCTGCCGGCCGCGGTGATGGCCTGTCGGTAGGTGCGGTCCACCAGGTCCCCGGCCGCGAACACCCCGTCCAACGAGGTGCTGGTGGTGCGTCCCCGGACCAGGACGTACCCGTCCGGGTCGAGGTCGACCGCGCCGCGGACCAGCGCCGAGCGGGGCTCGTGGCCGATGGCGACGAACACCCCGGTCACCGGCAGCGTGGTTTCGGCACCGGTGACGTTGTCGCGAATCCGCAACCCGGTGACCGTGCTGTCGCCTTCGACGCCGAGTACCGCCTTGTTGGTCAGGACGGTGATCTTCTCGTTCGCCATAGCCCGGTTGAGCATGATCTTGGACGCCCGGAACTCCTCGCGCCGGTGCACCAGGGTCACGCTGCGCGCGAACCGGGTGAGGAAAGTCGCTTCCTCCATCGCCGAGTCGCCACCGCCGATCACGGCGATGTCCTGATCGCGGAAGAAGAACCCGTCACAGGTGGCGCAGGAGCTCACGCCACGGCCCAGCAGTTCCTGTTCACCGGGAACCTGCAGGTAACGCGCGGCGGCGCCCATCGCCAGGATGACCGCGCGGGCCCGGAACATCTCACCCTCGGCGGTCACCACGGATTTGACCGGCCCGTCCAGCGCCACCGACTCGACGTCTTCCATGCGCAGGTCGGCGCCGAAGCGCAGCGCCTGCTCGCGCATCTGGTCCATCAGCTCGGGGCCGGTGATGCCGTCGCGGAAACCGGGGAAATTCTCCACCTCGGTGGTGGTCATCAGCGCGCCGCCGAACGAGGTGCCCTCGAAGACCAACGGCTTGAGCTGCGCTCGGGCGGTGTAGAGGGCCGCGGTGTAGCCGGCCGGACCGGAACCGATGACGATTACGTCGTGAATGGTGTTAGCGGAGGCAGTCATGCGGGCCTTTCCAGCGCGAGCCGATCAAAAGACGAAGTGGATCTGCAAAGTTTACGAACGCCAGCCTAGGCAGTGCTGTTCCCGAGCTCCCGCACGACACCTACCCGCGCGGCACAGCGGTGTCGGCCAGCAGCCCGGTGTCGGCGGCGCTGCAGTTCTGCGCCACCGCGTAGGCCGTCACAGTCGCCGGGGTGTCCCCGGGCAGCACCAGCAGTACCCCGGGGCGGGCGTTGACCTCGATCGGCTGGGCGCCCAGGATTTCCGCGGCAGCCGGATAGCCGAGGCCGCTCAGGCACGACGCGCGCTGGGCGGGGTTGCCGAGCGCGCCGAAATCGGGCGGGCGGTTCAGCAACGCAACGATCTGCGCGTCCGACAGCGGGATCACCGGCGCGGGAGTGGAGACGGTGACGCGGTTGATGGTGGCACCGACGCTGGACTCCGACGCGGGGTCGTCGAGCAGCGCCATGGTGCCGACGCCGATCGCGGCGGCCAGGGCGCACCCCCCCAGAATCCCGGCGACGACGCGGGCGGGGGGCACAGCGGGCCGCGCCGCGTGCGCGGCGCGGGCTGAGCGCAGGGCGGCTGCGACACCGTCGACGGTCTCGGCCGGCGCCTCGGGTGCCGGTTGGTCACCGACCGCGGCAACATCGTGGCGCACCTGGTGCAGGGCCTGCAAGGTCGCCGCGGCCTGCGGGTCGGTGCGGATCCGGCGGCGCAGGGCAGCGGCGGTGTCGTCGTCGAGCAGACCCGCCTGCAGGTCGGCGAGCAGCTCAACCGTCAGCGGCGGGTCCGGGTCGGCGTCGTTCATCCGCCCCAGTGTCCGTCATCGCCAATTCGGCGCCCGGGCCGGTGTCCAGATACCCGAGCAGGCGGGCAAGCCGGGCCCGAGCCCGGGCGCACCGGCTCTTCACGGTCCCCTCAGCCACCCCGAGCATGCGCGCGGTGTCGGCGATCGAGTAGCCCAACATGTCGACCGCGACCACCGTGGCCCGTTGCTCGACCGGCAGCCGCAGCAGGGCCCGCTGCACCATGATCGCTGTCTCGACCTGGGCCGTACGGTCGGGGACCGGGTATTCGTCGCGCATCGGCACCGCCGGACGGGTCTGAGCGCGGCGCAGCCGATCCAGGCAGGCATTGAGCACGATGCGGTGCAGCCACGAGCTGACCGCGGCGTCGTGCCGGAACGAGCCCGCGCCGCGGTGCGCAGACAGCATGGCGTCCTGCAACGCGTCGTCGGCGTCCTCACGAGTCGCGCTGGTCAGCCGCGCCAGTTGATACAACCGGCGATGGTGGCGGCGGAACAGCTGATCGAAGGCGCGGCGCTCGCCGTTGACATGAGCTGCCAGGAGTTCGGCGTCGCTGCGCTCCCTGCCGAAACCCACCGCCGGACAGTAACCAATCGGCGTCGGCCGGGCACTTCAGGAAGCGGCTTGGATCGTGATCTCGGAGATGGCGGTCTGGCTCTTGCCGTCGGTGGTGCCCAGCGTGGAGATCCACACCAGCACGTTGGAAGTGGCAGCGGCGGCGTTGACCTGAATGGTGTTATGGCCGGGTTTGAGCGCGGTGGCCGGGGTCAGCACGGTGGTGTCGCTCAACTTCGACGGGTTCGCCGACGACGAGGAGCGGATCTCCACCTTGGTGCCGGTGCTGGTCAGATCGATCGTCACGGTGCCGACTACGGTCGCTCTGGGCAGCTGCAGCAACAGTCCGACACCGTTCTTGAAGCCGGGGAACGGCACCGGGTCGGAATACGGATCGGTCTGCCATGACGTGCCCGGGTTGCCGTCGATAACGTTCATCGCCCCGGCGACGTCGTCGGCGTCGCCTTCGGGGGAGAACACGGTGACTTTGGTGGGCTTGACGGTGCTGCCCGACGGCGCGGCGCTGCCGGGCGACTCTGGGGCTGACGTCGGCTGGTTGTTGTTCAGGCCGAGTTGGTCCCCCTTGAGCCCGTTGCCGACGTCGCCGAAGATCTTGCTCACCACCGACGCCAGCACGAGCAGCGCCACCAGCAGGACCGCCGCGCCCGCGCCGAGGCCGATCAGCAGGTTGCGCCGACGGCGGGCGTAGGCTTCGCTGCCGGGTTCGGCGCTGCGCCGCCGCGCGGTGGGGGCGGGCAGGTCCTCGATGGGGCTGAGCACCTCGGTGCGGTCGGCCACCGCGGTCGCCTGCTGCAGCAGGTTCAAAAGCGTGGAGGCACTGCGTATTCCGCCGTCCTCCTGCACTGATCGGGCGGCGACGGCGGAGATCTGGAACGGGATGTCCCGATCGACGACGGTCGGTTCGACGGCCTGCCCGGTGGCGTCGCGTTCGGCCGGGGCCAGTCCGCTGCGCACCCCGGCCTCCGGCAGCGGCCAGCGGTTCACCAGCAGGGCGTACAGCGATGCGCCGATCCCGCGGATGTCATCCTGCGGGTTGGCGTCGGGCATGGTGGCCGGGTAGGCGAGCACCACATCGCCGTCGACGGACAGGCGCACCCGGCTGGGGTGATCCAGGGACAGCGCGACACCGGCGCGGTGCGCGGCGTCGGCGGCCGCGGCCAGCGACTGCATGGCGCGGATCGCTCCGACCGGGGACGGCGAGGTGTCGGCGACTTCCTTCAACGAGCCGCCGCGGACCCACTCCGCGACCACCAGACCACCCGACCCGGTGTGCACGACGTCGAGGATGCGGGCGATGCCGGGCTTGTCGATCCGGCTCAGCCGCAGGGTGCGCGACAGGATCTCCTGCAGCACGTCTTCGGGCAGCACGCCCTCCGGGTCGACGAACGTGAGCGCGACCTGCCGGTCCAGCGCGGTGTCCAGCGCCTGCCAGAAGTGCAGCGGCGGCAGACCGCCGTGCGAGATGAGCAGCCGGTAGCGGCCGTTGGCGATCCGCGCCCCGGGCACCAGGTTGGCGTCGTCGTGCGTCGTCGATGGTTCTGGCCCACGTTCGCGCGGCGCGTCGAAGGGGATCGGTCCGCGGGACTCGGCGCCGACGTCGCCGTTGACCTGGTGGCGGGCGGGACCCCGGTCGCGGCTGGGCGGGATGTCGGGTTGAAAGTCGTCGGCCCGTGGGGCGGCAGCCTGGGGCCCCGCCTTCGAACCGAGGGGAGCGCCGGCCGAGGAACTCTCCGATGTGCGGTCGGTCACCCCCACTCCTTTCGCCAGGCCGGCCCCGGTCGCCGGAGGCTTGCGCTGGATCGGCACCGCATTCTTCCCAGGCCGGGACAGATTTCTTTGCTCAGGGTACGTGACCGGGGGACGCCCAGACGACACTGCGGCCTTGCCCGGAGGCACCTGGACGCGGTGTCGCCGCGTCCGGCGCTGAATCGCGTCCCACGCGGCCCTGGCCTCGGGGACCTGCGCGCCGAGCATGACCGCGGCCAGGATCGGGACCATGATCATCGTCAACACCACCAGGCGCAACAGCGAACCCATGCCACCGTGCGCGGTCAGCTGGTCCAGGCCCAGCAGCCGGTCGGCGACGTGTGCGATGAGGCCGGCCAGCAGCGAGGCCGCAATCGTCACCAGGATGGTGCGCACCTCGGCCAGACCGATCAGCCGGCCGCCCTCGGGTCGCAGGCTGCGGCGCAACAGCAGGTGACCGACCAGCGCGCCGGCCAGAAACCCCAGCCCGTTAGCTGTCCCGAGGTAACCGGCGACCAGTTCCTTGTTGCTCGTCAGGTGCGGCGCAAGGACCGAGCCGGCGATCTTCACCGAGGTGATGACGATGATCACCACGATCGGTGTCCACGGTTCCTCGCGCGCGTAGAACACCCGCAGCTGCAGCAGCACCAGCGCGTACGGGATCAAGGTGAACGCCGACAGCGCGATCGCCGCACCCAGGTAGCCCGCATCGACCTGGCCGAAGTGTCCGTAGGCGAACAGTGCACTACCCATCGCAGGTCCGCCGACCGTCATCAACGCCACCGTCGGGATCAGCGTGATCATGGTCAGCCGGGTGGCCAGCGACAGGTCGGCCAGCACCGCCGGGGTGTCGTTTGCCGCGGCGTTGCGACTCAGCCGCGGCATCACCACCGTCAGCACCGTCACCCCGACCATGCCGAACGGCAGCATCAGCACCAGCCAGGTGTAGTTGTAGATCGCCGGGCCGGACGCGGCCGCGGTGCTCGCGATCTGATTGCCGACCACCAGGCCCAGCTGGCTGATCAGGACGTACAGCACCATGGCGGCGGCCATGGTGCCGAACCGTTTGAGTCGCTCGTCGATTCCCCACAGCGGTCGCAGGCTGATCCGCTGGCGCCGGATCGCCACCAGCAGCACCGCGGTTTGGGCGAACACCCCCAGGCTGGTGCCGATGCCGAGCACCAGCAGTTTGGGGTTGCCCATCTCGACCGGGTCGACCGAGAGTTCACCGGGGACGGCCAGGTAGATGCCCAGGGTGGCGATCGCGACCACGTTGTTCACCACCGGCGCCCAGGCCGGCGGGCCGAAGATGTTGCGGGTGTTCAGGATGGCCATGAACACCGAGGACAGCCCGTAGACCAGCACCTGGGGCAACAACAGGTAGGCGAAGGCAGTGGTCAGGGATGCGCTGACCTCGGGATTGCGGCCCAGCATCAGCCGCACCAACAGCGGGGCGGCCGCCACCGACAGCGCCGTGGCCAGGATCAATAGGGTGGTGGCCAGAGTGACCAGCCGGCGCACGAACGCCGCACCGCCGTCGGGGTCGTCCTGTTCGGCCCGGGCCAGCACCGGCACGAAGATCGCGGTGAACGTCGCCTCCAACACCAGCGCGGCGACCAGGTTGGGCAGCTGGTTGGCCACCGAGAACGAACTGGACAGCGCCGCGCCGAGGATCGCGGCGAGCAGCACGATCCGGGCGAAGCCGGTGAGGCGGCTGATCAGCGTCGCGAACGCCATGCCCCAGGACCGCTTCACCATCGCGGCGTCGGACAGTTCTTCGCGTCGCGGGCGCGGCTGCGGACGGGGCGCTTGGGTCGGGGTCCATCCGGGGCGCGGCGGCAGACCCGGCGGCGGCACCGGGGAGCGTGGCTGAGATAGCGGCGACCGCTGCGGCGGTGGTTGCACCCGCCGGGGTGCGTGCTTCATACGCGATGCTCTTCGTGGACCCGACGATCGATCGCCTGCGGTGGGGGTTCGGGGCGGCGCGCGGGCGGGGGCGGGTCCGGGCGGTCCAGGTCGGCGCGGTCGGGCTGGCCGCGGAACCGGTGCCACAGCCGCCGGCCGGCCAGCAGCACCAGTACGGCCGCCGCGGTGAGGGTGATCGCGAACAGCACCTTGCCGTAGGCGTTGGAATGCACCGACAACCGCACCGGCTCGCCCAGGGCGGTGCCGTCCGGGGTGCGCAGCCCGACGTCGATGGCGACCCGCTGGGTGAAATTGACTTCGATCGGTACCCGCAGCGGCAGATACCCCGGGGGCAGCTCGATCTGACCCATGTCGGTGACAGTCATCCCGGGCGGGGCGTTGACCTGCAGCCGCACCCGGATCGGTACCGCGAGGTCGTTGTGCAGCGCCAGCGGCAGCGGGCTGTGCTCGGTTGCCAGCGTGTAAGAGCCGCTGGGGTTGACGATCGTTACGGCCCGGAAAAAGTCGTCGATCGTGGTGCCCACCACCAGCAACCGTTGCTGGGCCAGCCCGTTGCGGGTGTCCGGGGGCGCCGACTGGCTCAGGGCGCGCAGCATGTCCTCGCGCAGCGGCGCGGTGTACTGCACGCCGGTCAGACCGGTGCGCTCGTCGGTCATCAATGCCGAGGTCAGCTTGGAGAGCCGGGTGACCTGGCCGGCGACCTGGACGGTGATGTCGTCGCCGATCCGGCCCCGCGCCGACGGGTAGTTCCCCGGCGGCTGAGGAGGCTCGGTGTGTGCGGCCGCCTCGGCGATCAGGGCCGGCAGGGGCCGCGGCACGGCCAGCCCGGAGTGGATCGCGGTGGCCAGGGCGGTCAGGATGAGCTGCGCGTCGTCGCCGGGCAGCGTCCACGACGCCGGGGGAACCAGGATCTGGGTGCGCGGTGCGATGTCGGGCGACACGCTGCGCCACAGCATCGCGCCCAGCGCGTCCTGGCGCCGCGCGGTGGCCGAGTCGTGGTTGATGTGCACCGACAGCGACGGGTCCAGATAGGTGGGCACGATCGGGTTGCTGCCGGCTGCGGCCAGCGCGGCACCGATCGCCGGGTCGAACGGCGCGGTCACCACCCGGGTCGCCAGCCGGCGCGGCGTGATGTCGACGCTGCCGGTCGCGGTGTTGGCGTCCTGTTCGGGCGGATCCGCGGCGGCGACCGCGACCGTGCTGTCGTTGGCGTCGAGCAGGGTGACCGCACGACCGGTGAGCGGGCCGTCGGGCAGCAGGGCGGCGCCGCGCACCGAGGCGACGTCCAGGATCCGATCCACGATGTCCGCGGTCCCGGCCGTGGCGGTGGAACTCAGCCCGGGGTCGTTGACCCGTTGCAGGGCGTCCAGGTCGGCCTGGGCGTAGGGCAGCGGCACCACACAGGTGCGGTGCGCCAGCGCCCGCAACCGGCTCAGCCACAGATTCGCTGCCGCCTGGCCGGTGCCCGGATGGGTCGGTCTGCCCGGCAGCTGCGCGGGGCCGTCCGGCGAGTCGGACACCACGTAGCCGGCGGTCATCGCATTGACGGTGACGAGCAGATCCGGGTCCACGGCCAGGCACAACGCCCGGCCCACCGCCCCGTCGGGATCCACATCGCGGCTGGTCGCGAGCTCGGCAGCGGCGAGCAGGGTGTCCAGGCGCCCGCCGGTGGCCAGCGAGTTGGCCAGGTCGTCGTCGACCAGTCGCACTGGAATGGTGCCGCCGGGGACGCCGGGGGCCAGCCGGGGCCGGTCGGCCAGCGGCCACAGCATGGTCAGCCACACCGGCTTGGCGGTTTCGGGCGCCACGGCCGCTTCGATGTCAGCGCCCTTGTCGGGCGGGATGCCGACCACCGGAAGCAGGAATCGCGCGTTGTCCAGACGGGCGGGCGCGCCGTAGTCGGGCGTCCCGTTGACGTTGACCAGCACCGGGAAGATGCCGGGTTTGTCGACGGCCAGCGACGGCTTGGTCAGTGAGCGCAGCGGGGCGGACAGGATGAACCCGGCCTGTTGGCCGCGTTGCAGTTCCGGGGACACGGTCAGGAAGTCCGCGGCCGGCTCGAATTGGTCGGTGTCCCCGTCCAGCGACGTGCGCAGGGCGGCCGACGTCGAGATGGCGCCGGCGTGCTCGAGGCGCACCATGACGTCGTGCACCGGGCGGTCGCCGATGTTGGTGACCATGCCGCTGACCGTGACGACGGGGTCACTGGTGGTGGTGACGA
>NZ_JCALDW010000008.1:0-221448 GCF_059813065.1 Mycobacterium sp. NGS24
CCGGAACGATGGTGGCGCTGGATCCCGGTGGGTTCTGGACCGATACCGAGGTGAGGGTGTTCGGCGCGACGGTGGGTGCGTCCATCGCGCTGGTGCGCCGGATCCAACCGCTGCTGCCCGCTCTGACGCGCAGCAGGGTCGGGCGCACGGCGCTGCTGTTGCAGTTCTCGGCCAAGCCGTGGCGACTGCCGCCCGCACTGGTCCTGCAGGAACTGCGCAGCTTTGCTCGCGCGACGCGGCTGGACGAGGCGCTGAGCGCGTTGGTGCACGGTCCCAAGCAAGCGGGTGGCTCGGTCAACGGCCGGGTGGTGATCGGCTGGGGACGCAACGACCGGGTGACCTCGCCGCGCCAGGCCGAGCGGGCCCAGCGGGCCTTCCCGGATGCGACGCTGCACTGGTTCGAGGATTGTGGGCATTTTCCACACTGGGACCAGCCCGAACGCGCAGTTCAGTTGATTCTGCAGCCGACGTAGCGACACGCCCCCAACACAAGTTCTTGTGTTGCCACGGCTTGTTGGACCCCAGGGGTAGTGTCTGTGGCCTAAGCAACACAGCCCTATTCGTTTCGGTGAAGTGGAGTTCGGCGTGACTGGAAATGCAAAGCTGATCGACCGCGTCTCGGCGATCAACTGGAACCGCCTGCAAGACGACAAAGACGCCGAAGTGTGGGACCGGTTGACCGGTAATTTCTGGCTGCCGGAGAAGGTCCCGGTGTCCAACGACATCCCGTCCTGGGGCACGCTGACCGCCAACGAGAAGCAGCTCACCATGCGGGTGTTCACGGGTCTGACCATGCTGGACACCATTCAGGGCACCGTGGGTGCGGTCAGCCTGATTCCGGATGCGCTGACCCCGCACGAGGAAGCGGTGTACACCAACATCGCGTTCATGGAGTCGGTGCATGCCAAGAGCTACAGCCAGATCTTCTCCACGCTGTGCTCGACCGCCGAGATCGACGACGCGTTCCGCTGGTCGGAGGAAAACCCCAACCTGCAGCGCAAAGCCGAGATCGTGCTCGAGTACTACCGCGGTGACCAGCCGCTCAAGCGCAAGGTGGCCTCGACGTTGCTGGAGAGCTTTCTGTTCTACTCCGGTTTCTACCTGCCGATGTACTGGTCGAGCCGGGCCAAGCTGACCAACACCGCCGACATGATCCGGCTGATCATCCGCGACGAGGCCGTACACGGCTACTACATCGGCTACAAGTACCAGCGCGGTCTGGCGTTGGAGGATGCGGCCACGCAGCAGGAACTCAAGGATTACACCTACGAGTTGCTCTTCGAGCTGTACGACAACGAAGTGGAGTACACCCAGGACCTCTACGACGAGGTAGGCCTGACCGAGGACGTCAAGAAGTTCCTGCGCTACAACGCAAATAAGGCGCTGATGAACCTGGGCTACGAAGCGCTGTTCCCGCGCGACGAGACCGACGTCAACCCAGCGATCCTGTCCGCGTTGTCACCCAACGCCGACGAGAACCACGACTTCTTCTCCGGGTCCGGGTCGAGCTACGTGATCGGCAAAGCCGTTGTCACGGAGGACGAGGACTGGAACTTCTAACGGCACAGTTCAGAGCTTTAACAATTGCGGTGTGTGCATCGTCAGCTAACTCAATGCGCCCGCGCCTTTCCCGGCGTAGCGGTACTCTTGCCCACATTTTGCCCACATTCGAATTACCGTTGTGGGCATGGCGGTCGTGCAGGCTTACGAGACCAAGCAGGGTAAGCGCTACCGCGTTAGGTACCGCACGCCGGACAATCGGCAGACTGATAAGCGCGGGTTCAGAACCAAGCGCGATGCCCAGCGGTTCGCCAACACCGTCGAGGTGGCCAAGTTCAAGGGCGAGTACGTTAACCCTGCTGATGCCCGCAGGACGCTCGACGACCTCGGGCAGGCCTGGCTCGACCGGCAGAAGGGTTACCTCAAGCCGTCCGGTTACGCCGTCATGGAGACGAGTTGGCGCATGCGGGTCAAACCACGCTGGGGCCAGGTGGCGCTCGGCGACATCAAGCCGACCGCCGTTCAGGGATGGATGACTGAGCTGGGCCAGGCCACCGAGAGCACCAAGGCCCTCGGTCCCGCTGCGATTAAGCGCGCCCACTACGTGCTGTCCCAAATCCTCGCCGACGCCGTGACCGACAACCTGATCCCTAAGAATCCGGCAGCCGGTCTGAAGCTTCCCAAGACCTCGCGCAAGAGGCCGGTGTACCTGACCCATCGGCACGTTAACGACCTGGCCGACGCAGCGGGGGAGTACAGGACTCTGGTGTTGCTGCTGGCATACACCGGGATGCGCTGGGGTGAAGCCATCGGCCTGCGGGTGGCGGACCTGGATCTGTTGCGCAAGCGTGCCGTAATCCATGAGAACGCCGTGCAGTCGGGCAACAGCATCCATGTCGGTACGCCCAAGTCGCACAAGCAGCGTTCAATCCCGCTGCCGGAGTTCCTGGTGCCGCTGCTAGCGCGCCAGTGCGAGGAGAAGGGCAGGGGAGACCTCTTGTTCGGCGATGGCGATCATGTGCGCCGCCCGCACCCCGTGTCTGGGTGGCTCGCCAAGGCGGTCACCGCGTCTAAGGTGCCTCGGGTGACGCCGCACGACTTGCGGCACACTGCCGCCTCGCTGGCGGTCTCAGCTCGGCGCCAACGTGAAGGCGGTGCAGCGGATGCTTGGTCACGCCAGCGCCGCCATGACGCTGGACTTATACGCCGACCTGTTCGACGATGACTTGGAAGGGGTCGCTGTTGCCTTGGACAAAGCCCGGACAGAAACGGTAACGAAGCATCAAGCGAGCACCTAATTACCTATAGCGGTTTGGCAAGTTCATAAGGAAAATTGCTATCTTAAGACGTTTTCTCAATCGTTGGGAGCACGTAAATACGCAGGTCATAACTCGCCATACCTCAGCGCGACTACGTCCGAGCGACGAAAAGCTATAGTCACCCTGTAGCACAACATGTTTCGGCCTGACTCAGGGGTCTGAATCGTGTCGTAGCGTGTCTCTCAACAACCGCAGAAAATTTGCGGTTTGCGAATTGAGAGGACGTTATATGACCACCAATCGCACAGGCAGTCGCGAGCGCGAACCGTTGGTCAAGACTGCCCAAGTGGCTGAGTTTCTCGGCACTACCAGCAATCAATTGATCCGATTGCGTTTTGAGGGTAAAGGGCCGAAGTTTGTCCGGCTCGGACGCTCTGTCCGCTACCGGTGGAGCGACGTCGACGCATGGGTCGCAGCGCAGGAAGTGTCGGCATGACCGCCCACGCCAGCCCCGCAGCCCGACAGGCTCGTCAGCTGCGCGAGGCCGTCAGCGGTGATTTGACGGGGCTTGAAGACCGTGCACGGCGGCTGGCCGAGCGCCTTGCTACTAGTACGCAGCAACTCGCCGCTGCCTACCAGGACTCTGCGCTCACGCGCACGAATCACGTTGCACGATTGAAGCGGCTGCGCAGCCAAATCGACGTCGGCATCAATGCCTTGGACGGTGTGCGATGAGTACACCTAGCCGCATCGAATTGGCTGACGTGGGTCGCATCGAAAATTACCTTCTTGCGAGTGGCGATCGCACGAGCGACAAGGAGGCGGTCCAGCCTATCGAGGGCGGGGAGGAGGAAGCGGACTCGGCCACGACCTGCGGCGACGATGACGCCGGAACGGGCGCTGACGGCGAGGAAGAGCCAGGCGACGATGTCGACGAGATGATCGGGTCGCTTCCTGGGCTCCCGGACGAGGACTACGGGCAGAGGTTCGAGGCTCCTGCTCCATCTCGGTGGTCGTTGCCGTGGTCCTGGTGCTCGGCGGCTACCGGCTGGACGAGGCGCAGAGGCCCGCTTTTCAGACAGGCCGAGGAACCCGCCGCCTCACCATATAGCTGTAGCTAGTTAATTGAACCGCTATAGGGTCTCGCCGATGTCGGGTAGTAAGGCAATATCCTGAACTTTTCCGTACCTGCGAAACATGTCAGCCGTCTCGCGGACGTTTCTCTTTGCCCAATCGACACTTAATTCGCTGAGCACTTGGTACTCGTACCTGAAACGCTCCGCTCGATCTCCGACCCGTTTGGCGGCTTGAGTGCTGACAACGCTTTGGCAATACCAATACAGAAGATCGTCGAGGCTGCCTGCACGGTCGAAGCCGAGTTTGCCGCGCTCGTAGTAAGTAAAGTGATAGGAACCGTCATCAGCCACGAAGATGTTCAGATCATCATTTGTCCTCAAACCTACTGGCATCGGGCGCACGCCTAATATTTCTGATAACCGGTTGATCTCGTACTGCAGATCGTCTGATTTAGCGTCCAAGGGGCGGTCCGTAGTTGTCCAGAATGCCTAACCTCACTAATTCATCAACAGTCGGTCTTACCCCGTCAGGAGCCAAGATCATGTATTGCCGGGCGCTCGGCGACGGCGTCTGGCCGAACCACGGTGCTACCGGCCCTTCCACAATTCTCCATCCCGGAGGCAAAGGCTCAGAGGTCACCATGTAGCGGTTGTAGTTGCCTCCCACCGATTCTGGCATCAGCGCACGATCTGCGAAAGGAGTGCCATCGGGTGCAAGGTACTGACCAAATGGGGAGCCGAAGCGGTCAATAATCGTTCCTTCGGGTAAATGGGCGGGTTGCGGGACGTAGCCAGGGGGGAACCCATCATTCGGCGGCCAGGGACGTGCTCCCGGAATGCCGAACTGAGTCTCAAAGTCGTGCCATGACAGTCCGCCTACAGGATCCCAGCCGCGCAGGACAGCTAGAGGTGCCCCGCCTTCGGTGACGATTTCGGCGGGAAGTCCGGCCCGCACCATTGCTCCTTCGCCACCGAAGAGAAGGGTCGGTGCGGTCATTGCCGCGTCGGCTGCGTGGCCTCCTGCGTAATAGGCAGGACTCGGTGAGTCGAGGAACCCGGTGACCTCGTTTCTGATTGCTGCCGCGGGCATACCGAGGGGATCGCTGAATTGTTGAGCTAGACCTTTCGCAAGCCCGGCCCAGGACTGGAGGACGCCCGGGTCTCCGGGCCCGCCCACCCCGAGCAGGTTGTGGATCATCCTTTCGTTGGCACGCCAGCGGTCTCCGAATGCTTCGGCGAAGCCAGGGCCTGGTGGCGCTGGCCCGCGTGATTGCGGTTGAGGAGTGAGGTTGTGGTGGCCGTACCCCCAGGCCTGCGCTTGGGCAACAACCGCGTTGAGTCGCTGTTCGATTTGCTCTGGTGGCACGCCCTCTTGGCGGAGTGCCTCGCGGATGATGCTCTTGGCGGCCTCAAGTTCCTGCGGTGATGGCTGCGGCAGGGTAGGGCGTGCCGCACCGGGTTGCAACAGCTGGCTATACGCTTCGCGGAGGCTGCCTGGCGGATGCCGACTATCTTCTTTGCCATTGGGTCCGGGCGCTGGAGACGGCATTAACATGTCGCGCAACCCTGGTGGACCGTTTCCCGGTTCTGCACCTCCGGCCCCGAGCAGGTCTGCGAGCCCGGTGGGTTCACCTGTTTGCGGCTCGGTCGGGATCGGCGGATAGACAGCCTGTTGCGCGCCGGGCGGTGGTCCAGGAGGACGAGTCGGCGGCATCGCCCGGTGGGGATCGAACAGGGCGGCCCCGAAGTTGAGGTTGTTGCCGATGCTGGATTCTGCGTCCCGGATCTGGGTGGCGACCTCGTTCTCGGCGGCCCACCATTTAGTGGCTTCGGCCTTGAGTTCGGCCTCGGCGGCGGCGACGGTCTTGGCGTTGGCGTCGGCGGAATCCTTGCTGGTGCCTTCCGGTGGGGTGTAGCTGATCGATAAGTCTTCGTTGACGTGCACGCCCGCGTGGGACTCAGCGTTCTCGATGATGTGCTTGGCATTGGTCAGGGGCGGCATCAGCTTGGAGCTGACCGTGTTGCTGATCCGCTGGGCTGCGGCGTCTACGGCTTCGCGGACACCGACCACCGCTTGAAGGTCCTGGCTGGCGCGGGCCTGGGCCGCTTCGGCAGTCCGTCCCTCCCAGGATGAACCTCCGGGGCGCTGAACACGGCGGAGGTAGTCTTCGGCGTGCTGTTCCAGGGCGGCAGCGGTGGACTTCCAGCCGTCGATCAAATCGAGAACCCGGTGTGGATCGGTGTGCAGGATCTGCGACTTGGTCGGCATTGACGAACAGAGCTGCTTAGGGACGGGGTGAGGGGCGCTGCAGAGTGGGAAGCGTGTTGACCGCCGTCAGGAGCTGTTCGTCGCTAGTGATGAAGCCTTGGCGGGCCAGTTCGATCATGTCGGCGAGCTTGCTGACCCGAGCCGCCACCATCACTTGGACGACCGGCAGGGTGCGGGTTGACATCTCCTGGGCGGCTGCCAGCGACGGCACCGCCCCGGCATCCACTGTCCCCCCGGTAGGGATCTCATGCGGTACTCCCTGGGCCACTTGCGCGGCCAATACCGTCAGTTCTGGGTGCAATCGACCCAAAGCATCCAAATCCGCTTGCAGCACCTGATCTGTCACACCGGTCCCCTCACGAACACTTCCCCTTAGCCGGTGAAGCTTACCGAGGAGCGGGGCACATTACGGCGAGAATGTTGAGTCGGGCGCTGCGGGCAGATGCCGTTACGCTTGGCAAGTGGGGATCCTCAGTCGGGTAACGGCGCGCCAGCGCCTCCGCCGGGCCACCCAGGAGAGCCTGACGGTACCCCCGTTCAACGCTCCGCCCGATTGCGCGCCCTGGGTGATCGGAGGCCTGTGGCCTGTCGCGTTATCGCACCGCAGTATCGAAACCGAATCCCTCGCAAGCTATCTCAAAGCCGACCTGCACCGGATCGCCCACTCGGCCAACGAAGATCTGCGGGCCATTGGACGAGCAGGGATGACGTATTCGGCGCGCCGCCAAGCCGAGGCCAGGGTGATCGAGGAGGCCCGTGCGCTGGCGGTGCGCCGTGTCGAGTCGACGTTGCGTCAGGTGCGCCAGGCAAACGGGCGCACACCTACTGATCACTCAGCTCGGCAACCCCGAGAGTCGTCCAACGCCCCTCGACCGGATCTGGCCAAGACGGAAATCTCGTCTCAGAACCGTAGCTTTGGAGTCTGCTGTATCCAGGGAGATATTTACTGAGCTTCGGATCCGGTGACTGTCCCATGGAAGACGGAGTGGATCTTCCTGGCCGACGATCCGTGCCCACATTTTGCCCACACTTTGCCGATAGTTACAGGTATCGGCAGGTGTCAGGAGGTGGGTATTTTTGCAGGTGAGAGTCCGTTGCGCCGCTCTGGCCAGGTGTCTGACGAGAACCACGACTTCTTCTCCGGCTCGGGGTCGAGCTACGTGATCGGCAAGGCCGTGGTCACCGAAGACGAGGACTGGGACTTCTGAGGTAGCTCAGCGCGGGTTCTGCTCGCCCGCCTCGACTGCCACCGAGAGCCTGTTCTGCGGCGGTGCCACCGGGCACGTCGCATAGTCGGTGAAGGAGCAGGGCAGGTTCGCCGCCCGGTTGAAGTCGAGTGTCACCTTGCCGTCGGGTGCCGGTTCGGCGATCGACAGCGACCGGGCGCCCGGGTATGTGGTCACGCCGCTGGTGGCATCGGTGAACAGCACCTGCAGCGCTCCTGAGGCCGCGCCGAACGCGACGAGTTGCTGAGCGACGCCGCCGAGTTCGAAGTCGATGACGCCCACCGCATTGAGACGGTGTTCGAGTCCTTCGACGACGGCGCCGGTCGTCACGGTGCGAGGTTGCTCGTACGGGGTGAATGTGCCTGACACTGACCATCTTTCGTCCGGCGCATAGGTGGGGATGCCGGTGTAGGCCTGCAGGTGCGGCGACTTCGGGTCGTGCACCCGCAACGCGGCCGAACCGGTCCGGCGAATGACTTCGATGCGCCGATCCCCGGCGTCGACGAGCAATCCCGGTGCGCCCTCGACAGGCTCGAGCCGATCGGCGCCGTCGATGCCCTGCACGTACACCGCGTCCGCGTCGGCCCGCCAGCGACCCGGGAGATCCGCGACATCCTGGAATTCCCCGGTGAGCCAATACAACCCGGTGAGGCTCACCCAGCCCAGCGGGTCGGCGAAGTAGCGTTCCCGCTCGTCGTGCCAGCGCTGCCAGGCCGCCGCGAAGGTCTCGGTGTCAGGTGTCGCCGTCATATTTCCTCGAACCCGGTGTCTGCCCGGTTCATTCCCCGCGGGTGCTGCTGCCCAGGCCGTCGTCGGCCAGGTAGGTGACCACGTACCACCGGCTGCCCGAGGTGGGATCCTCGTCGGCCGCGGTTGCTCGCTCCAACCGGACGTCGGTCAGCTGGGGATGCTGTGCGCGCACAGCGTCTTCCAGTGCCGCGTGCAGCGCTTCACCGGCCAGCGATGCGCCGGCCGGCGCCCTTCCTTCGCGTCGTGTCCAACTCACGTCCGCTATCTTGCTCCGGCCCGCACTCCTGGGCGCCCGCGACTGCGAAACGCAGGTGTGCAGGTCGTGAACGCCGCGTGAAATGTCGCCGGGGCGTGCCCTCGCCGGTGGCGCCGGCGGCGGGCCGTCGTGAGACTGTGGGCGTGAACAATCTGGCGAAACCCACGTTCTCTCCGGTCAGCTTCCTCAATGCTGTGCTGCGGTGGTTGCAGCTCAGCTATCCCGAAGGGGTTCCCGCGACGGATCGCGTCGCGCTGTTCGCACTGCTGCGCAGCACCCCGCTGACCGAGGAGCAACTCAACGAGGTGGTTGCCCACATCACCGCAGACGGATCGCCGTACCTGGCCGACGGCGTGATCGACCGCACCGAGATCGCCGAATCCATCACCGAGACCACCCACCGCGACGCCGGCCCTGAGAACATCGCCCGAGTGGCCGCCCGGTTGGCTGCGGCCGGTTGGCCGCTGGCCGGCGTCGACGTCAGCGAGGTCGATGCCAGTGACGAATACGGGGAAGCCGCCGAGGCGGCTGCCTCACATGCGTGAGATGTCGATCACGAAGCGGTAGCGCACGTCGCTGGCCAGCACTCGCTCGTAGGCTTCGTTGACGTAATCCGGTGCGATGACCTCGATTTCGGGCGTGACGTTGTGTTCGGCGCAGAAATCGAGCATCTCCTGGGTCTCGGCGATACCGCCGATGTTGGACCCGGACAGGCTGCGCCGCGCCAACGCCAGCCCGAACGCCGGCACCTCCATGGGGTGCTCGGGGATGCCGAGTTCCACCATGGTGCCGTCCACGTCGAGCAGGTTCAGGTACTGGCCCAGGTTGAGGTTCGCCGAGACAGTGTTCAGGATCAGGTCGAAGCTGCTGCGCAACTTCTTGAAGGTCGCCGGATCGGAGGTGGCGTGGTAGTTGCTCGCACCCAGCCGCAATCCGTCTTCCATCTTCTTCAGTGACTGCGACAGCACGGTCACCTCGGCGCCCATCGCCGCACCCAGCTTGACGCCCATGTGGCCCAGGCCGCCCAGGCCGATGATGGCAAGACGCGTGTCCTTGCCGGCCTTCCAGTGCCGCAGCGGCGAGAACAACGTGACACCCGCGCACAGCAGCGGCGCCGCGGCGTCCAGGGGGAGCGAGTCGGGAATGCGGACCACGAAGTTCTCGTCGACCACCACCGCCTGGCTGTAACCGCCCTGCGTGGGTGTGCCGTCCTTATCGATGGAGTTGTAGGTGAAGGTCGCGCCCTTCTTGCAGTACTGCTCGAGCCCGGCCTGACAGCTGCTGCACTGCCCGCAGGAGTTGACCATGCAGCCGACGCCGACATGGTCGCCCACCTTGTGCTTGGTCACCTCGTCGCCGACGGCGGTCACCACGCCGGCGATCTCGTGTCCGGGAACCACCGGGTAGTTGGGTTCGCCCCATTCGGCCTTGACGGTGTGGATGTCGGAGTGGCAGATGCCGGCGAACTTGATGTCGATCGCGACGTCATGCGGGCCCGGGTCACGGCGCTCGATGGTGGTCTTGGTCAGTGGTTCTGTGGCCGACGTGGCGGCGTAGGCGGAAACAGTGCTCATGTGCGGTATCCCTCTTCAGATCTGAGTCTCTCCCGAAAAGCTTAGCTAAGGTAAGGGTTTTTGGCCAACTGGGCTGGGTGGGCGAAGACCGCGATCGGCCCGCATCGGCTCTGCGGTGAGGTCACACGCTTCTCGCATTTCTGCGCCGTGGGCGCAGCGTCAACGCAGAGACGATTAGTTGATCGGGGCGTTGACCCAGCGCAGATCACTCACGATGCCCCGAGCGGCGATCAGGCCCTGGCCCGTCTGCCAGACCTCGTCGTTGACGACGAAGACCCGGTTGTCGCGGTTGGCGCCCAGCTTGCGCCACGGACCGCTGTCCAGCACGCTGGCGGCGCGGTCGGTGGCCTCCTGCGACGCGAACGACACATAGATGATGTCACCGTCGGCGGCCGACAGGTCCGGATCTTTGGCCAGGTCGGCGTCGGTGGCGCCGAACTCCAGGTAGGGCTTGTCGGTGAATCGCTGCGGTCCGGGCCGGTCCACCTTGACCGCGGCGAGCACGCTGGCCGGGAAGTTGCTGGCGCCGTAGACCCGCAGCGTAGTGGCGGTCAGTTGGACCACCGACACCTGATAGTGGGCCGAGTCGTGCTTGACGCCGACGTCGGTGGCGCGCTGGGTGAAACCGTCGACCAAGGCGTTCACCGCGCCGCTGCGGGCAGTCGCGGCGCCGACCCCGCGCAGGTTGTCCAGCCAGGCCGCCCCGGGTGCGCGGGTGAACACCGTCGGGGCGATCGCCGCCAACTGCGGATACAACGCCGGCGTCAGCGCGACGGAGCCCAGGATCAGGTCCGGGTGCGCTGCGGCGATCGCCTTCAAGTCGGGCGCACTGCGGGGTCCGACCCCCGGCACGTCGTGCAGCACTTTGCCCAGGTAGGCGGGTTGGTTCGGAACCCCGTCGGGCAACGCGGCGCCGACCACCCGTGATTGCAGGCCCAGCGCGCACAACGCGTCGAGCTGATCACCGGAGAGCACCACGATGCGCTGCGGGTCCGCCGGCACTTTGGCCTCATCCGGGGTGCTGCCCGCGGCGTTGCGCGCCGCGCGGATCGGGGGTCCGGGATCGGGTGCGGCCGCGTCCCGCGCGCACGACTCGTCGGGCTTGCGGTCGTTGCCGAGCACACCGGCGCCGGCGATCTGGGTGGTGGGGTTGACCAGGGATCGCGAGGTCGCGGCAGAGGGATCATCAGCGCCGCAGCCGCCGCAGGTCAGCACGACAGCGGCCAGGATCACGACGGCCAGGCAGGGTCGCGAGCCGCCGGGTTGCATATGTTCGACGTTAACATCCGGCCTGCTCAGAGCAGCCGAGCCGGGTGGTGGACCGAGCGCCGGCGGACCAATTACGACAGTTTGTAGGACCAGACCTTCCGCCAACCTGATCGCGGGCTAAGATTCACGTAAGTACCGGGGATCGCGGCCCGGTACGGATTGTGGGCCCCTGTCCGGATGGATGTTTGGAGGAGCTGTTGACAGCCGAAGCGCCCCCGCGGGCAGAACTCGAGGCCGTCCGTCCCTACCCGGCCCGGATGGGTCCCAAGGGGAACCTCGTCTACAAATTGATCACCACCACCGATCACAAGCTGATCGGCATCATGTACTGCGTCACGTGCTTCGCGTTCTTCCTGATCGGCGGGCTGCTGGCGCTGCTGATGCGCACGGAGTTGGCCGCGCCGGGCCTGCAGTTCCTGTCGAATGAGCAGTTCAACCAGCTGTTCACCATGCACGGCACGATCATGCTGCTGTTCTATGCCACCCCGATCGTGTTCGGCTTCGCCAACCTGGTGCTGCCGCTGCAGATCGGTGCCCCCGACGTGGCGTTCCCCCGGCTGAACGCCTTCTCGTTCTGGTTGTTCCTGTTCGGCGCGCTGATCGCGACGGCGGGCTTCATCACTCCCGGCGGCGCCGCCGACTTCGGCTGGACCGCCTACACCCCGCTGACCGACGCCATCCACTCGCCCGGCGTGGGCGGCGACCTGTGGATCATGGGCTTGGCCGTCGCCGGTCTGGGCACCATCCTCGGCGCGGTCAACATGATCACCACCGTGGTCTGCATGCGCGCACCGGGTATGACGATGTTCCGGATGCCGATCTTCACGTGGAACATCCTGGTTACGTCGATCCTGGTGCTGATCGCCTTCCCGCTGCTGACCGCCGCGTTGTTCGGCTTGGCCGCCGACCGGCACCTCGGTGCCCACATCTACGACCCGGCCAACGGCGGCGTGCTGTTGTGGCAGCACCTGTTCTGGTTCTTCGGCCACCCCGAGGTGTACATCATCGCGCTGCCGTTCTTCGGCATCGTGTCCGAAGTCTTCCCGGTGTTCTCCCGTAAGCCGATCTTCGGTTACACCACGCTGGTCTACGCGACCCTGTCCATCGCGGCGCTGTCGGTTGCGGTGTGGGCGCACCACATGTTCGCCACCGGCGCGGTGCTGCTGCCGTTCTTCTCCTTCATGACGTTCCTGATCGCCGTCCCCACCGGGATCAAGTTCTTCAACTGGATCGGCACGATGTGGAAGGGTCAGTTGACCTTCGAGACGCCGATGCTGTTCTCGGTCGGCTTCATGGTGACGTTCCTGCTGGGCGGGCTCAGCGGGGTACTGCTGGCCAGCCCGCCGCTGGACTTCCACGTGACCGACAGCTACTTCGTCGTCGCCCACTTCCACTACGTGCTGTTCGGCACCATCGTGTTCGCCACCTACGCGGGCATCTACTTCTGGTTCCCGAAGATGACTGGGCGGCTGCTGGACGAGCGGCTGGGCAAGGTGCACTTCTGGCTGACGTTCATCGGCTTCCACACCACGTTCCTGGTACAGCACTGGGTCGGCGACATGGGCATGCCGCGTCGCTATGCCGACTACCTGGCCACGGACGGGTTCCAGCCGTACAACGTCGTCTCGACCATCGGGGCATTCATCCTCGGGGCGTCGATGTTCCCGTTCGTCTGGAACGTCTTCAAGAGCTGGCGTTACGGCGAGGTGGTCACCGTCGACGATCCGTGGGGCTACGGCAACTCGCTGGAGTGGGCGACCAGTTGCCCACCGCCGCGGCACAACTTCACCGAACTGCCCCGCATCCGTTCGGAGCGTCCGGCGTTCGAGTTGCACTACCCACACATGGTGGAGCGGATGCGCAAGGAGGCCCACATCGGGCGTCACGCGACTGCCGGTGAGTCGCCCAAGGGATTCGGTCCGCGGACTGAACCGGACCGTGCGACCCCTGAGCAGTAACGGCGGCAGTCCCGGGTGATCTCCACACCCAAGGTGTCGGTGCTGATCACCGTCACCGGCGTCGACCAGCCCGGTGTGACGTCCGCTCTTTTCGAGGTGCTGTCCAAGCACGGCGTCGAACTGCTCAACGTCGAACAGGTGGTGATCCGGCGGCGGCTGACGCTGGGTGTGCTGGTCTCGTGCGCGCAGGATGTCGCCGACGGCGCCGCACTGCGCGAGGACGTCGAGGCCGCCATCCACGGGGTCGGACTGGACGTCACGGTCGAACGCAGCAACGACGTACCGATCATCAGCAAACCCTCCACCCACACCATCTTCGTGCTGGGCCGCCCCATCACCGCCGGAGCTTTCGGTGCGGTGGCCCGGGAGGCGGCCACCCTGGGCGTCAACATCGACTTCATTCGGGGCGTCTCCGACTATCCGGTGACCGGCCTGGAATTGCGGGTATCGGTGCCGCCCGGCGCCTTCGCCCCGCTGCAGACGGCCCTGACCGAGGTGGCTGCCGACGAGCGGGTGGACGTGGCCGTGGAGGACTACGGCCTGGCGTGGCGCACCAAGCGGCTCATCGTCTTCGACGTCGACTCCACCCTGGTCCAGGGCGAGGTGATCGAGATGCTGGCGGCCCGAGCGGGTGCGCTGGGCAAGGTCGCGGCGATCACCGAGGCGGCGATGCGCGGCGAACTGGACTTCGCCGAGTCGTTGGAGCAGCGGGTAGCCACCCTGGCGGGCCTGCCGGCCTCGGTGATCGAGGAAGTCGCCGGCCAGTTGGAGCTGATGCCCGGTGCACGCACGACCATCCGCACGTTGCAGCGGCTGGGTTTTCGCTGCGGTGTGGTCTCGGGTGGCTTCCGGCGCATCATCGAACCGCTGGCCGCCGAACTGAAACTGGACTACGTCGCAGCCAACGAGCTGGAGATCGTCGACGGCAGGCTCACCGGCCGAGTGGTGGGGACGATCGTGGACCGGCCGGGCAAAGCCGAAGCACTGCGTGAATTCGCCCAGCAATACGGCGTGCCGATGGAGCAGACCGTCGCCGTAGGCGACGGCGCGAACGACATCGACATGTTGGCGGCGGCGGGAATGGGGATCGCGTTCAACGCCAAGCCGGCGCTCCGCGAAGTCGCCGACGCGTCGTTGAGCCATCCCTACCTGGACACCGTGCTGTTTCTGCTGGGTGTCACCCGCGGGGAGATCGAAGCGGCCGACGCCGTCGACGGCGTGCTGCGTCGCGTGGAGATTCCCGCCGACTAGGTGTGTGCGGAGTCATAACCGCCCGCGGTGCCGGCCTGCTTAACAGATGATAAATTCTTCAATTGTTAAATCGTTAAACTCCGAGCGAGGTCTGGTGTCGCAGCCGCTGTACACGCTGAAGGCAGAGTTCTTCAAGACGCTGGGTCACCCCGCCCGGGTCCGGATCCTGGAGCTGCTCTCCGAGCGCGACCACACCGTGGCCGAGCTGCTGTCCGAGGTCGGCCTGGAAGCCTCCAACCTGTCCCAGCAACTTGCCGTGTTGCGCCGCGCGGGCGTCGTCACCGCTGCCAAAGAGGGCAACAGCGTGACCTACTCGATCACCTCGCCGCTGATCGCCGAGCTGATGGCCGTGGCGAGACGGGTGCTGACCGGGCTGCTCAGCGGCCAGGTCGCCATGCTCGAGGACTTGCGCGAATGAGCTGGCTGGGCAGGATATTTCGGCTGGGCCGGGTCGCCGAAAGCGCCGGCCCCCGGCCGGATACACCGGCGGCGCCACCCGCCGGAGTGGCTGGATCGCTGCAGATCCGGCACGTCGACGCCGGTTCCTGCAACGGCTGCGAGGTGGAGATCGCCGGGGCGTTCGGACCGGTCTACGACGCCGAGCGATTCGGCGCCCGGTTGGTGGCGTCGCCGCGGCACGCCGACGCGCTCCTGGTCACCGGAGTGGTGACGCGCAACATGGTCCAGCCGCTGCGCAATACCTTGGCAGCCACGCCGCAACCGCGGGTGGTGATCGCCTGCGGCGACTGTGCCATCAACCGGGGGGTGTTCGCCGACGCCTACGGGGTGATCGGTGCGGTCGGTGAGGTGGTCGCGGTCGACGTCGAAATCCCCGGCTGCCCACCTTCGCCGGACCAGGTGGTCGCGGCTCTGCGGTCGGTGACGGGGCGGTGACGCGACCGTTGTCCCACTCGGGGACGGGTGCGGCCCTCAGTGGTGTGGCGACGGCTGGAATCGGTGCCACCGGGGTGGTGCTGGGGCTGGCCGCGCTGTCCGGCGGGCAGACCCGGGTGCGCGTGCCCTGGCTGCTGCCGCTGTGCGGCGTGGAGTTCGACGTCGGCCGGTTGGGCGGCTACTTCATGGCCCTGACGGGCGCGGTCGCTGTCGGCGTCGGCATCTACAGCATCGGATACCTGCGACGTGAGCGGCTCGGTCGCGTCGCACAGGTGACGCTGCCGCTGTTCGTCGCGACGATGCTGCTGGTGCCTGCCGCGGGATCGGTGAGCACCTTCTTGCTGACCTGGGAGCTGATGGCACTCACGTCGCTGATCCTGCTCGCCACCGATCACCAGCGCGCCGAAGTCCGCTCCGCCGCAGTGTATTACGTGGTGCTGACACAACTCGGTTTCGCCGCGGTGCTGCTCGGACTGATGGTGTTGGGCGCGGCAGCCGGTACGGAGCGGTTCGCCGACATGTCCGGGGTGCCGGATGCGGCACGAACTGCGGTGTTTCTGTTGACGCTGGCGGGTTTCGGTTCCAAGGCCGGCCTGCTGCCGGTGCATGCCTGGTTGCCCCGCGCGCACCCGGAGGCGCCGAGTCCGGTGTCGGCATTGATGAGCGCCGCCATGGTCAACCTCGGTATCTACGGGATCATCCGGATCGACGTGCAGCTACTTGGTCCTGGGCCGCGGTGGTGGGGTGCGACGCTGCTCGCCGTCGGTGCCGTCTCCGCGCTGTACGGGGTGCTGCAGGCATCGGTGGCCGCCGATCTCAAACGCCTACTTGGATATTCGACGATCGAGAACATGGGTCTGGTGGTGTTGGCATTGGGCGCGGCCACCTTGTTGTCGGCGTCCGGGGCAGCTGCTGCCGCCGTTGTCGCGATGACGGCAGCGTTGCTGCACCTGGTGGCGCACGCCGCGTTCAAGAGCCTCGGGTTCATGGCCGCCGGGTCGGTCCTGGTGGCGACCGGTCAGCGCGATCTGGACCGACTGGGTGGCCTGGCCCGCAAGATGCCCTACACCACAATGCTTTTCGCACTGGCTGCGCTGGGTGCGTCCGGTCTGCCGCTGGGTGCGGGATTCGCCAGCGAGTGGCTGCTGGTGCAATCGCTGATCCACGCCCGTCCCGAACACACCTTCCTGGGCCTGGTGACACCGCTCGGCATCGGCGTGGTTGCGCTGACCGCCGGCCTGGGGGTGGCCGCGATGGTGAAGGCGTTCGGCACCGGCTTCCTGGCGCGGGCGCGGTCGGCGGGCGCCGAGCAGGCATGCGAGTCGCCCGTCAGCTTGCTGGCCGGCATGGCCGTCGCAGCGATCGGTTGTGCCGCCGTCGCCGTCGTGCCGTTCATACTCACCGGCACTCTGCAGTCGGTGCTGGACACCATCCCGCCCTTCCGGCGCGCCGACCTCACCGGCCTGGGCGTGGTGCTGCGACTGCCCGGCTTCGGCAGTTCGATCGCGCCCACCCTGCTCGCCGCCGCGTTGGCCGCGGCGGTACTGATCGTGCTGGGCCTGGCCCGCTGGGGATCGCGGCACCGCCCCGAGTCCCGGCAGTCACCGTTGTGGGCCTGCGGATCCGATCAGTTGAGCCCCCGGATGCAATACACCGCAACAGCTTTCGCCCAACCCCTGCAGCGGGTCTTCGAGGATGTGCTGCGGCCCGACACGGGCATCGAAGTGACCCACCTGGAAGAGACCCGCTATCACGTCGAACGCATCGCCTACCGCGCCAGAATCTCCGACGCCATCGAGGACCGGCTGTACGCGCCGGTGTTGGCCGCCGTCACGGCGTGCGCCGAGGCGGTGCGGCGCGCCCACAACGGCAGTGTCCACCGCTACCTGGGCTACGGCGCGCTGGGCGTGCTGGTCATCCTGGTGGTGGCGCGTTGACCGCCGTGACCGCGCTGTCCGTGGCGGCCGGTGCAGCACAGATCGGTGCCGTGCTGGCCGGAGCGCCGCTGGTGCTCGGATTGATGCGCCAGGTCCGGGCGCGATCGGAAGGTCGTTGCGGCGCAGGCGTTCTGCAGCCCTGGCGCGACCTGCGCAAGTTGTTGCGCAAACAGCAGATCACGCCCGAGGGCACTACCTGGGTCTTCGCCTGCGCGCCAGTGGTGTTGGCGGCCACCACCGTGCTGATCGCTGCGATCGTTCCGCTGGTGGCGATGGGTTCGCCGCTGGACCCGGTCGCCGATCTGTTCGCGGTCGTCGGGTTGCTGTTCCTGGGCACCGTCGCCCTGGCGCTGGCCGGAATCGACACCGGCACCGCCTTCGGTGGGATGGGCGCCAGCCGCGAACTCACTATCGCGGCGCTGGTGGAGCCGACGATCCTGTTGGCCATTTTCGCGTTATCCGTCCCCGCTCATTCAGCCAATCTGGGTGCGATCGTCGGCTTCACCCTGGGCAATCCCGGGACGGTGGTGTCGTTGACGGGCGTCCTGGCGTTCGTCGCGCTGGTGATCGTCGTCATCGCCGAGACCGGACGCCTGCCCGTGGATAATCCGGCCACCCACCTGGAGCTCACCATGGTGCACGAGGCTATGGTGCTCGAATACGCCGGGCCCAGGCTCGCTCTCGTGGAGTGGGCCGGCGGCATGCGGCTCACCGTGCTGCTAGCGCTGCTGGCGAATCTGTTCATCCCGTGGGGGATCGCCGGAGAAGACCCGACGCTGCTCGGAGTCGGGATCGGCATCGTGGCGATCAGCGTGAAGGTCGCCGTCGCCGCGGTGGTGCTGGCCGGCGCGGAGGTGTTCATCGCAAAGCTGCGACTGTTCCGGGTTCCTGAATTGCTGGCCGGTTCCTTCCTGTTGGCGCTGTTGGCCGTCTGTTCGGCGAATTTCTTTGCGGCGCAGGGGTGATGACGTGACCGATACTTTTGTCGAGGTGCTCGACCTGGCACCGGGTGGGCTGGTGCTGGCCGCGGTGTTGATCGTCTGGCGACGCGACCTGCGTTCCATCGTGCGGCTGCTGGCGCTGCAGGGCGTCGCGCTCGGCGCCATCCCGGTGATTCTTGCTGTGCGGCAGCATCATTGGGAGCTCCTCGCGGTCGGGGTGGCGCTGATCGCGCTGCGCGGGGTGGTGCTGCCGGTGCTGCTGGCGCGTGCACTGGGCGCCGAGCAATATCACCAGCGTGAGGCGACACCGTTGGTGAACACCACCGCCTCGCTGCTGATGGCGGCGGTGCTGACGGTGATCGCGCTGGCCGTCACCCGGCCACTGGTCGACCTGTATCCCGACGCGGCGGTGTCAACCGCACCGGCCGGATTCGCGGTCGTGTTGATCGCTCTGTTCGTGATGGTCACCCGCCAGCACGCCATCTCGCAGGCCGCGGGATTTTTGATGCTGGACAACGGAATCACGGCGACGGCGTTCCTGCTGACCGCCGGGGTGCCACTGATCGTGGAACTGGGCGCCTCACTGGATGTGCTGTTCGCGCTGATCGTGCTGGGGGTGTTGACCGGCCGGCTGCGGCGCACCTTCGGCGGTGCCGAACTGGACCGGCTGCAGAGATTGCGAGACTAGATGACGGGCGTGATTCTGGCGCCGATACTGGCGCCCGTGCTCGCCGCGCTGATCGCGCTGGTGGGCGGATGGCGGCGGGTCACCGCCGTGCTGACCATGCTGTCCGCCGTGGTCATCCTGGTCAGCGCTGTGACGCTGGCGGTGCTGACCGGTGCCCGACAGCACCTCGCGCTCGGCGGTGTGCTGCGCACCGACGCGTTGTCGCTGACCATGCTGATCGTCATCGGTGTCGTCGGCACCCTGGCCACTTGGGCGAGCATCGGCTACATCGACGCCGAACTCGCCCACGGTCATACCGACCACCGCGACGCGCGACGCTACGGAACCCTGGTCCCGGCGTTCCTGGCCGCCATGGCAGTTGCGGTGTCGGCCAACAACATCGGCGTGATCTGGGTTGCGATCGAGGCAACCACGGTGATCACTGCGTTTCTGGTGGGGCATCGCCGTACCGCCACGGCGCTGGAGGCCACCTGGAAGTACGTGGTGATCTGCTCGGTCGGAATCGCGGTGGCTTTCCTCGGCACGGTGCTGCTGTACTTCGCCGCCCTGCACAGTGGCGCCGACGCGTCGAGCGCGCTGAACCTCGACGTGCTGGCTGCCCTCGGCGCACACCTCAACCCGGCGGTGACCCGCCTGGCCGGCGGTCTGCTGCTGATCGGGTACGGAGCCAAGGTGGGGCTGGTGCCGTTCCACGGCTGGCTGGCCGACGCGCACAGCCAGGCGCCGGCGCCGGTATCGGCGTTGATGAGCGGGGTGCTGCTCTCGGTGGCGTTCTCGGTGCTGATCCGGCTGCGGCCGATCGTCGACGCCGCGGTGGGCCCGGGATTCCTGCGCGCCGGACTGTTGACCGTCGGGCTGGCCACGGTATTGATCGCCGCATTGTTACTCACCGTCGCAACCGATCTCAAACGCATGCTCGCCTATTCGTCGATGGAGAACATGGGGCTGATCGCGGTGGCCGCCGCCGCGGGAACCAAGCTGGCGATCGCCGCCCTGCTGTTGCACGTGCTGGCCCACGGCGTCGGCAAGACGGTGCTGTTCCTGGCCGGTGGGCAGTTGCAGGCCGCGCACGACTCGTCGGCCATCGACGACATCCGTGCCGTGCTGGCGCGGTCCCGGCTGATCGGTCTGGCGTTCGCTGTCGGACTCGTCGCCCTGCTGGGATTGCCGCCGTTCGCGATGTTCGCCAGCGAGGTATCCATCGCCCGGTCGCTGGCCGACGCGCGGCTGTCCTGGGTGCTCGGGGTCGCGCTGCTGCTGATGGTGGTGGCATTCGCGGCGCTGGTCGGTAAGGCGCAGCGCATCCTATTGGGCGCGCCGGACCCGGGCGCGCCGCCGATCGCCGTGCCCGCCACGGTTTCGGCCGCCCTGGTCACCGGGATCTTGGTGTCACTGGCGCTGGGCGTGACCGCGGGTCCGCTGACCGGACTGTTCACCACGGCCGCCGGCCAGTTCGGTGTGGGCTGATGCAGCCGCAGAGACTGCGCCGCGAGGTCCCTGCCGGTGAACTGGCGCAAGCCGTAGGGGAGTTGCTGGACAACGGGTTTCGGCTGGCCCTGGTGGCCGCCCACGACGACGGCGACTGCCTGCGCGTGGTCTACCTGTTGCTGGCCGCCCGGCCGGACCGCCGGGTCGAGCTCACCCTGACCACCGGTAAGAACAACCCGTCGGTGCCGTCGCTGGGACACCTGTCCATCCCGGCGGGCCGCTTCGAGCGGGAGATGATGGATCTGTACGGGGTTGTGCCCCAAGGACATCCGCAGCCGCGACGGCTGGTCAAACACGCGCACTGGCCGCAGGACTGGCATCCGATGCGGCGTGCCGCCGGACGGCCACCGGAGTTCGCGACGGTAGGCGGGTTTCCGTTCGTGGACGTCGACGGGCCGGGGGTGTACGAGATTCCGGTCGGACCCGTACATGCCGGCCTGATCGAGCCGGGCCACTTCCGGTTCTCCATGATCGGTGAATCCGTGCTGCGGCTCAAGGCGCGACTGTGGTTCGTACACCGGGGGATCGAAAAGCTCTTCGAGGGCCGGCCCGTCGACGCCGGCGTCGAACTGGCCGGACGTGTCAGCGGCGACAGCGCAGTCGCGCACGCCCTGGCGTACAGCCTTGCGGTGGAGGAGGCGCTGGGAATCGAGGTCCCGCAACCCGTGCACGCGCTGCGCGCGGTGCTGGTCGAACTCGAGCGTCTCTACAATCACGCCGGCGATCTGGGCGCACTGGCCAGCGATGTGGGTTTCGCGCTGGCCAACGCCCATGCCCAGCGCATCCGCGAGCGCCTGTTGCGCATCAACGGACGCGTGGCCGGCCACCGGCTGTTGCGCGGCACCGTCACCCCCGGAGGTGTTGTCCTGCAAGCGCTCCCGATACCGGGGAATTGCGCGCACTGGCCCGCGAGGTGGCCGAGATCAGCGAATTGACGCTGCGCAACTCCGGGATCTACGACCGGTTCGCCGAGACCGCGGTGCTGGCCGGGGCGGACGCCCGCGCCATGGGGTGCCTGGGATACGTGGCGCGCGCCAGCGGCATCGGCACCGACGCGCGCGTCGATCATCCGACGATGGCATTGCCCGTCACCACGGTGATGCGCACCGACGGTGACGTGCTGGCCCGCTACCTGGTTCGGCGCGACGAGTTCGCGGCGTCGGTCGCGCTGCTCTGTGCCGTGCTCGAGCAGCGGGACGGCCCGCTGCGGTATCAGGCGTCGCTGCCCGAAACCGGCGGCAGCGGCGTCGGGATCGTGGAGGGGTGGCGCGGCACGGTGGTGCACCGGGTCGAGATCGACGCCTCCGCCGGGGCGATCACGCGGTGCAAGGTGGTGGACCCGTCCTGGTTCAACTGGCCGGCCCTGCCGGTCGCGATGGCCGACACGATCGTCGCGGACTTTCCGCTGGCCAATAAGAGTTTCAACCTGTCCTATGCCGGCAACGATCTGTAGCTCCCGGGGAGGGCGACCCGGCAACCGAGGCGGTGCCCCGGTACGGCACCATAATCGGGTGGCCGAACTGGACGCCGATCCCGATCTGCTGATCGACTTCAGGAACGTGTCGCTGCGCCGGGGCGGACGCACGCTGGTGGGCCCGCTGGACTGGGCGGTCGAACTCGACGAGCGCTGGGTGATCATCGGCCCGAACGGGGCCGGCAAGACATCGTTGCTGCGCATCGCCGCCGCCACCGAGCACCCGTCGACCGGTGTCGCGTTCGTGCTGGGGGAGCGGCTGGGCCGCGTCGACGTCTCCGAACTGCGATCGCGGATCGGCCTGAGCTCGTCGTCGCTGGCGCAGCGGGTGCCCGACAACGAAGTGGTGCGTGACCTGGTGGTCTCGGCCGGCTATTCGGTGCTGGGGCGGTGGCGGGAGGCCTACGAGGAGCTGGACTACCGGCGCGCGCTGGACACCCTGGAGAGCCTGGGCGCCGAGCACCTGTCCGACCGCCGCTACGGCACGTTGTCCGAGGGGGAGCGCAAACGGGTGCTGATCGCCCGCGCTCTGATGACTGACCCCGAACTGCTGCTGCTGGACGAGCCCGCCGCCGGCCTGGACCTCGGGGGCCGTGAGGAGCTGGTGGCGCGGCTGACCGACCTGGCCGCCGACCCCGACGCGCCGGCGCAGGTGCTGGTGACTCATCACGTCGAAGAGGTGCCGCCGGGTTTCAGTCACTGCCTGTTGCTGTCGGAAGGGCAGGTGGTCGCCTCGGGTCTGCTGCCGGACGTGCTGACCGCCGAGAACCTGTCCGCGGCATTCGGACAGCGGATCGCGCTGGACGTGGTGGACGGCCGGTACTTTGCGCGCCGGGTCCGCGCGCGAGCAGCCCATCGGAGACAACAGTGAACGAACCACAGGTGCCCCTGACACCGCGCCCGGCGTCGACGGTGATGCTGGTGCGCGATGCGCCCGCCGGCCTGAACGTCTTCCTGATGCGCCGGCACTCGCAGATGGAGTTCGCCCCCGGGGTGATCGTCTTTCCCGGCGGCGGGGTCGACGACCGCGACCGCAACGCCGATATCGGCTGGGCGGGACCGCCGCCGCAGTGGTGGGCCGACCGGTTCGGCATCGCCACCGACCTGGCTGAGGCGCTGGTCTGTGCCGCGGCGCGGGAAACCTTCGAGGAGTCCGGTGTGTTGTTCGCCGGGCCGGCCGACGATCCGGACGGCATCGTCGGCGACGCCTCGGTGTACGGCGACGCTCGTCGTGCCCTGGCCGACCACACGCTGTCCTTCGCCGACTTCCTGCGTCGGGAGAACCTGGTGTTGCGCGCCGATCTGTTGCGGCCCTGGGCGAATTGGGTGACCCCGGAAGCCGAGCGCACCCGGCGCTACGACACCTACTTCTTCGTCGCGGCGCTGCCGGAGGGACAGCGCGCCGACGGCGAGAACACCGAGTCCGACCGGGCCGAATGGGCGCTGCCGCAGGACACCATCGCCGATTTCGAAGCCGGCCGCAACGTGCTGCTGCCGCCTACGTGGACGCAGTTGGACGCGCTGGCCGGTCGGACCGTCGCCGACGTGCTGGCCGTGCAGCGGCAGATCGTCGCGGTCCAGCCGCTGCTGGAAAAGCGCGGCGACAACTGGGTGTTCGAGTTCTTCGACTCCGACCGTTATCACCAGGCACGCACAGCGGGCGGCTTCATGGACTGGCCGCTTTGAGCGAATTCGTGAGCGTGGTGGTCAGTGACGGCTCGCAGGATGCCGGGCTGGCCATGCTGCTGCTGTCGCGGGCACCGACCAACGGGCTGACCCGGCAGGTGTACCGGGAGATCATCGCCGCCGCCGACGAACTGGGCCGCCGCGACGACGTCGCCGCGGTGATCCTGTTCGGTGGTCACGACATCTTCACCGCCGGTGACGACATGCCCGAGTTGCAGACCCTGGACGCCGCCGAAGCCGGTACCGCAGCACAGGTCCGGTGCGACGCGATCGACGCGGTTGCCGCCATCCCCAAACCCACCGTCGCCGCCATCACCGGCTACGCGCTGGGCGCCGGCCTGACGCTGGCCCTGGCCGCGGACTGGCGGGTGAGCGGCGACAACGTGAAGTTCGGCGCGACCGAGATCCTGGCCGGCCTGGTGCCCGGCGGCGGCGGGATGGCCCGGCTCACTCACGTCGTCGGCTCCAGCCGGGCCAAGGAACTGGTGTTCAGCGGGCGTTTCTTCGACGCCGAGGAGGCGCTGGCGCTGGGCCTGATCGACGACATGGTGGCCCCCGACCACGTCTACGACGCGGCGGCGGATTGGGCCAGACGCTTCCTGGACGGTCCGGCGCCGGCTCTGGCAGCGGCCAAGGCCGGGATCAACGACGTGTACGGCGCGCCGTCGGAGGCCGAGCGGTTGGCCGCCGAACAACGCCGGTACGTCGAGGTGTTCGCCGCTGGTCAGGGCGCCCGGACCACGGGCAGTCACCGCGCCCGTTAGGCTGCCCTGCATGACGAGGAGTACTGAGGTCCCCGCGCCCAATCCGCACGCGACCGCGGAGCAGGTGGCCGCCGCACGTCACGACAGCAAACTCGCCCAGGTGCTCTACCACGACTGGGAAGCCGAGAGCTACGACGACAAGTGGTCGATCTCGTATGACCAGCGCTGCATCGACTACGCGCGCGGCCGATTCGACGCGATCGTGCCCGACGAGGTGATCAACGAGTTGCCGTACGACCGCGCCCTGGAGTTGGGTTGTGGCACCGGCTTCTTCCTGCTCAACCTGATCCAGGCCGGCGTGGCCCGCCGCGGATCGGTCACCGATCTCTCGCCCGGCATGGTCAAGGTCGCCACCCGCAACGGCCAGTCGCTGGGTCTGGACATCGACGGTCGCGTCGCCGACGCCGAAGGCATCCCGTACGACGACGACACCTTCGACCTGGTGGTCGGGCACGCCGTCCTGCACCACATCCCCGACGTCGAACTGTCCCTGCGCGAGGTGATCCGGGTGCTCAAGCCGGGCGGACGGTTCGTGTTCGCCGGGGAGCCGACCTCGATCGGCAATGTCTACGCGCGCGAGCTCTCCACGTTGACGTGGCGGGTCGCCACCAACATCACCAAGCTGCCCGGCCTGGCCGGCTGGCGGCGACCCCAGGAGGAGCTCGACGAATCGTCGCGGGCCGCGGCCCTGGAAGCGGTCGTCGACCTGCACACCTTCGCACCGGAAGACCTCGAGCAGATGGCCGCCAACGCTGGCGCGGTCCAGGTCGAGACTGCCAGCGAGGAGTTCACCGCGGCCATGTTCGGCTGGCCGGTGCGCACCTTCGAGGCCTCGGTGCCGCCCGGGCGTCTGGGTTGGGGTTGGGCGAAGTTCGCGTTCAACGGCTGGAAGGCGCTGAGCTGGGTGGACGCCAACGTGTGGCGCCACGTGGCGCCGAAGGGGTGGTTCTACAACGTGATGATCACCGGGGTCAAACCCTCCTGAGCCTTTTCGACCTGGACGCCGTCCGTTATCTGCGGTCGGAGTCCGGTGCCGCCGCGCTTGCGGTGGTCGCCGAACTGGAGTTGAGCGACGCCACCCGGATCACCGATGTCTCCGCGGTGCGCGCCCGCTTCGGTGACCGCGCTGCGGTGCTGGTGGAGACGACGCTGCTGCGCCGCAAAGCGCAGCAGAAGCTGGGCGCGCTGGGCGATGTCGCGGGCTGGCTATGCACCGACGAGGCGTTGCAGCAGGCCACCGCGGCACCCGTCGCGCTGCACCGGGCCGCCCGCCTGGCCGGGCGCGTCGTGCACGACGTGACCTGTTCCATCGGCACCGAGCTGGCTGCTTTGCGCGGTGTGGCGACGCGGGTCATCGGCAGCGACATCGACCCGGTCCGGCTGGCCATGGCCGGCCACAACCTGGGTGAGCACGCCTACCTGTGCCGTGCCGATGCGCTGCACCCGGTCAGCCGCGACGCGGCCGTCGTCGTCGACCCGGCGCGGCGCGGTGGTGGCCGGCGCCGATTCGACCCCCGCGACTACCAACCGGCGCTCGATCAGGTGTTGCAGCGTTACCGCGGCCGGGATCTGGCCGTGAAGTGCGCGCCGGGAATCGATTTCGACCAGGTGGGCCGGCTCGGGTTCGACGGCGAGGTGGAGGTGACCTCCTACCGCGGTTCGGTGCGGGAGGCCTGCCTGTGGTGGGGCGGGCTGGCCGAGGCGGGCGTGCGGCGCCGCGCCACCATCCTGGACCGTGCCGAGCAGATCACCTCGGCCGACGCCGAGGACTGTCGGGTCCGGCCGGTAGGGCGGTGGATCGTCGACCCCGACGGCGCGGTCGTGCGGGCCGGGCTGGTCCGCCACTACGCCACCCGGCACCGGCTGTGGCAGCTCGACCCCGACATCGCCTACCTGTCCGGAGACCGACTGCCGCCGGGCGTACGGGGGTTCGAGGTGCTCGAACAGGTGGCGTTCGACGAGCGGCAGTTGCGCCGGGCGCTGTCCGCGCGGGACTGCGGCGCGCTGGAAATCCTGGTCCGCGGTGTCGCGGTGGATCCCGACGCGTTGCGCCGCCGGATGCGGTTGCGGGGCGGCGAACCGCTGTCGGTCGTCATCACTCGCATCGGTGCGCGGGCCGGCGGCGCCGCGGTGGCATACGTTTGCCGGCCCTCCCGGTAACGCCGGGTACGCTGACGGCGATTATCTCGATATGGCATCACCGCCATTTTGATCTCGAGGACAGTGACGACGATGCGTTATCTAGTTGCCGCCGCGACGCTGGCTGTCGTGGCGCTGGCGGGCTGGCCGGCCTCCGACACCGCCGCCGCGCCGCCGTCGTGCGCGAGTCTGGGTGGCGCGGTCGAGGGCGCCCAGATCTGCCACATCCACCAGTCCGGTGCCACCTACACGCTGGACCTCACGTTCCCCGTCGACTATCCCGACCAGCAGGCGCTGACCGACTACATCACGCAGAATCGCGACGGCTTCGTCAACGTCGCGCAGGGATCAGGACGGCGCGACCAGCCCTACCAGATGGATGCCACCAACGAGCAGCACAGCTCCGGCCTGCCGCCGCGCACCCGCAGCGTGGTGCTGAAGTTCTTCCAGGACGTCGGCGGGGCCCGGCCGTCCAACTGGTACAAGGCTTTCAACTACAACCTGAACACCAAGCAGCCGATCACCTTCGACACATTGTTTCCGCCGAACAGCAATCCACTGGACGCCATCTTCCCGATCGTGCAACGCGAACTGGAACACCAGAGCGGGATGGGCGGGGGAGTGTCGCCCGGGGCCGGTCACGACCCGACCAACTATCAGAACTTCGCGATCACCGACGACGCCGTGATCTTCTACTTCGCCCAGGGCGAGCTGTTGCCGTCGTTCGCCGGCGCCACTCAGGTCCAGGTGCCGCGCAGCGCGATCCCGCCGCTGGCCGTCTAGGTCCGCGGGAGCCCGGATGGGCCGCGCTGACCAGGGACGATCCCGGGCCTAGGCCGGGTCGAAGGTGTAGACCTGACCGTCGCTGGTGGTAACCACCACGCGGCGGTCCTTACCGACCGCGACCCCGACCGGAGATCCGGTGGCCGCCGGGAGCGGATAGCTGGCGGTCGTGTGTCCGTTGGTCGGGTCGAAGATCAGGACCGACATGCCGGGCTCGCCCTCATGCGGGGCGGTGACCGTGTACGCCACGCTGTCACCGGCCAGCGTCGACGTCGACAGCGGAGTGACATCCTCGCGCCGCCACAGCACCTCGGCGTGCTCGCCGGCATCGCGGAAGGTGACCAGCCGGGCGTCGGGGCCACCGCCGGCCACGATCAGTCCCTGCGGGGAGACCGATGGTGGTGTCTGCGCCAGAAACCCCAGCGGCGCAGACCATTTGGGTTTGCCGTCGGCAGCATGCAGCGCCCACAACCGTTGGTCGCGGCCGTTGACGTAGATGGTTGATCCGTCCGCGGACAACACCGGACTGGCCAGCGCGCCACCGCCGACGGCGTCGCTGGTCCACTCCCGGGTGAGCTGCCCCCCGTGGTACTTCAGGCCGACCAGACCCGCTGTGGGAGCTCCCGGCTGCCACACGCCGACCACCACCGTCTCGGTGGCCGCGGAGAACGCGGGAGCCGCCGCGACCGGGCAGGCCGGGCGGGCCGGGGCGCAGTCGGCCAGCCCGCGCGTGGCGTCGGCGGGGTCGACACCCTCCACCAGATCCAGCGAGCTGCCGACCACGGCGCCCCGATGGGTGTCGAAGACCAGCAACTGGCCCAGGTGGGTGCTGACCAGCAGGTGGCCGTCACCCAAAAGCCTTGGGGTGCTGGGCATTCCGATGACAGGTTCGCGCCAGCGAGTCCACTGCGTCGGCGGAAAGGAGATGATCGCGCCCGGCTGACCGACGTACAGGTTGTCGAAGCTGTCGAAGAGCGGCCCGCCGAATCCGCCACCCTGGATCAGCCGGATGCACCAGCGCTGGCGCCCGTTGCCGATTTCCCACTCCATGACGGAGCAACCGCCGGGTGTCTGCGCATTCAGGGCGAGAAAGCCTCGCGCACCCAGTGCCGGACCGGCTGCCAAGCTGCCCTTGACCGAACGGGTCCAGCGCAGGCTGAGCTTGGTGGCACCGGCCGTCGCGGTGTAGCTGCTGTTGGCGGCGTCGCCGTACTGCGCGGGCCAGCCCGGTGCGGGCGCTGCGTTCACCCACGAATCGGTATTGCCGCATCCGCCGAGGCCGATGGTGAGCACGGCTGCTGCAACGATTGCCAGGAGACGTCGGACGAGCACTCTTTCCTTTCGGCAATCCTTCAGTGGCAAGCAGAGACCGAGTACAGGTGAGGGTAACCCGTAGCTCCACGGGTAGGCTTTCGGGCCATGACGAGCATGTGGGGAGCTCCGCTGCACCGCCGGTGGCGTGGCGCCCAGCTTAGAGACCCCCGCCAAGCCAATTTCCTGACGCTGGCGTCGCTGAAATGGGTGTTGCGCAACAAGGCCTACACGCCGTGGTACCTGGTGCGGTATTGGCGGCTGCTGAAGTTCAAGCTGCAGAACCCGCACATCATCACCCGGGGGATGGTGTTCCTGGGCAAAGGTGTGGAAATCCACTGCACGCCCGAGCTGGCCCAGCTGGAGTTCGGCCGGTGGGTGCACATCGGCGACAAGAACACCATCCGCGCGCACGAAGGATCGCTGCGGTTCGGCGACAAGGTGGTCCTGGGACGCGACAACGTCATCAATTGCTACCTGGACATCGAGCTCGGCGAGTCCGCGTTGATGGCCGACTGGTGTTATGTCTGCGATTTCGACCACCGGATGGACGACATCACGCTGCCGATCAAGGATCAGGGCATCATCAAGTCGCCGGTGCGCATCGGACCGGACACCTGGGTGGGGGTGAAGGTTTCGGTGTTGCGCGGTACCTCTGTCGGACGGGGTTGTGTGCTGGGTTCGCATGCGGTGGTGCGCGGCGTCGTCCCGGACTATTCGATCGCAGTCGGCGCCCCGGCCAAGGTGGTCAAGAACCGGAAATTGTCGTGGGAGACCTCTGCGGCGCAGCGCGCCGAACTCGCTGCCGCCCTCGCCGACATCGAGCGTAAGAAGGCGTCGCGCTAGTCCGGGTTGCCGCGGTTGCGGTGCCGCCCGCCATGCTGTTCGATCAACGGTGGTCGAATCGACAACAGATGACGGGAGCGCCAATGAAGACGCCGACCATTGCGGTGCTGAGTGCGGCCGCGGCGATAGCCCTTGGCGCGTTGGTCCCCGCGTGTGACAGCAAGGACGAAAAGGCGCCGGCTTCGTCGACGACCACATCGGCCGCCGGCTCGGGCAGCGCCAGTTCGTCGCCCGCTGCGACGTCGGGCACGGTCGCGCCCACCGACTACACGAACTTGCTGGTACCGCTGAGCGACCTACAGGCGCTCTCGGGTGACCCGCTCGAGGTCGGGCAGCCGCCCACCCCGTCCAGTGGTAACCCCGGCGTGGACGGCACGTTCCGGAATGCCAAGGGCGACAACATCATCAGTGTCAGCATCGCCGTCCTGCCGGATGCTGCGGCTGCGGTCGAAGCGATGAACGGCACGACGGGGACGCTGAACAACTGGGTGATCGACGGCACCCCCCAACCCGTGGCGGTCGGTAACGGCGGGACCGTGGTGCTGGGCACCTCGCCGGACAAATCCAAAGCCGTGACGCTGCTGGTGTTCACCGAAGGCAAGGCGTCCGTCACGCTGCATTTCGAAGGTCCCCCCGGGGACGCCGCACCTGTCGATTTCGCCACCGCGGTGGCGCAGAAGCAGGACGCGACCATCAAGAAGAACCTGCCGGCCTGACCACGGCCGGATTTCACTGGGGCTGGTCGTCGATTTCGAAGTTGAAGTTGACCCGGGGCCCGGGCACGTCGGTGACCACCACGTTGACGCCGAATGTTCTGTTGCCGTTGATGAGTTGGCACCGCAGTTTGGTGCCGACCAGACCCTTCAATTCCTCGGGACACGTGACCGACTCGTTGCGTTGCTTGTTGCGGATCATTTTGGCGACCCGATCCTGATCGATTGATTTCAGGAAGTGGTAGATCACCGTCTTGCCGTCGATGTTGGTGACGGTGGCGGTGACGTTGACCTCGTCGGGTGGGCCGTCGATCTTCATCTTGCATTTGACCTGTGCCCCCACCTTAGCCGGCAGACCGGCCGGACAGGCCACCGCCTGCGGCTTGTCGGTGCTGGAGTCGGTCATGTGCGATGCGATCTCGTTCTCCAGCACATGCCTGTCCACCTCGCGAGCGCGCGAGTCACCGTCAGACGAGTGGCAGGCGCCTGCGCCGAGCACCAGACCGGCTGCGGCGCCAGAGACGATCAACATCCGACACAGCGACTGGCTCATACCACCCTCCGGGCTCTGGCGACCGTTGAAACCGTGAACCGGCTGATAATGGCACGGCGCACAGCCTTTGCCCAAGCCTTCAGCTGATGTTGCTGTAACGCCGCAGCGCCTCGGTCCGTTCGGCGGCATGGTCGACGATCGGTTCGTGATAGCTGGCCGGGCGGTCCCCCTTCCGCAGATGCGCATCGGTCGCGGCATCCAGCTCAGGCACCCAGCGGCGAATGTAATCGCCTGCAGGATCGAACTTTTCACCCTGGGTGGTGGGATTGAACACCCGGAAGTAGGGGGCGGCATCGGTGCCGGAGCCCGCGCACCACTGCCACCCGTGCTGGTTGTTGGCCATGTCGCCGTCGACGAGTTGCTCCAGGAACCAGGCCGCGCCCCACTGCCACGGCAGGTGCAGATCTTTGACCAGGAAGGAGGCGACGATCATCCGCGCCCGGTTGTGCATGAACCCGGTCTGGCGCAACTGCCGCATCGCGGCATCGACCATCGGGTATCCGGTCCGGCCGGCTTTCCAGGCCTCGAACCGGCGCTCGGCCTGAGCGTCGGTGTCGGTTTGGATGGCGTCGAAGTCGCTGTTCCAGTTCCACCAGACGCTGTGCGGCCAGTGATGCAGTACCGCGGCGTAGAAATCCCGGAACGCTAACTCCCGCAGGTACGCTGAGTCGCCTTTACGGCGCAGGTTCAGATCCGCGACCATGGTCCGGGGGTGGATGGTGCCGAACTTCAGGTGCGCCGACATCCGGCTGGTGCCGGGCAGATCCGGCCGGTTGCGATCGGTCTCGTAACGCGAAATGCCGTCGTCGATGAATGCCGACCACTGCGAGAGTGCGGCCGCTTCACCGGCTTTCAGGTCGAGTTCGACGCCGCGGTCCGGAATCTCGCACGTCCTGATCTTGACTGCCGACGGGTCGAGCCAGTGTGCGGATTCGGCACCGGTTCTGGCTGGGTCCCGCCATCCCGCGTCGCGCCACCGGCTGAAGTACGGGGTGAATACCTTGTACGGGGTGTCGTCGTCCTTGGTGATCCGTCCGGGCGAGACGAGATACGGAGATCCCGTGGCCACCAGCGGAACCGAATCCAGTGCAGCGCGCACCTTGTCATCGCGGCGTCGGCCGAACGGCGCGAAGTCTTCGGTGATGTGTACTGCGGAGGCATCGATCTTCGTGACGATCTCGGGAATTCGCTGCTCCGGCCGGCCGCGCACCACCAGCAGGCGACCGTCGAGGTCGCTGCTGAGCTGTCGCAGTGAGTCGCCGAGGAACTGCAGCCGGCGCGGCCCGGAGGATGCCTCCAGCCGGGGATCGAGCACGAAGCAGGTGAGCACCTCGCCGGCCGCGTCGTTCTGGGCCGCGGCGGCCAGTGCCGGGTGATCGCGCAGCCTCAGGTCCCGTCGAAACCACAACAGGGTGGGCATGACGCCTCCTAACGGTTGAGTCGCCAGATGTGGGTGGACAGCACGGTGGCGAACCCGCACCACAGCGGATACGGCGCCAGCGCCAGTCCGGCGCGGGGATCAGCTTCGGCGGCGCGTCTGGCGAGATCGGTGCTGCTGGCCGTGAGTGCGGCGGCACCCAGGGCGGCGGCACCTAGTTTGTGGTGGTGGAAGAACAACCAGCTCCAACCGGCGTTGAGCACCAGGTTGATGCCCAGCGCGGTGGCGTACCGGCGGGCCTTGTCCGGCTGCCCGGCCGCACGGAACCGGTCGATGGCCACCGCGGAGGTGGTCGCGATGTCGGTGTAGAGGGCGGTCCAGGCCACCGGGAACACCACGCTGGGTGGCTGATAACGCGGCTTGCGAATTCGGGCGTACCACAACGGCGTTCGGCCCGGACTTGCGATGGCGCCGGTGCCGGCCGCCGCGGCGACGGCCAGTCCGGTCCCGGCCAGAGTTGACTTATTCACGTTGATTCCCTTCGGTTTTGACCCTCGACGTCGGGTCGGGTTCGCCAGACGGCCGCCGGCCACCAGATGCGGTCCCCGCTCAGCGCGAACAGTGCGGGGATAACCAGCGTGCGCACGATGAAGGTGTCCAGCAGAATGCCGAGACCGACGATGATGCCCAGTTGGGTCATCACGATCAGCGGCAGCACGCCGAGCACGCAAAAGACCGCAGCCAGCACAATTCCCGCGCTGGTGATCACCCCGCCGGTGGCCGACACGGCACGGACCATTCCGTCCCGGGCCCCGTGGCCGGCGGCCTCCTCGCGAGCGCGGGTGACGAGGAAGATGGTGTAGTCGACGCCCAGTGCGGCCAGGAACAGGAACGCGTAGAGCGGAGTGGTGTTGTCCAGGGCGGGAAACCCGAACACCTGCATACTCGACCAACCGCCGAGACCGAGTGCAGCCAGCGCGCCCAGGATGGTCGCCGCCAGCAACATCGGCGGCGCCAGGGCCGACCGCAACAGGACGTAGAGCACCAACAGGATGACCGTGAGGATCGCCGGAATCAGCACCGTCCGGTCGCGGGTCGCGGCATCGCGCACGTCGAGGGCCTGGGCGTCGGGTCCGCCGACCAAAGCCGCCGAGGTCACGGATTTGGTCGAATGCCGCAGTGCGGCAATGGTGTTGAATGCTTGCGGGGAGGACGGCGGGGCGTCGATCACCACCGACCATCTGCTCAACCCCGCCGCCGGAGCGCCTGCAGGTTCGGCCGAGACGACGCCGGGGGTGGCGGAGATGGCCTGCTGCACCCGGGCGGACTCTGCGGTGGGGGCGATGACTTCAGTCGGATTGGCCGAACCGGCCGGGAAATGCGCCGCGACGATGTCGAACCCGGTCACCGAATCCGCTGTGACGCGAAATTGTTCGGTCTGGGAAAGGCCGATGCGCACGGTGACCAGCCCGGTCGCCAGCACGGCCAGCAGCAGGATCGTGGTGGACGCGACCAGTGCCGGTCGACGGGCGACGTGTGCGGCAACCCGGTGCCAGAGTCCGGTATCGACGGCGGTGGTGTGGTCGGGTTGCGGGATGAACGGCCAGAACAGCCGCCGTCCGAACAGCGCCAGCAGGGGTGGCAGCAACACCAGCACCGAGACCGCGGCGACGACCAGACCGCACGCCGCGAGCGCGCCCAGACTGCGGGTGCTCGGTGTGACGGCGAAAATCAAGGTGAGCAGCGCCAGCACCACGGTGGCATTGCTGGCCACGATCGCCGGACCGGCCGTCCGGACGGCTCGGCGTAGCGCGTCGCGGTGCTCGGCGTGCAGCCGAAGTTCCTGCCGGTAGCGCGAAATCAGTAGCAGCGCGTAGTTGGTGCCGGCGCCGAAGACCAGCACGCTGGTGATTCCGGACGTCGCCCCGTCGAAACTGAGGCCGGTCATGGACGCCACCGCGGTTCCCACCGCCGCCGCGACCCGGTCGGCCAAGCCGATCACAGTCAGCGGTACCAGCCACAGCACCGGCGAGCGGTAAGTGGCGATCAGCAGGAACGCCACCACGGCGGCGGTCACAATCAGCAGGGTGATGTTGGCATTGCTGAACGCGTTGGCGATGTCGGCACCGAAGGCCGGCCCGCCGGTGACATGAGCCGAAAATCCTTCGGGCAAGCCATTGTTGGCTGCGGTGCGCAACGTGGCGACAGCATCGTGCAGGTCCAGTCCGGAAAGGCCGGCACTGATCGGCACCACCCCGATGCCTGCCTTGGCGTCAGCCGAGACGAATGCGGGCACCGGAGCCGTTGCCGGTCGGGCGACGGCACGCATCCGATCGCGGGCCTGTTCGGTCGCGCGCTGCAGCGCGGCGGGGTCGGGTGCACCGGCCTCGGGACTGCTGACCACCACGATCAGCGGTACCTGGTCGCCACCGGGAAACTGGGCGGACAGTTTGGCTACCTTCGCTGAATCCGAATCTGTCGGCACCGATGACGGCGCCTGGCTTGCCGCTGCGTTCCCACCGATGAGTGCCATGAAACCGGCCGCCAGCAGAAAGACCCCTAGCGCGAGAATCCACGAGCGTCGGGCGGTCACTGTCGCAGCGAGTCTATCCCACACCAGCCAAGCATTTCAGTCGCTGAAACATTAATCAACTGAACTGAGGGCCGAATCGCGCTATGCTCCGGATCGCCATGGATCCGCACGTGCAGGCTGACGGACGCGACGCGTTGGAGTCGCAGATTTCGGCTGACCTGCGGGAGCTGACGAACGAGTCCGACCAGATCGGCCGGCATTTCGCGGTCTCCCATGATGTGCGCCCCAATGATTTTCGCGCCCTGCTGCACATCATGGTCGCCGAAACCGCCGGCGAGCCGATGACATCGGGTGACCTGAGTCAGCGCATGGGCCTCTCGGGTGCGGCGATCACCTACCTGGTGGACCGGTTGATCGACTCCGGTCATGTTCGCCGCGATTCCCATCCCGACGATCGGCGGAAGGTCATCCTGCGCTATGCCGACCCGGGTCTGGTGACCACCCGTTCCTTCTTCACCCCCCTGCGCCGGCACACGCAGTCGGCCCTGACGGACCTGCCCGACGCCGACCTGGCAGCCGCGCACCGGGTGTTCACGGCACTGATCGCCGCGATGCGCCGCTTCCAGCAGGAGATGGGACCCCCGAAATCCTGAGTCAAGGCGTTGTCGCGCAGACAGATTCGATCAGGTGCGGTCGTCCGCGTTGAGGCTCGCAGCGAGACCTTCCGGGTCGGCGACGGTCACCGTGAGCGCCGAATGGTCCTTGAGTCCGATGACGCGCGGGATGCTCGGCTCGAAGTGGATGCACACCCCGGCCCGGGCGTTGGTCCCGAAGGTCAGTCCGTCGTCGACGAACGACAGGCGCGGCCCGACCGCGGTCCACCAGCGGTACGGGCCGGCCACGTGCGCCTCCCGCACCCAGGAGAGCGGCACGTCGACGCGAAACGGCCCGTAGCGCGCCAGGAATCGGCCGTCGTCGGTCAGTGTCACGCCCTGGCCGCCCGGCCACCGGAAGGGCAGCCAGAGCGGTGCCAGCCGGCCGTCGTAGCGGTAAGGGAAGTGCCGGCCGGGCTCGTCCTGGAATTTCATCGCACCACTCCGATCACAATTCGCGGACGGCTACCGGGCCAGTCGCTGAAGCATCTGCCGGCGCCCCACCAGGGCGTCGTCGATGAATTGCAGTGCTTCGGGCACTGATCTGACCAGTGAGAGACCGTGGTCGCCGACGATCCGCAGCAGCGGACGCAGGGCGACACCGCTGACGATGCCGCAGTAGAGGCCTGCGGTGTGGTGCTCGTGGTGCAGAGCCAGCAGGCGCTGGAAACCGTCCAGGCCCAGAAACCGCAGCCGGCTCAGGTCCAGAATGAGTGGCGTGCCCACCTTGGTGAATCGGCGCAGTTCCATGGCGCAGCGGTCAGCGTTGGCCGCGTCGACTTCGCCGTCGACGCACACGACGGTGGCCAGGCCGCGCGAATACACGAACAGGTGCGCCTCGCCGCAGTCGACGACGTAGCGGAGACGGTTTTCGGCGGGTGAATTCACAGCGTGCATCGGTGGGCCTATCGAGTGGTTTTGAGAATTAAGGGGCCGGGCGGGAAGTCTGCTCGTCCCGTGGATGTCAGCTGCGTACTCAACTGTGTACAGCGTAGCCGCAGTTGCGGAAGTGCGGCGGCCGGCGCTGCGATATATGCGCAATAACGCTGCCGCACAGCCAATTACGGAGATATGAACGCAGAGCCGACCGCCGCGGCAGTTGTCGGGGAACGATGCCGCGGCGGACGGCTCTGGGCAACTGAACGGCCCTCGGCTGCGGGGTCGGGTTCAGTCATCGCGAGCATAATCAAACTTTCTTAACCGTTCAACAAATTAACAGCTGTCCGAAGTGCCGGGTAGGGTTGATTTCGGCGCACCAACGCCCAGGGCCGAGGTCGGCCCGCTCGCCCGCAGTACTCGCGTCAGGGCTGGGTCTGTCCCGTTCGAGAGTGGGTACTACCAGATGATGGACGGTGGGGAAACGATATGTCGGTGTTCGGATCACTCGGATCGATGATCGGTCAGATCATCGAGGGTGTGGGTTCCGTGGTGGGTTACCGCCGCGGCACTGAGGAGCCGGCTTACAGCGCGCAGAAGCTGTCCGACGCCGTGGAGATCCGTACCTACGGAGCGCGCATCGCCGCGCAGACGACGGTCACTGCCGACGAGGAGGCGGCGCGCAGCATGGGCTTCCGTCGGCTCGCCGGGTATATCTTCGGGGCGAACCACGTCCGCGAGAAGATCGCGATGACGGCCCCGGTAGCGCAGCAATCCGCCGGCGCGCAGCGGACACGGAGCGGTGCGAAGATCCCGATGTCGGCGCCGGTCGCGCAGGAGTCCGCCGGTGAGGGCCAGTGGGTGATCCGGTTCTTCATGCCGTCGGCGAAGACGATGGACACGCTGCCGGAGCCCGACGACGACCAGATCTCGTTGGTCACGGTGCCCGAGCAACACATCGCGGTCCGCCGCTTCAGCGGCAGCCCGGCTCGCCGGGAGGTTGCCGCGCAGACCGCAAAGTTGTTGAACACGTTGCGCGAGTTCGGATTCGAACCGACCGACGCGCCGGCGGCATGGTTCTACGATCCGCCCTGGACCATTCCGGCGCTGCGCCGCAACGAAATCGCCGTGCCCGTCAGCGCGAGCGCCTGAGGTCCCATGTCCGGTGACCGGGGTGAGATGAGGACGCGAAAACGTCGCCACATCGACGTGTGCCTCGCCGAGGACGTGTCCTACCACCAGGTGACGACGGGGCTGGAACGCTACCGCCTGCCCTACAACGCGTTGACCCAGACCAACCTCGAGGACGTCGACCTGTCCGTGGACTTCATGGGCAGCCGACTGTGCGCGCCGGTGTTGGTGGGCGCCATGACCGGCGGTGCCGAACTGTCCGGGATCATCAATCGGAATCTGGCCACCGCCGCGCAGCGGCTCGGTATCGGAATGATGCTCGGTTCACAACGGGTGATGCTGGACAGTGCGCGGGGGGAGCGGGCAGCCGGCAGCTTCGCGGTGCGCGACGTCGCGCCCGACGTGCTGCTGTTCGGCAACATCGGGCTGTCGCAGTTCACCAAGGACGCGGTGCCCGACATCGTCGGCGCGCTCGACCGGGTGGGAGCCGATGTGCTTGCGGTACACACCAATCCGTTGCAGGAAGCGATGCAGCAGCACGGCGACACCGACTTCGCCGGGTCACTGGACCGGCTGCACGACGTGGCCCCGATGCTGGACTATCCGGTGCTGCTGAAGGAAGTCGGTCACGGGATCGGGGCTGCGGCCGTCGCCCAATTGCTGCGTTGCACGGGTGAGCAGCCGGTGGCGGGCATCGACGTCGCGGGCGCCGGCGGCACCTCGTGGTCGCGCGTCGAGCAGTTGGTCCGCTACGGCGAGTTGCGCCATCCCGATCTGGCCGAATGGGGCATCCCCACTGCCCAGGCGCTGCTGGAGGTCCGTGCGGCGCTGCCGGAGATCCCGTTGGTTGCCTCCGGCGGAATTCGCACCGGGATGGACGCCGCCAGGGCGCTCGCGCTGGGCGCCGACGTGGTGGCGGTGGCGCGGCCGCTGCTGGGCCCGGCGATCGAATCTGCCGGTGCCGCAACGGATTGGCTGCAACGGTTCATCGACGAGCTGCGGATCTGTCTGCACGGTTGCGGTGCGGGGGATCTGCGTGCACTGCGCGGCCTCGGCGCGCGGCTCGTCATCTGAGGTATGGCCACGGTATGGCGGTAATCCTGGCTTACGGCTCGCCGGCCCTGGGGCACCTGTACCCGATGGCCGCGCTGCTCGTCGAACTCGTCGCGCGCGGCCATCAGGTGCACGTGCGCACCATGGCAAGCGAAGTTGTCACCATGCGCCGGGTCGGCGTGCGGGCCGAGGCGGTCGACCCCCGCATCGAGTCCGTAGTAGCCCACGACTGGCTGGCCGGCGGTGCTCTGGGCGTGCTGAAGAATTCGATCGACGTGCTGTGCCGCCGGGCGCTGTTCGAGGTCGACGATGTGCGCGACGCGGTCGCACGGGTGCGGCCCGACGCGCTCATCGTGGACGCGAACTGCTGGGGTGCCATCTCGGCGGCTGACGCCGGCGACATTGCGTGGTCGATCTTCTCACCGTTCACGCCGTATCTGCGGTCGCGGGGGACGCCGCCGTTCGGCCCGGGTCTGCGACCGCTGCCCGGAGTCCTGGGCGCCGCGCGCGACGCGACGTTACGGCCCGTGGTCCGCCATCTTTTCGATCGCCCGGTGCTGCCCCGGATCAATGCCCTGCGCGACCGACTGGGCGTGCGGCCGATCCACTCCGTAGACGAGCTGATGCGTCGGGCGCCGCTGCTGCTCGGCGTCGGCGGTGAGCCGTTCGAGTATCCCCACCCGGACTGGGGTGATGCGGTGCATTTCATCGGTGCGTGTGTCTTCGAGCCGCCCGCCGCGCGGGCGCCCGGCCGGCTGACCGATAGCGAGGGTCCCCTCGTACTGGTCAACACGTCGTCGATCGCCCAGGGCGATGCGAAGTTGGGTGAGACGGTGTTACGCGCGTTCGCCGATCAGCCGGTACATGTGGTCGCGACTTTCCCGGCCGGCGTCCCCGCCGATCTGTGCCGGCCGGCCAATGCCACCGTGCGCCGGTTTCTGCCGCACGGGCCGCTGCTGGATCGCGCGATCTGCGTCGTCACGCACGGCGGGATGGGAACGACGGTGAAAGCCCTCGACCGGGGGGTGCCGGTGTGCGTGGTGCCGTTTGCGCGCGACCAGGCCGAAGTCGCGCGCCGGGTGCAGGTCGCCGGCGCCGGCACCCGGCTGCCACCGAGACGGCTGACCCCGGCACGGCTGCGCAAAGCCGTGCTGGAAGCGGTCGCGATGGCACCGGGGGCCAAGCGGGTCGCGGCGGGATTCGCCGCCACCGGCGGCGTGCCGCGCGGCGCGGAGCTGGTCGAACAGCGGCTGCTCTCAGCCGCGCGGCGCGGCGCTGCGGGCCGACCCCTGCCGTCGTCGCGGACGTGTGCCGTCGCGTCCGAGCTCGGCTGAGGCATCCGGCTTGCGCAACTCCTCCTCGAACGTCGACATCGCCGCGAGCATGCTTTGGAAGACGCGGTGTGCGGCGGTGAGGTCGGTATCGCTCAGGTCGGCCATGGCCGCCCGCAGATGAGCGCCGAGTGGGGTGAAGAATGCGTGGGCCAGCGTCATTCCGCTGTGCTCGTAACGCAGCAACCACTTGCGCCGGTCGTCGGGGTCGGGTTCGCGCCGGATGTGTCCCGCCTCGATCATCCGGTCGACGAGATAGGTGATGGCCGGCGGCGAGACGTTCATCCGCTGCCGTAGTTGCGCCAACGTCAGGGGCTTTCCTGCGGTTTCGGCCACCATGATGTGCAGCAGGGCGTGAAAATCGCTGCTGCTGACGTCGTTTGTCCGCGCGAAGTGCCGCCCTATCCGATCCGATTTCGCGGTGATCGCCCGCATATCGGCCGACAGCAGCTTCTCCAACTCCGCCCGCGCGGGCGCAGCCTCATTGGCGCGGTTTTTCGTCAACGACCTGGATCCTCCATCAGATGCTTAGGGTACGCGGTCTGAGCAGGGCAGGTGGGTGCGGCGCAGGTCCGGACGCTATGTCCGGGTCGGGTCGTGACCCCAGTTCATCAACGAGTAGCGCCACCGCGAGTCCTCGATGCGGCCCTGCGGGCGCTGCGCCAGGTGCCGTTTGGCGTAGCCGAGCACCTTGCGCATGTGCTTGTAGTCGTCGTCGTCGAGGTCGGCCCGCTTGGTGCGCAGGATGTCGACGATCCGCCGACCGCTGGCGTGACCGGTGGCCTCGCTGCTTTGTCGTTTCTGGCCCACGGAGCGTGATTCGTCTGAGTCAAGCCACTTCTCGAGCTCGCGTGCCGTCATGTTGACGGTCTGCTTGAACTCCTTCCAGGTGGTTTCGTTGTCCTTGGCGGCCATCACTTGCCTCGTCGCTTCAGCGCACCGGGCTTGTGGACGGCGTCCTTTCCGGTCTTGTCACTGCGAACCTTGTACTGCGGCTCGTCCTTGGACGCCTTGACTTTTCGGCCGGCCGTCTCGGTCTCCGACGTGATCTTCTTCTCGACCTTGCCTTTGACGTTCTGCCCGTGGCTCTTCCACTCGACTTTGTCACCTTTGCTCAATCGCTTGTCGCTCAATTCAATTCACATCCTCCACTGGCGATTTCCGGTCGGATACCCAGCTCCGGTTCGGTGAAACTGATCGGCGGGCCCGGGTGTGCGCAACACCCAGTGCGATCCAGGAGACCGCGGCGGCGACGAAGGCCAGCAGTTGGGCAGTGCCGGTGCGATGTGCGGGGTACATGACCCCCGCGACATAGCGATCGGTGAAGCCGGTGGTAGGCAACGAATCCATGCCGGCCCGGGCCCTGGCCCACTCTTCCAGGGTGGTCAGGGGACAGGGATAGTTGCGGGTGACCACCGCCGCTCCCCAGCACACCGTCGGCACGTGCAGCCACAGGGTGCGTCGCCACCGCAATGCCAGAAAGCCACCGCTGGGCAGATAGAGGAGATAGGCCAGATGCGTGGCGACGGTGCAGACCACGAGGGCCGAATATGCTTTTCTCATCGCAGCTTCCCGGCGGGCTGGGGGCAGACGTCAGCCGGCGCTGTCATGGCGCAACCGATAGCGGCGCTCGGCGTAAGCGAGGTCGTCGCGCCACAACCGGTTCGCTGCGTGGCGCATCAACGGAGTGATCAGCGGCGCGACCTTGAGTGCCGCCTGGAACCCGGGACGCTGGGACTGGGCGACGACAGCTTCGATCACCGCGACACGGGGCAGCCCGTCCGTACCCGAACCGATTGGCGTGGCATGTGTTTCGACCACGCTACCGGCGCCCTCGCCCTCCACGATGCGCATCACGATGGTGCGCGCGTCCGGACAGCTGAATTCGGCGATCGTCGGCACGCCCAGCCGTCCGATGCGGAAGGTGACCGAGACCAGGAAGCGGTCGTCTTCCTCGGTCGGTGTGGTGAGCACCTCGAGCTGGGTGAACGAATAGGGGTGAAACCAGCTGCCGTGCCACGGGTCGAGCCGGTTGGCGATGATGTCGCACGGCTCGCAGGTGCCGACCAGCCGGGTAACGGCCGGCAGGGTGTCGCCGGTGGGCCGGGCGGGCACCACCGGCATGTCCCGCGGCGCTTCCCCGCCCACCGAATCCAGCCGCACCCAGGCCAGCACACCGTCGTCGAAGCTGGGCAACGGTGCCCAGCCGAACTTGCAGGTGCTGCCGTCGAGGGCCAGCCCGTGCCAGCGGCAGAACAACACCCCGTCGGAGACGGTCCCGGTGGCCAGCTCGGCACCGAGGTGCGGGCAGCTGCCGGGTCCGACCCGCAAGAGACCCCGCCGATCGCGCCAGGCGACGATCTCGACGCCGGCGACGCGCGCGCCGTGGGCGCGACCGGTGCGCACGTCGCGACTTGCCGCGAAGACATACCAGTTGCCGGTCGCCCGGCGCTGGGATCGATCCAGCGCGTCCTCGATGATGCGGGGCTGCGCCTGGCCGTAGGTCGGTCGTTGGCGCGTCCACGGCGTAGGTGGAATCACTTGCAGCGGCCAATCTTTCGGCCACCGACGGCGGATCTGGTCACCGGCGCTCATGGCCACCTGCGTCCCTGTCGGCCCGCGAGCGACCGCAGCAGCGCCGATCGGCCGCGGACCGGCACGGTGCACAGTTCGTGGCCGTGCAGGCCCCAGTGCGCAAGCAGGTGGTTGGCCGCCAGCCAGCCGGTGGTGGCGGCGCGCTCCATCAACGCCACCGGCAGGTCCACCCGGATCCCGTCACCGGCCAGCGCCAGCCCGGGCTGCGGGGTGACGACCGTCGGCCGTCGGGTGTAGGTGCCCGGGGTGAACAGCGGGCAGTCGCTGCGCCGCAACACCTGCTGATGCACGATGCCGGCCGCGGCGGTCTCGGGATACAGCTTGTGCAGCTGGCGGATTGCGTCGTCCGTGGTGAACGTCGGATCCATTGCATAGCAGTGCAATTCGACTACGGATCCGTTGTTGTCGCGGGCCCAGCCGGCGGCCTGGCTTTCGTAGCGCTCCAGCACGCTGATGTTGTCCAGCGGGGGATGACCGGACGTCCCGAGGAAGGGCGGTCGGTCGGCGCGGACCGGGCGGTTCAGCCAGAGGCGGTGCACCACGAACGGGGGAGCGGTACGCAACCGGCGGATCTGGCTGCGCCACAGTTCGCTGCCCAGCTCGTTCGACCCGGCCACAATGTGCTGCAGCCCGCGCACGTCGGCGGCCACGACCACCCCGTCGGCATCGAGCGGATCGGACGAATCCGTGTGCACGCGATACGCTTTCGGGCCGTCGGTGTCCAGGTGTTGAACTTCGGTACCGAGCCGGAACCGTACCCCACGTTCACTCAGGTAGTCCCGCAGCGGATTCCACAGGCTCGTTTCGAAATTGGCGGCGGCGACGTCGAAGATCAATCCTTCGCTGGACCCCAGGAAGTAGATGTGGAACATGGTCGCCAACTCCCCGGCCGAGAGCTGCGCGGGTTCGGCGAAAAAGCTGCGCGAGAAAACCTCGAACGCGAGATGCCGTGCCGATTCCGGGAAATTGATGCTTTTCAAGAAGGTGTCGGCGTCGAGGTGATCCAGCTGGTGATAAATCTCCGGCACCGAGACGGCCGCCAGCGGCGCCGCGGCCGCGGCGTCCAGCCGCACCAGGTCGGCCAGCCGAAACGTCGGGCTGCGCAACGCGAACAGCAGTGCGTTCCACGGTGGTGTGCGGGGCAGCCCCCGGAAGGTGTCGCGCCGGCCCGCGCCGTCGATCAAGGGGTAATCCTCGACCGGTGTCAGCATGCGCAGTTGCGGATCGACCCGTCGCAGCAGCTCCCTGAGGTTGTAGTACTGGCGGAAGAAGGCGTGAAAGCCACGGTTGCAGGCCAGTTCGGCACCGTCGATCTGCTCGGTCCAGCCACCCACCCGGCCGCCGAGGTAGTGCTCTTTTTCCACCACCTCGACCGCGATACCGCGCTCGGCGAGCCCGGTCGCGGCGGCCAGCCCGGCGATGCCGCCGCCGATCACGACCACGCGTGGCTGCGCCGAAAGCGCTGTGGCGTCGGGCAATCCGGGCGAGGCGGGGTGGGTGCACCGGCGGCGATCGGTCATTGCGGTGCCCTGCCCAGGAAAGTGTGCACGATATTGCGTTCCCAGCCCGGCATGGTCTCACTGCGTACCGCGCCGAACCCGGCGTCGGACATGCGGCGCCGGAACGCGGCCGCGCCATCGAAGGCCAGCACACTGCGCCACAGGTGACGGTAGAGCGTGGTGCTGCGGGTTCGCCACAAGCCGGCCGGGATGATGATGCCCCAGCAGACGGCGTGCCAGATGCGGGTGGCGACGGCCGAGTCGCGCACCGAGTATTCGTGCACCGCCAGGGTGGCGCCAGGCTTGAGCAGGGTCGCGAAGGCGCGCAGTTGGGCGTCCGGATCGGTCAGATTGCGCAGCAGGTAAGCCGCGAAGATGCCGTCGAACGGCCCGGTGATGTCGTGCTGGCCGAGGTCTTCGATGCGCGAGTGCACGAAGCGGACGTTGGCCGGCCACGATTTCGCCCGCGCTGCGTCCAGCATGCCGCCGGCCGCGTCGACGGCGATGATGTCCGCCTCCGGAGCGGCGGTGAGCAGCGCAGCCGTCGACGCGCCGGTGCCGCAGCCGGCGTCCAGGATGCGCAGGCCACGTCCGCGGTCCGGAATGCCCATGCGGCGCACCGAAAGTCGCAGGTTGCTGTGATAGCCGGGGTTGGCGCCCACCAATCGGTCGTAGGCGTCAGCGCCGACGTCGAAGGCGGCGGGGACGTCGCCGCGGGACAGTCCCGTCTTATTCATGGTCACCCCGTTCCCGTTGCCGCTCCCACAACAGCAGCACTGCGGTGACCAGTGCGAAGCCGAACAAGAAGTCCTCGATCGGGATGTCGAACGGGAAGCGCAGGCCGCTGGTCTGTCGTTCGTTGTAGATGACGATCGGTGCGCTGAGCTTGGTGAGCCAGCCGTCGACCGGGATCTGGAAACCCAGCACGATCACCATCGACAGCCAGTAGGCGGGTCGTCGGAACAGTCCGGTGCGCAACACCGCCAGTTCCAGTGCGCACACGCCCACCACCGCGACCACCGCGGGCAACGTGTAACCCAGACCGGTCATCGGCGCCTGCTCCAGTCCAGGATCGTGGACACCGCGTTGTAGGTCAGCAAGCCGCACAAGGGAATCACCACGAAGAACAGCACCTCCTCGAGGGGAATGCGGGGCGGGACGTGGATGCCGACGATGTACCTGTCGTCATACGTCCAGATCCTTAAGGCTATCGCCACCGCATCCCACACCAGAAACACCGCGGCCACCGGCAGCAGCGAGCGGACGACCCGGCCGGCCCTGCGGTACACGCCACGGCCGAAGATCTCCAGCGGCGCGGTGATCAGCAGGCACAGGCCGAGCACCACCAGATACTGCCAGCGATCGCTCATGCGGCACCGGACCTTCGGCGCTGCGGGCCGGTCCCGGCGTGGGTGAGGCGCGCCCGCCACGACCGCAACAGTGCGCCCCCGGCGACCTGAAGCCGTCGCGTCGTTGCGACGGTCGCGCGTTGGCTGAACACCGAGAAGTCGCTGTCCTCAATGCAATCCAGGATCTCCGAGTACAGCGTCAGCGCGGTAGCCACGCACGGACGTGACCGGGGTGCCAGCAGCGGAATGCCGCCGGCGGCGAATGCGTAGATGTCCCGGGTGATCTCGTGCTGCGCTGCCAGGGCGTTGCGCACCCGGGCATCGGTGCGGCGGTGGTCGTGGCACCACCACAGCAGTTCGCGGTCCACGCCGTGCGCGGCGAGTTCGTCGGCCGGCAGGTAGATCCGGTTGCGCAGCAGGTCCTCGTCGACATCGCGCAGGAAATTGGTGAGCTGGAACGCCTGGCCCAGCGCGGCCGCGTACGGCGCGGCCTCGTCCCGGTCGGCGACGGTGCCGAGCACCGGAAGCATCTGCAGGCCAATGACTTCCGCGGAGCCGCGCATGTAGCGGTTGAGCGCGGCCCGATCGGGATAGTCGGTGACGGTCAGGTCCATCCGCATGGAAGCGAGGAAGTCCTCGAACAGATCGTTGGCGATTTGGTAGCGGCGCACGGTGTCGTCGACCGCGATGAGGACGGGTTCGTCGCGGCACCCGGCGCCGGCGAAGAATTTCTCCGAAAGTTGTTGCAGCCGATCGGCCCGCGCGTCCACATCGAGATCGGCGTTGAATTCGTCGAGGATGTCGTCGGCGTGGCGGGCGAAGGCGTACAGCGCGTGCACCGCGGGACGCTGGTCGGGCGCCAGCAACCTGGTGGCCAGGAAATAGGTGCGGCCGTGCTCGGCGGCGATCTGCCGGCAGCGCCGGTAGGCGGCGCGCAACCCGGGATCGTCGATGCCTGCGGCGTCCAATTCGGTGCGGATCACGGCAATCGGGCTTTCAGGTCGATCGTGCTCGGCGACCGGGCCGGAACCCCGGTGATGCGGTCGGCGGCCAACCGTCCGGAGATCAGCGTCGTCGGAACACCGACACCCGGCACGGTCGACGACCCGGCCAGCACCGCGTTGTCGATTCCGCGTACCAGGTTGGCCGGCCGGAAGGGACCGGTCTGGGCGAAGGTGTGCGCGAGCGCAAACGGACTGCCGGCCGTCATGCCCTGCCGGGCCCAGTCGGCGGGCGTGTCGAGGTGCAGCAGTTCGACCCCGTCGCGCAGGTCCGGCAGCAGCCGTTGCGCCACCGCCTCGAGCATGCTGTCCGCGTAGGGGTGCGCCGCGGTGGACCAATCGACCCGCCGCCGGGACAGGTTCGGCGCCGGTGCCAGCACATAGAGCAGGTCGCGATCGGCCGGTGCCAGGCTCGCGTCACTGGCGGTCGGACGAGTCACCAGCAAGGACGGATCCCGCATGACCCGGCCGTCGCGGACGATGTCGGTGAAGGTCTGCTCCCAGGCGTCCCCGAACAGGATCGTGTGGTGCGCGGTCTGGGACGGCACGGCGCGACAGCCGACGTGCAGGACCACCGCCGACGGCGCCGCGCGAAATGGCAGGATCCGTCGTGGTCGCCGGCCCAGTAGCCGGTAGGTGAGCGGCAGTTCGGTGGTCAACACCACCGCGTCGCACGGTATGCGCTGGCCGTCCTCGGTGAGTGCCGCGGTCACCCGCCCGTCGCTGCGCTCCAGATCGGTCACCGTTGTCCGGTAACGGAATTCGACACCGGCACCGGCGGCCACCGCGGCCAGTGCGTCCGGCAGTGCCCGCACGCCGCCGCGCGGGAAGTACACCCCCGAGACGGTGTCCATGTAGGCGATGACGGCGTAGACCGCCAGCGCGTGCTGCGGTGCGACCCCGGCGTAGAGCGACTGGAAGGTGAACACGCGCCGCAACTGCGGATTGCTGATATGTCGTTTGACCATCGTCTCCCAACGGCGGAATCCGCCGATGGCCGTCAGCTTGGCCAGCTGCGGAGTCAGCATGGACAGCGGCGAATCGAAGTTGGCGTCGACGAATCCGGCGAACTCGGTGCGGTACAAGTTGTCCAGCCATTGCCGCAGGGCACGGTAGCCCGCCGCCTCGCCCGGGCCGCCGAACTCCTGCACCGCCGCGGCCATCCGGTCGGCGTCGCTGTGGACGTCGATGCTGCTGCCGTCGGCGAACTTCGCCCGGTACGCCGGATCGATGTGCAGCAGCTCCAGGTGCCGGTCGCTGGATTCGCCGACGGCGGCGAACGCCTCGTCGATGATGTCGGGCATGGTGAGCACCGTGGGCCCGGTGTCGATCTGATAGCCGCCCACGTCGCGCCGGCCGGCCCGCCCCCCGGGCCAGGGCTCGCGCTCCAGCACCGTGACCTCGCGGCCGCGGCCGGCGAGATGCAACGCCGCAGACAGTCCGGAGAACCCTGCGCCCACGACGACGACGCGGTCCGTCTTCCCTGGCACCGTGCGCATCAGCGGTCCCGCGGACTCATGCCGCCCGGCGCGTGCACACGCCGGCCATCTCCGTCAACGCGGTCTTGAGCACAGTGTCGATTCCACTGCGGTCCAAGGATTTCAGTGCCGCATCGACACGGGTGGCGATCAGCTCCTCGATCCACTGCACCGCTCCGGTGGAGAAGATCAGACCGCGCCAGTAGTCCACCGCCGCGTCGTCGAGCTGGTCGACGTTCATCAGTTCGCCGAACTCGCGGCGGGTCGGCACGTCGGCCATCTCGTAGGCGGCGACCACCACGCTGGTAGCTTTTCGTTCCAGCAGATCCCCGCCGTTGGGTTTGCCGGTGCTCGCCGGTGATCCGAAGATGCCGAGGATGTCGTCGCGCAGCTGGAATGCTTCACCGACGGCGAAACCGTACTCACCGAGCCTGGTCAGCGTCAGCTCGTCACAGCCGGCCATCGCGGCGCCGATCTCCAGGGGCCTGCGCACCGTGTAGTTGCCGGACTTGCGTCTGGCCACCCCGAGCACCGAGTCGATTTTGGGAAAGTTGCGCATATCCATTGCCAGATCGGCGAATTGGCCGACGGCCAGTTCGGTGCGCATGGCGTCGTAACGGGGCCAGGCCCGCTGCAGATAGTGATGACCGAGGCCGGAGTCGCGCAGCATCTGCTCCGCCCAGATCAGGCACATATCGCCGAGCAGGGTTGCGGCGGACTCGCCGAAACGCCGCGACGAGCCGGACATGCCGTGCGCCTGATGCCAGTCGGTGAACTGGATGTGCGCCGCGGGCCGTCCGCGCCGGGCGGGGGAATCGTCCATGACGTCGTCCTGCAGCAGCGCGAACGCGTGCAACAACTCCAGGCTCGCGGTGGCCGACAACGCGGCTGCACTGGGTGGTGCGCCGCACAGCCAGCCCAGGTACATGAAGGTCGACCGCAGGCATTTGCCACCCTTGACGAACTCCAACAGGATGTTGCCGGCCACATCGACTCCGCAGTCGCCCAACTCGTCGGCGCAGCGCGCGGACACGAACTCGGCGACGTCGGCGAGCACCTCCTCGCGCAGGCCGGTCCGCCAGGTGTCGAACTGATCGATCGGAGGCAGGGTGGCCGCTCCGGTCAGGCTGGTCCGGGCCAGGCGCACCCGCGGGAATTCACGCACAGCTTGCACCGAAGCCTCCTTGTCAACGTCCGTGAGTCGCTGAACAGAACGGCTCTGATTCACGCTTCGTACCCCCTCGCCGGGAAAACAAACCAGTGGCTGTGCCCAGCCGGCGGTCCGTCCACGCTCGCCTCTGCACTCTCTTCATGGGATTAATCGTTAATTTAGTGAATGATCATCGGACACGCCAGTCGGGTCTGGCCTGCCGGTGGCGATCCGAGTCGGCGGGGCAGGTCGGACGGACGGTGCGGCGTGCTGGATTCGATGTGATCGCCGGTAACTGACGCCGAATGTGATTGCCGGAGTGGGCCGTTCAGCCTTCGGCAGGGTCTGCGTCTGCCGGCGTCGCCACGTGGTCCGGGTGGCTGTCGGTGCGCCGACGCTCCTTCATCTCGGCCTCGAACACGTGTCGATTGCCCCCGGTGAGTTGATCGCGGATCGCCTTTTCGGTCTTGTGGAAGCATCGGTAATAGCCGTCGTCGAAGTCCTCAACGACCTGGAAGCTCCACCTGCCCGGCAATATGTTGCGGCCGATCAACTCGCGGCTGATCGCATCGGCCAGCCCGAGGTCTCCGCTTTCTCGCAGCAGTTCCACCGCGGCATCCAGCTGCAGGTCGGCGTGGCCGATGAGCTGGTGGAACGAATACAGGTGGCCGCGGGCCCGCTCGATGGTCTCGAGTGCCTCGGAGACCTTGCCGGCGGCTCGCACCGCGGCGTCGGGGGTGCCCGGCGGACGACGATCACACAAACCCATTACCTGCTCCCCGGGTACGACGGCATGCCATCGACAGTAATAGTCGAAGCGCGATGCGCTGTTTCGCGGCGGCCGACCGGGGAACACCTCGCAGGTGGACATCTCTGATCGCCTCGCCCTGCCCTTCCAGTGGGGAGCGGCGCTTCGGCGTCGCAAAGTTTTTCACCCCACCGGCGTGCTGGCCGCCGGCACCCTGCAGCGCGTCGCTCCGGCGAGCCAGGGACTACCGGTTCCGACCTGCGCCGTGGTGGCCAGATTCTCCAAGGCTGTCGGGATGCCGGGAGCGGTTCCCGACGCGATCGGACTCGCGCTGCGCATCCCGCCGCAGGTCGACGCCGGCGGACCGTGGGACGTACTACTCGTCTCCGCCGGATCCGGTGTGCTGACCCGGGTCATCGGGCTGCATCCGGTGACCTCATGGTCAGCGCAGACACTGACCAGCCTGATGCCGCTGCGCTACCAAGGCGCGAACTGGTGGCTCAGGGCGCGCATCGTCAGTGACATCGCCGGACGCGGACTGTCACTCGAGGACGTGCGAGACAGCATCCGGAACGGCGGAATTCAGCTGCAACTCGATCAGGCGCGCGGAACCGGAGACTTCGATTCGCTGGGTCGGCTCAGCTTGAACGAACTGGAGCCTGAGTCCGAGGCTGACTTCTCGTTCGACCCGGTGCGCAACAGCGCGCCCGGGGTGGAGTTGTATCCAGGGTGGCTTGCGGGTCTGCGCAAGAGCGCTTATGCGCGCAGCCGCGAGGGCCGCGACGCGGATTGAACCTGATGCGCGAAAGGGGCCCGGCCATAGGACCGGGCCCCTTTGCTCAGCTACGTGCTACTGGTTGGCCTTCTGGCGACCTTCGGCGGCCTTGGCGCCGGCCCGAGCGGACTCGGCGGCCGCTTCCTTCTTGGCGGCCTCGCGCTGCGCGTCGGCCTTGTCCTGCTGGGCCTTGGCCTCTTGGGCCAGCTTCTCGTTACCGAAGACGAGACCGATGACCTGCTTGATCAGGCCCTTGATGCCCTCGACAACGCCACTGACAGCTTCCAGGGGTCCGCTCTTAGCCATGACTACCTCCATATATCGGTTGACTACTACCGGTGCTCGCGCGACTCTGCCGCGTTGAAACAGAGGGTTCCCGCTGCCCTCGCCCAGCAACCACGGCAAACGATGCCGCATAGGTTAGCGGTGCTTATGGCACGTCATCAGCAGGACTGACCTGGCGGCAACGTGATCGACATCTCACCGTCGGCAAAGGGCCGCCGGGCCCCGGTTTCAACATATCGGCACCGGGTACATCCGAGGCGTGAATACGACCTTGCACCGCCTCCGGCGCGGCGAGCAGAAAGTGGTACGTCTGCAGCGGCGGTTGTGGCTGATCCAACTGCTGTTCTGGCCGACGATGATCGTCGGCGCCGTGCTGGCCGTGGCGGCCGCCTGGTCGGTGTGGCAGCGCAAGACCCAGCCCCGCGCGGTGCCGTCTGCTGCGCCGGCGGACCGGCCCGAACAGGGTACGGTTGCGGGCTAACCGGTGCGACCGAGCAGGTGCCGCAGCGCCGGCTCCAGCCCGGGATGGCGGAACGGGTGCTCGGCCCCGACCAGTCGCGCCGGACTCACCCGTTGACTGGCCAGCGCGAGTTCACGCGCGCCCTGGGCGCCCAGCAGTATCCGGGGACCCAGCGGCGGCACCGGCAACACCGCCGGCCGATGCAGGACGCGGGCCAGCGACCGCGTGTACTCCTTGTTCCGAACCGGTTGTGGGGCAACAGCATTCACCGCACCGGACAGGTCCGAATCCCACAGCGCCCGGTGATAGATGTCGATCAGGTCGTCGATCCCGATCCAGGACAGCCACTGCCGACCGTCACCGAGCCGGCCGCCGAGTCCGGCGGTGAACAGCGGCCGCATCAGGTGCAGGGTGCCGCCGCGGGGGGACTGCACGATGCCGGTGCGGACCAGCACCACCCGGGTACCGGCCTGCCGGGCCGGGGACGTCGCGTCCTCCCAGTCGGCGACGACGTCGGCGAGGAACCCGTCGCCGCGCGTGCTGTCCTCGGTCAAGGGCTCGTCGCCCCGGTCAGACCCGTAGAAGCCGATCGCCGAGGCCGAGATCAGCACCCGCGGGCCGTCGGCGGTGCGGGCCACCAGCTCGGCCAGCCGGCGTGTCGGCCCGATTCTGCTGTCGTAGATGGCTTTTCGATGCTTCTGGGTGAACCTGCCGGCGATCGAGGCACCCGCCAGGTGGATCACCGCGTCGACCCCGGCGAGCAGTTCCGGGTCCGGCTCATCGGTGTCCCACCGTCGCTCATCCGGACCGTGTGCGCTAGCCCGAACCAGTCGGATGACGCGATGTCCACCGGTGCTCAGCAGCGCGGTCAACGCGGTACCCACCAGTCCGGACGCGCCGGTGACGGCGACGGTCGCCGGGGACAGGCCGTGCTCGGCCGCCCGCGTGTGCGCGGCGAGGTCGTCGGCCAACTGGCGGTGCCGGTAGACGAACATCGGGCGCAGCATCGAGGGCGGGACCGGCGTGTCCACCCGGTCGATCACCCGCGTCTGGTTGTCCCCGACCTCCTCGAAATCGTGGGTGTGTCGCCACCGCCGGATCAACCGCGGCGGTAACGAAGCCAGCCCATCGCTGGTCAGCTCGTCCACGAAACGCCTTGGCGGATCGTAGAAGTCGGCTTGATGCTGAGCCAGCCAGCGCAGACCGCCGGGCAAACCCAGCGTGGCGCGCCCGTCGGCGAGTGACTCGGCCTCGGAGATCAACCGCATCGGCGACCAGGGCGGCGAGAGGCGGGCGAAGGCGCCGGGTCGGGAGTGCCAGGCGAACACCTGGTCGCGGGGCGCGTTGACGACGCTCGAGAAAGTGAGGCCCATCTCACGACGCTACCTGCGATCCCACAGGTGTGTCGGTGCGGTTTGAGGGAACAGGACCCTGCATGGATGTACTCGGCGGTGTGCGGAACCTGGTCGACACCGCCATGGACCGGTCGGTGGTCGCGGGCTACACCCGGGTGGGGTACCGGGTCCGCAATCTCGACTGGGCGGACGACCCGCCGGCGCTGGCGCTGCGGGGCCGGACCGCGCTGGTCACCGGGGCGAATCGCGGCATCGGCAAGGCGATCGCGTCCGGGCTGGCACAGTTGGGCGCTGAAGTCCTGTTGACCGTGCGGGACCGGGAGAGGGGCGAGCAGGCCCGCGCCGAGCTCGTCGAGGCCAATCCCGATGCCGACATCACTGTCGTGGTGTGCGACGTGTCCGACCTGACGGCGGTGCGGGCCTTTGCCGCCGGGCTGGCCGGCCGCCGCCGGCTGGATGTGCTGGTGCACAACGCCGGGGTGTTGCCCGAGACGCGCACCGAGTCGGCGGACGGGCACGAGCTGACTTTGGCCACCCACGTCCTGGGTCCGGTGTTGCTGACCGAATGTCTGAGTCCACTGCTGGCCGAGTCCGCCGATCCGCGGGTCATTGTGATGTCGTCCGGCGGGATGTACACCCAGCCGCTGGCTGTCGACGATCCCGAGTACCGCCGCGGCAGATACCGTGGCGTCATCGCGTATGCCCGCACCAAGCGGATGCAGGTGGCGCTGACCCCGGTGCTGGCCCGCCGGTGGGCCGGAATTCGTTGCTATGCAATGCATCCCGGCTGGGCGGACACGCCCGGTGTGGCGGCGGCGCTGCCCGGGTTCCGGCGGGTCACCGGTCCGCTGCTGCGCTCACCCGAGGAGGGCGCCGACACCGCGGTGTGGCTGGCCGCGACCCGGCCCGCTCCACCGACCGGCCGCTTCTGGCATGACCGGCGGGTGCGCCCGCAGCACTATCTGCTGTCCACGCGCCACAGCCAAGACGCCCGGGAACGGTTGTGGCGCTACTGTGCCGATGCGATCGGACTGCAGTAGGGCACTGACCCGCCGTCAGCGATCCGGCAGGGCGTGCTCGGCGATGGGCAGCCGCGGCTGTGGTTGCCGCTCACCGCGTTTGGCCGCCAGATACACCTGAGCGGTCTGCTCGGCCACTGTCTGCCAGTCGAAGTCGGAGGTCAGGCGCTCGCGGGCGGCGCTTGCGCGGCGCTGCGCGGCCGCGGGATCGTCGAGCACGGTGCGCACCGCCCCGGCCAGCCCGGGGAGGTCGCGGGGTGCGAACGAGACCCCGGTGACGCCGTCGATCACCGCTTCGCCCAGGCCGCCGATGTTCGACGTCACCAGCGGCGCGCCCGCCGCGGCGGCTTCGAGCGCGGCCAGCCCGAACGGCTCGTAGTGGCTGGGCAACACCGCCGCGTCGGCGCGGTGCAGCAATTGCAGTAACTCGTCGTGCTCGCAGTGCCCGACGAATCGGGTTGCCTTGCGCACCTTGTGTTTCCGTGCCTGCTCGATGAGCCAGTCCTGCTGGGTGCCGGTGCCTGCGACCGTCAACGTGGTGCCCGGATGGGTACGCCTGATCCGCGGCAGCGCGGCGATGGCGTCGTGCACGCCCTTCTCGTATTCCAGCCGTCCGACGTAGAGCAGTTCGGCGGGTCCGGTCCGGGGGCGCCGCGCGGCGAACGGCCAACGCGCCGCGTCGATCCCGTTGGGGATCACCGTCGTCTCTGCCAGGCCGGGACCGAAGAGCTCGGTGATCTCGTCGCGCATCGAGGCCGAACACGTGATGAGCGAATCGGATTCGCGAACCAGCCAGGACTCCACGGCGTGCACCTGACGGCTGATGGCGCCGCTCACCCAGCCGGAATGCCGACCCGCCTCGGTCGCGTGCATCGTGGAAACTATTGGCACGTCGTAGAACTGGGCGAGCGCAATGGACGGGTGGGCCACCAGCCAGTCGTGTGCGTGCACCACGTCGGGGCGCCAGGGGCGGTCGCTGCCCGGTCTGGTGAGGGACAAGCCGGCGCGGATCATGGCGTGGCCCATCGCCAGCGTCCAGGCCATCATGTCGGTACTGAAGCTGAATTCGTGCGGGTCGTGCGCGGCCGCGATCACCCGGACGCCTTCGCTGATCTCGTCGGACGACGGATGGGTGCTGGGGTCGGTACCGGTGGGGCGCCGGGACAGCACCACGACGTCGTGACCCGCGGCGGCCAGCGCCGTCGCGAGGTGGTGCACGTGCCGGCCCAGCCCGCCGATCACCACCGGCGGGTACTCCCACGAGACCATCAGGATCTTCATGCGCAACCGCCGTCCGGCCTCGAGCGCCCCCGAATTGCCGTCTGCAGCGGCGTGTCGCCGCACAGATGAGGCCGCTCGCGGCACGGACGGCACCTCATTGGGGGAGCCTACGGGCATCCAGCGCACCGAACAGTCCGTCCGCCCGGTTCCACCCGTCGGCCAGGCGCGTTGCGGCATCGCGCCGGCCGGATGCCAGTGCCCCGGCGATCTCGCGGGTGGCATGCGCATGCAGGTGCGCGCGGTAGCGGGCGTAGTCGGCGGCAGAGTCCTTGCTGACCATGAACGGCCAGTCGCTCGACACCGTCAACAGCGTCTCGCGCAGGATCTGGTCGGCGACGTGGTCCCGGGGGATAGGTCCGTCCAGCGACGCCGTCTGGGCCAGCGCCTTGTCCACGGTGGCCAGCGCGGTGTCGACGACTTCAGCGTTGAGCTGGACCAGATCGGCCACCTTCTCGCCGTTCCACACCTGCCAGTCCTTGCCGGAACCCCAAGAGCTGGGCGGTAATTCGACCGGACCGCCGACGAAGCCCGCGTCGATCGCGTCGTGCAGCGTGCCCACCCGGATGCCGGCGGCCGGCAACGCCCGAAGCACCCGCGCCAGCCAGGTCGGTCCTTCGTGCCACCAGTGGCCGAACAGTTCGGTGTCGAACGCCGCGACCACGTGGGCCGGCCGGCCGATCCGCTCGGATTCGGACGACAGCCGGTTGCGCACCACCTCGACGAAGTCGGCGACATGCACGTCGACCGCATGGTCGGCGCGCTCCGGGTCGTAGGGCGCTTTGCCTTCCGAGGACACGTTGCGGCCGGTGACCCGGGCGGGCTTGAGGCCGGTGAGGTGGTCGTAGGTGTGGAAGTCGCGGTAGGCGGCGTGCCCGGGGTAGCCGGACTTCGGCGACCACACCCGGTAGCTGACCTGCAGGTCCCGCCCGAAGGCGATGACATCGGTGTCGGCGACGGGCCGGCCCAGCGCGGTGTCGCCGTGCAGCGAGGGGCCGTCGACCATGAAGTGGCTGACCCCGGCGCCCGCGTAGTCGTGTTCCAGGCCGGGAGCGTAGGCGCATTCCGGCGCCCAGATTCCCGTCGGGGCACGTCCCAGCCGAAGCCGAGCGTCGGCCAGGCCTTCGCGCAGCGCGAACTCGCGCAGCCGCGGTGCCAGCAGCGGCTGGAACGGGTGGGCCAGCGGGCCGCCGAGCAGCTCCACCGTGCCGGCGTCGACGAGACCGCGCAGCAACGGGCTGCCGCCGTGCCGCCACCGGGTCGCGAATTCCTCGAGAGCCGCGCCGGCCTCGGCCGACTCACGAATCCCGAAGGCGCGCAAGGCTTCCGGTGTGCAGGACTGATTGTTGGCCGATTTCGACGCCGGAATGGTCCGCACGCTGGCGGCTTCGGCCGCGCGCAGCTGCCAGTTCGCCAGCCAGTGGTACACCCCGTCCAGGCAGTACGGATCGTCGAGCTGGGCGTTGACCACCGGCGTCATGCCCAGCGTGATCAGTCCGCGGCGGTCCTCCTCGGCCAGCGTTCGCAGCACCCGGAACAGCGGCAGGTAGGCCGCCGACCACGACTGGTAGAGCCATTCCTCGCCGACCGGCCAGCGGCCGTGATGGGCCAGCCAGGGCAGGTGGGTGTGCAGCACCAGGGTGAACATGCCGGGCACCGGCGGTGGGGAGGAGGTCAACGGCGCACCGCGATTGCCACGAGGTCCAGGCTGGCGTCGATGTCGTGAGATGCGGCGCCGGCCTCGACGAGGTCGAAGTCGGCGGTGGTGACGGCCGCGACGTCGGCCATCAGTTCGGGCGACCAGGGGGCGTCCTTGACCGCCCGGTCGATCTGCGCGTCGATGATGGACCCGCCGTGCCGGGCATCCATCTCCTGCAACCGCGGGCCATGAAAGATCCCGTACTGGCCGACCTCACCGAAGCCGCCGTCCTGCAGCAGTTCGGTGAGCTCATCGGCGTTGAGCTCGCGGGTGTGGAACGGGTTGATCGGGGTGTCGCGGCCGGGGGAGAAGGTGATCCGATTCGGGGTCGAGATCAGCAACAGCCCGGACGGCCGCAGGACCCGCGCACACTCGCGAATGAACTGGCCCTGGTCCCACAGATGCTCGATGACCTGGAAGTTCACCACCACGTCCACCGACTCATCCGGCAGCGGCAACTCGGTGAGGTTGGCCTGCAGCACTTCGACCCGGGGGTATCGGCTGCGCACGTGCGCCACCGCGGCCTCGTCGTAGTCCACCGCGACCACCCGGCGGGCCGACCCCGCGATCAGGTCCGCGCCGTAACCCTCGCCGCAACCGGCCTCCAGCACGTCCTTGCCCGCGCAGCGCGGCGCCAGGCGCTCATAGACCACCTCGTGACGGCGGAACCAGTAGTTCTCGATGTCCAGGTCGGGGATGGTGCGCTCCCCGGTCAGCATCATGACCGGATCGCTCGCGGGCGGACTCCCGGCGGGAAGGTGGGGGACGAATGCGCTCATTGCTAAGGCAGGCTAATGCCTGGCACCCGATTCGCGAACCGGACAGTGGATCCAGCCGAAAGAACGTGCACTACGACCCGCTATGGTGTGAGAGCGGACCGCACAAAGTTACCCACTAGTAACATGCGCTGTGCGGTTGCGGAACACGTGACCCAGGTCTTGCAGCGTCGCTGCCGGACGCCTTCGAGGAGGACGAACCCCACTCATGACGAACATCGTGGTCCTGATCAAGCAGGTCCCAGACACCTGGTCGGAGCGCAAGCTGTCCGACGGCGACTACACGCTGGACCGCGACGCCGCCGACGCAGTCCTGGACGAGATCAACGAACGCGCCGTGGAAGAAGCCCTGCAGATCCGCGAGCGCGAGGGCGGCGAAGGCTCGGTGACCGTGCTAACCGCCGGCCCGGAGCGCGCGACCGAAGCGATCCGCAAAGCCCTGTCGATGGGCGCCGACAAGGCCGTTCACCTCAAGGACGACGGCCTCAAGGGTTCCTGCGTGGTGCAGACAGCATGGGCGCTGGCCCGCGCACTGGGCACCATCGAGGGCACCGAGCTGGTCATCGCCGGCAACGAGGCCACCGACGGCTCGGGCGGCGCCGTGCCCGCCATCATCGCCGAGTACCTGGGCCTGCCGCAGCTCACCCACGTGCGGAAACTCGCCGTCGAGGGCGACAAGGTGACGGCCGAGCGCGAGACCGACGACGGCGTCTTCGCCCTGGAAGCCACCCTGCCGGCGGTGGTCAGCGTGAACGAGAAGATCAACGAGCCGCGCTTCCCGTCCTTCAAGGGCATCATGGCCGCCAAGAAGAAGGAAGTCACCGTGCTCACGCTCGCCGAGATCGGCGTCGAGCCCGACGAGGTGGGCCTGGAGAACGCCGGTTCGACGGTCACGTCGTCCACCCCGAAGCCACCGAAGACCGCCGGTGAGAAAGTCACCGACGAGGGCGAGGGCGGCAACGACATCGTCAAGTACCTGGTCGGTCAAAAGATCATCTGACGCAACTCCACGAAACGAGAGAGCGAAAATTCATGGCTGAAGTATTGGTGCTTGTCGAGCAAGCCGAGGGTGCGCTGAAGAAGGTCACCTCCGAGTTGATCACCGCAGCGCGCGCATTGGGCGAACCGGCCGCCGTCGTCATCGGTGCGCCGGGCACGGCCGAGCCGCTCATCGACGGATTGAAGTCCGCCGGTGCGGAGAAGATCTACGTCGCCGAGTCCGAGGTGGTAGACAACTACCTGATCACGCCGTACGTGGACGTGCTGGCGTCGCTGGCCGAGTCGTCGCAACCGGCCGCGGTACTGGTTTCCTCCAACGCCGACGGCAAAGAGATCGCCGGTCGGCTCGCGGCCCGCATCGGGTCGGGCCTGCTGGTCGACGTGGTCGGCGTGCAGGAGGGCGGCAAAGGCGTGCACTCCATCTTCGGTGGGGCCTACACGGTCGAGTCGCAGGTCAACGGCGACACCCCGGTGATCTCGGTCCGGGCCGGCGCCATCGACGCCGAGCCGTCCGACGGCGCCGGTGAGGTCGTCAATGTGGACGTGCCCGAGCCGGCCGAGAACGCGACGAAGATCACCTCGCGGGAGCCTGCGGTAGCCGGTGACCGGCCGGAGCTCACCGAGGCCACCGTCGTGGTGTCCGGCGGCCGTGGCGTCGGCAGCGAGGAGAACTTCAAGGTCGTCGAGGAACTGGCCGACTCGCTCGGCGCCGCGGTGGGTGCCTCGCGCGCCGCCGTCGACTCCGGCTACTACCCGGGCCAGTTCCAGGTCGGCCAGACCGGCAAGACGGTGTCGCCGCAGCTGTACATCGCCCTGGGCATCTCGGGAGCGATCCAGCACCGGGCCGGCATGCAGACGTCCAAGACCATCGTCGCGGTCAACAAGGACGAAGAAGCGCCGATCTTCGAGATCGCCGACTACGGCGTGGTCGGCGACCTGTTCAAGGTGGCCCCGCAGCTGACCGAGGGAATCAAGGCCCGCAAGGGTTAACACTCCCCTGCGCGAGCAGACGCAGAATCGCCCCGGAACATCCTTTCCGGGGCGATTCTGCGTCTGTTCGTCATCTGACGTGCACCGACCCGTCAGCACGCCGATGCCGATTAGCTGAACGGCTACGCCACGTTGTTGGCATGAGTATCGCTTCTGTCCTCATACCCAGTGAAAAACAACGTGGTCGGGCGGCTTCGACCAGGGCGGGGTCGGCCGCCGGCCCGCACTACTCCCTTTTGCTGTCCACCGATCCCAGCCTCATCGAAGCGGCACAACGGTTGCGTTACGACGTGTTCAGCAGCACCCCGGGCTTCTCGCTACCCGCGGCCTGCGACGGCCGCGACAGTGACCGGTTCGACGAATTCTGCGACCACCTCCTGGTGCGCGACGACGACACCGGCGAACTGGTGGGTTGCTACCGGATGTTGCCACCGGCCGGTGCCATCGCCGCCGGCGGCCTGTACACCGCAACGGAATTCGATGTCCGCGCCTTCGATGCACTGCGTCCGTCGCTGGTCGAGATGGGCCGCGCGGCGGTGCGCGACGGGCACCGCAACGGCGGCGTGGTGCTGCTGATGTGGGCGGGGATTCTGGCCTATCTGGATCGCTGTGACTACGACCACGTCACCGGCTGCGTATCGGTGCCGATCGACACCGACGGCGAGGCGCCCGGCAGCCAGCTTCGCGGCGTGCGTGACTTCGTGCTCGCCCGGCACGCCGCGCAGTACCGGGTTCGGCCGTACCGGCCGGTGCGCATCGACGGCAAAGGGCTCGGCGAGATCACACCGCCGGCCCGCCCGGCGATCCCGGCGCTGATGCGGGGTTACCTGCGCCTGGGCGCCCGGGTCTGCGGCGAGCCCGCCCACGACCCGGACTTCGGCGTCGGGGATTTCTGCGTACTACTGGGCAAAAAGGACGCCGACACCCGCTATCTCAAACGGCTGCGGTCGGTTTCGGCTGTCGCGCAACTGGGCGCGGGGGCCGGCCGGTGACCCAGCTCGCCCCGGCCGGGCACTCCTGGTTGCCCCGCGCATCGTGCGACGCAAGCTGTGTACGTTCGGGTGCTTCCGTTGCGCCACAGTCGATTCGGGTTCGTCTGCGGGTCGCGCTGCGGATCGCGTTGTTGCTGTTGCTGGCGCCGGGCCTGCCGTTGCTGGGCGCGCCGCTACCCGGTCGCACGCATCTGCAGCGCGCCTACTGCCGACTTGCATTGCGCGTCCTCGGCGTGCGAATCACGGTGTCGGGCAGCCCCATCCGAAATCTACGGGGCGTTCTGGTGGTCAGCAGCCACGTGTCCTGGCTGGACATTTTCGCCATCGGTGCGGTGCTGCCCGGCTCGTTCGTGGCCCGGGCCGACATGTTCAGCGGGCCCGCGACCGGCATCGTGGCCCGCATCCTGCAGATCATCCCCATCGAACGGACCAGTCTGCGACGGCTGCCCGGCGTGGTGGACGCCGTGGCGCGCCGGCTGCGGGCCGGTCACACGGTGGTGGCCTTCCCGGAGGGCACCACGTGGTGCGGTCTGGCTTACGGGAGCTTCTACCCGGCGATGTTCCAGGCCGCGATCGACGCCGCCCGTCCGGTGCAGCCGCTGCGGCTGACCTATCACGACATCGACGGCAGCGTGTCGACCGCGCCGGCCTTCGTCGGGAGCGACACCCTGCTGCGATCGGTCTACCGGGTGGTCCAGGTGCGCCGCACGATCGCCAGGGTGCGGGTGGAATCCCTGCAACTGCCGGGTGCGGACCGGCGGGCACTGGCCCGACGGTGCCAGTCCGCGGTACGGGGACCCACCGAGACCGTCGGTCAGGGTCACGGATACGCGCTGACGGCGTAGTCGCATGGACAATGGGGCGATGGTGCTGAGTCGTTGGCCGCAGCCCGATCCTGCGGGACCCGGACAGGAATCGGTGTGGGACTATCCGCGGCCGCCGCGGCTGGACGTTTTCACCGGTTCGATAACCATCGAACTGGGTGGTCAGACCATCGCCAGGGCAACCCGTTCGTGGCGGGTGTTGGAGACCAGTCACCCGCCGACGTACTACCTGCCCCGCGAGGCCTTCGTCGAGGGCGCGCTACATCCGGCCCCCGGGGCGTCCTGGTGCGAATGGAAGGGCCGGGCCAGCTACTTCGACCTGGTGACCGCCCAACGGCAGGCACCGGGCGCGGCATGGACCTACGAGCGGCCGACAGCGCCGTTCGCCGAGATCGCGCACGCGATCGCGGTGCTGGCGGCCCGGGTGGACCGGTGCACGGTGGACGGCGAGAAGGTGACTCCGCAACCCGGCGGCTTCTACGGCGGCTGGATCACCAGCCGGATTGCCGGTCCGTTCAAGGGCATTGCGGGATCGAGCGGTTGGTAGCCGCGCAGCGGGGAAACCCCTGCAGATGCTCAGCGTGCACCGAACCATATCCGCGTCGCCCGAGGCGGCCTGGCAGCTCCTGGTCGATCTGGACGCATGGCCCAAATGGGGGCCTTCGATCAGCGGCGCCGAACTGGACCCGCTGTACTCCGAGCTCGCGCTGGGAGCAACGGGTGTGGTTCAGACATCGCTGCTGGTGCGAGTGCCGTTCCTGATCACCGAGTTCCAGCCGGGCAGATTCTGGGCGTGGAAGGTCGCCGGTATCCCCGCGACGTCACACCGCGTCGACCCGACCGAGGGCGGAGCGCGGGTCACATTCAGCGCGCCGTGGTGGGCGTCGGCCTACCTGACGGTGTGTGCGCTGGCGCTGCATCGCATCGAAAAGTTGCTACTGGCCGCCAATTAAGGTGGGCGATTGCCCATTGCACGCTGCTGGGCCAGTACTTCGTCGAGATCCTTGAGCCGGCCCAGGCCGGCCAGCGGCTGCTTCATCCGGTGGTTGCCCTGCAGCGCTTCGCTATTCCGGGACAGGAACGACCAATACCCGGCAGTGAACGGGCAGGCGTCGTCGCCGACGCGGACACCGGGACGATACCGGCAGCCACCGCAATAGTCGCTCATCCGGTTGATGTATGCCCCGCCCGCGGCGTACGGCTTGGTCGCCATCAACCCGCCGTCCGCGTGCAATGACATGCCAACGACATTGGCGACCATCACCCAGTCGTAGCCGTCGACGAAACAACGGTGAAACCAGTCGGTGACCGCACTCGGGTGCCAACCCCGTTGCAGCGCATAGTTGGACAGCACCATCAGCCTCGGGATGTGGTGCACCCAGCCGTGGTCGCGGACCTGGGCCAGTACGTCCCTGAGGCAGTGCGCTTCGACGGCGTCGGCGTCCAATTCGGCGAACCAGTCCGGGAGAGCGGCGTGGGCCTGTAATGCGTTGCGGCGGCGGTAATTTCGGCCGAAATGCCAATAGACGTGCCAGATGTAGTCACGCCAGCCGATGAGTTGGCGGATGTAACCCTCCACGCTTGCCAACGGCGCAGTGCCGTCCCGGTAGGCGTCCTCGGCGGCATAGGCGCACTGCAGCGGATCCAGCAGGCCCAGGTTCATCGGGGCCGAGAGCAGGCTGTGCGCCATGAAACGGTCACCGGCGAGCATGGCGTCTTCGTGCGGACCGAAGTGCGGCAACCGATCCCGGAGGAACACCTCGAGCGACTGCTGGGCTTCGGTTGCGGTGACGGCGAATTCGCGGGGGCCGTCGGATCCGACGAACGCGACCTCGCCGTCGCGTTCCCAGCGGTCCAGATCCGCGCGGACCTGTTCGTCGATCTCGTCCTCGTCGGGCCGCCACGGGGCGGGCACCCCCAGGGCTGGTTCGTTCTTCGGCGCGGGCTCCCGATTGTCGGCATCGAAGTTCCATCGACCGGTGACCGGTTCGTCGCCGTCCATCAGCAGATCGAACCGGCGGCGCGCGCTGCGGTAGAAGTTCTCCAGCCGCAGCGTGCGCTGCCCGCCCGCCCACCGTTCGAACTGGTCGCCGGTGGTGCAGAAGCCGCGGGCCGGCAACACCTCGACCGACGGCAGCGAACGCACGAATCGGTCCGCGGCCCACGACGTGGGCTGGCACACGCTGAGCGGGCCGTCAACCTGTGCGAGGGCTTCACGGTAGGTGCGGGTCTGCAGGAACACGGCCTGCCCGCCGAGTTCGGCGGCGCGATGCCGCAGCGCGGAGAGCACCAGATGGGCCTTGCGGCGATGGAAACGCCGTCGTTCGAACACCGCCCTGGACTCGATCAGCAGCGCGAGCTGATCGGGTCTGTCGAGGAAGTGCGGGCCGAGTTGGTCGGCAAAACACCAGCGCCGGGTTTCCCGGGCGGAGTCAGCCTCGGATCGGTCGGTCACGGAAGTTCGGGTTGCGCGGGCGGGGCTGGGCTGGGCACTTCTTCACCCTACGGCCGGCTGCGGCCGCTGCGGCCTGCGTCGTCGCCCGGACAGGCCGGTATCGTAAGCCGGGTCATGGTCTACCTCGATCACGCCGCCACCACCCCGATGCACCCCGCCGCCATCGAGGCGATGACGGCCGTCCTGGGCACCGTCGGCAACGCCGCGTCGCTGCACACCGCGGGCCGGGCGGCGCGCCGCCGGGTCGAAGAGTCCCGTGAGCTGGTTGCCGACAAGCTGGGCGCGCGTCCCTCCGAAGTATTGTTCACCGCCGGCGGGACCGAAAGCGACAACCTGGCCGTCAAGGGGATCTTCTGGGCCCGCCGCGACGCGGAGCCGGGCCGGCGGCGCATCATCACCACCGAGGTCGAACACCACGCGGTGCTGGACTCGGTGAACTGGCTGGCCGAGCACGAAGGCGCCGAAGTGAGCTGGCTGCCGACCGCGCCCGACGGCTCGGTGTCCGCCGCCGATCTGCGCGCGGAGCTAGAGACCCACGAAGACGTGGCGCTGGTATCGGTGATGTGGGCCAACAACGAGGTCGGCACGGTCATGCCGGTCGCCGAGCTGGCCGCGGTCGCCGCCGAATTCGGCGTTCCCATGCACAGCGACGCTGTCCAGGCCGTCGGCCAGTTGCCGGTCGATTTCGCGGCCAGCGGCTTGTCGGCGATGAGCGTGGCCGCGCACAAGTTCGCCGGCCCGCCGGGGATGGGTGCGCTGCTGCTGCGGCGCGACGTCAGTTGTGTGCCGCAATTGCATGGCGGCGGTCAAGAGCGCGATATCCGTTCCGGCACACCGGATGTCGCGGGGGCGGTCGGAATGGCCACCGCCGCCCGCCTCGCCGTGGACGGACTGCAAGCCAATAGCGCGAGGCTGCGCGCATTGCGCGATCGCCTGGTAACGGGTGTGCTCGCCGAGATCGACGACGTCCACCTCAACGGCGCCCTCGATCCGCTGCGACTGCCGGGCAATGCGCACTTCACCTTTCGCGGGTGTGAAGGCGACGCATTGCTGATGCTGTTGGACGCCAACGGAATCGAATGCTCGACGGGGTCGGCCTGCACGGCCGGTGTCGCGCAGCCCTCGCACGTGTTGCTCGCGATGGGCGCCGATCCGGCCAGTGCCCGTGGGTCGTTGCGACTGTCGTTGGGGCACAGCAGCGTCGACGCTGACGTCGATGCCGCGCTGCAGGTGCTGCCCGCCGCGGTGGCGCGGGCGCGCCGGGCGGCTTTGGCCGCAGCGGGGCTTTCGTAATGAAGGTCCTCGCCGCAATGAGCGGTGGCGTCGACTCCTCGGTCGCCGCCGCCCGCATGGTCGATGCCGGACATGACGTCGTGGGCGTGCATCTGGCGCTGTCAACCGCGCCGGGCGCCCTGCGCACCGGATCCCGGGGCTGCTGTTCCAAGGAAGACGCCGCCGATGCGCGCCGGGTGGCCGATGTACTCGGAATACCGTTCTACGTCTGGGATTTCGCCGAGAAGTTCCAGGCGGATGTGATCGACGATTTCGTGGCGTCCTACGCCCGCGGGGAAACTCCGAATCCCTGCGTGCGGTGCAATCAGCAGATCAAGTTCTCGGCACTGTCGGCGCGTGCATTGGCACTCGGCTTCGACACGGTTGTCACCGGGCATTACGCGCGACTCGCCGACGGCCGACTGTGCCGCGCTGTCGACCGCGCCAAGGACCAGTCCTATGTGCTGGCCGTGCTCAGTGCCGCGCAATTGCGGCACGCGGCGTTTCCGATCGGCGACACCCCCAAGGCGCAGATCCGCGCCGAGGCATCGCGCCGTGGCCTGGCCGTCGCCGACAAACCGGACAGTCACGACATCTGTTTCATCCCGTCCGGCAACACCCAGGCGTTCCTGGGCGCCCGGATCGGCGTCCGTCCGGGCAGCGTGGTGGACCAGCACGGGACCGTAGTGGCCGAGCACGACGGCGTGCACGGGTTCACCATCGGGCAGCGCAAGGGGCTGGGCATCGCCGGACCCGGCCCGGACGGCCGGCCGCGGTATGTGACGGCCATCGACGCCGACACTGCGACGGTGCACGTCGGCAACGTGGCCGACCTCGACGTGCTGGCAGTGACCGGCCGGGAGCCGGTCTTCACCGGCGGCCACCCGCCGTCCGGCCCGATCGAGTGCGAGGTCCAGGTCCGGGCACACGGTGAAATCACCAGTGCGGTAGCAGAATTGGTGGACGACGAACTCGTCGTGCAGTTGCGTGCCCCGTTGCGCGGGGTGGCGCGCGGGCAGACCCTGGTGCTTTACCGTCCCGACCCCGACGGCGACGAGGTGATCGGCAGCGCGACTATCGCGGCTACGTCCCGGGGGTCGTGATCGGGCGGCCGGATGGTCAGCCGGGCACGTTGGCAGCGATGTTCGTCAGCACGATCTCCGACACCGATTCCGGGAAGCCGCAGAAGGTGACTTCCAGCAACGCCACCGAGAGCACCCGGTAGTCACGGCCGCAGTTGCCCGGCCGCATCCGCAGCGAGTCGGCACCGGCCTTCCACTCGTCGACGAGCAGCCAGCCCATCGAACTGGCCGCGCAACTGTCGACGGTGGCCACCAACGCGTCGAACGCGCGTCGGGCGGTGTCGGTGTCGGTGTAGCTCGCCGCGCCCTCCGAGATCAACCGGCCCTGTGGCGGGTCCTGAAACGTCGTCTTGTGAAACGCCTTCACTCCCGGGCCGAAGGTGGCGGTCTCGGCGAACACGAAGCGGCACTCCGGCGGTGCGGTGGCAGCGAGGCTGTCGACGTCGACGGGGTATCTGCCGTCCATCGACGGGATGATCGTCAGATGCTCACCCGCGCCGGTGATGGCGCGCATCCGCGACTGGTCCAGCAGCACCGCGCCCGCGTCGAGCACCCCGACCGGGACGGCGCCGAACTTGGGCAACGCTTCGCCGGCCACCACCCGGGTACACGCGGCGGTCAGCAACAGCGCGCAACACCACAGCAGTCTGGCCATCTGCCACCCTTCTGCGCCAAACCTACCCGCGCGCCGCCTGTTGCCGACGGAAAATCGTGACCCGTGCAACGCACTAAACACCCCTGCCAGCCGGTGCGCAAAGTGAAGTCGAATACGGTTGGCCGGTGAGTGTTTTCGCGGACCTGCCGGTCAAGGCCACCGGGATCGGCTCCTGGCCCGGGACTGTCGCGCGCCGGGCCGCAGAGGTCGTCGTCGGCGAACTGGCGGGTGCGATGGCCCATCTGACCGAGTTGCCCGGCAGGGGAGTGGGTGCCGACCTGATCGGACGCGCGGGCGCGCTGCTGGTCGACGTTGCCGTCGACACGGTGCCGCGCGGCTACCGCGTGGTGGCGCGCCCGGGCGCGGTGACGCGCCGCGCGATCAGCCTGCTGGACGAGGACATGGATGCGCTGGAGGAGGCCTGGGAGACAGCAGGTCTGCGTGGCGGCGACCGGGTGGTCAAAGTGCAGGCTCCGGGACCGGTCACGCTGGCCGCCGGGCTGGAGCTCAGCAACGGCCACCGCGCGATCACCGATCCCGGCGCACTACGGGACCTGGCCGCTTCGTTGGCCGAGGGCGTAGCCCGCCATCGCGCGACGCTGGCGCGCCGCCTCGACACGCCGGTGGTGGTCCAGTTCGACGAACCGACGCTGCCGACCGCACTGGGCGGGGGCCTGACCGGGGTGACGGCACTGAGTCCGGTCCGCCCGCTCGACGAAACTGTTGCCGCCGACCTGCTGAACACCTGCGTGCAGGCGGTCGGCGGGGACGCGCTGCTGCACAGCTGTGCCCCGGACCTGCCTTGGAATCTGTTGCAGCGCAGTCAGTTCAGCGCGGTGTCGGTGGATGTCGGCACGCTCAAGGCCGCCGACTTGGACGCCATCGCGGCCTTGGTCGACTCGGGTCGTGGCATCCTGCTGGGCGTGGTTCCCGCTGCCGCCCCGGAGCGGCGGCCGTCCGCCGAGGAGGTCGCGGTCGCCCTGGTCGGCGTGGTCGACCGGCTCGGGTTCGGGCGTGCGGCCTTGCGGGACCGGGTGGGCGTCACTCCGGCTTGCGGCCTGGCGGACGCCACGTCGGAGTGGGCGCGCACTGCCATTGAGCTTGCTCGCCGGGCCGCTGAAGCGTTCGCCGACGATCCCGACCAGATCGGCGACTAGCGGCAGACCGGCATCAGGATCGGCAGCAGGACGCTGCGGGCGATCGAGCGTAGATAGTGGTCGTCCATCTCGCGATCCGGTGGGGCGTTGGACATCGAGTGCGCCAGCCGAATCATGGCGAGCGCGGCGGCGTCCAGGCTGGCCGCGGTGTACGCGGACGCGTCCGGCGCCTCTGCGAGTGCTCTGCGGGTGACTTCGGTCGCGTATTCCAGCAGCCGGCCCGCGTCGGGACCTACCAGGAATGCCATCGCCGCCACCGGGTCGCGGTCGAGCAGCGCCTGCAGGATGTGCTGTTCGCGGCGACGGGAGACGCCGGCGACGAAACCTTCCTCGACTCGGGCGCGGAGGGTGTCCCCGGCGATGCGCTGGCCCACGTTGGCCAGGTAACGCCGCGCCTCGCGAACCATCACCGCGTCGGCCAGCGAAGCCTTGGTGAACTTCTGCGTCACGGTCCTGGGGTCGACACCGAGTCGTCTGGCCACGCTGTCGATGCTCGACCGATGGATGCCGAAGTCCATGTACTCCGCCAGCGCTGCGTCGAGGATGCGGTCTTCGAGATCGTCGCCCGCCACCGGCCTGCCGGCCTCGGCTGCCGCCCGGGTCGGTGGGCGTCGCGGTGCCATCGTCAAACTGTAGTCGGACCGTCCGAGGACCTGTCCAGCTGCGGCGGTCTGTTGCCGGGCGACGTGTCGGAGCGCTCGGTTAGCCTGCGAGAGTGAGCTCCTCAGCAGCCGACCAGACTGCCCCCGAAATCCTGCGGCAGTGGCAGGACCTGGCTGAGGAGGTCCGTGAACACCAGTTCCGGTACTACGTGCGCGACGCGCCGATCATCACCGACGCGGAGTTCGACGTGTTGTTGCGCAAGCTGGAAGCGCTCGAGACCGAGCATCCCGAGCTGCGTACTCCCGATTCGCCCACCCAGCTGGTCGGCGGCGCCGGATTCGCCACCGACTTCGAAGCCGCCGAGCACCTGGAACGGATGCTCAGCCTCGACAATGCGTTCAGCAGCGAGGAACTGGCCGCTTGGGCCGCCCGCGTGCACGCCGAGGTCGGCGACGCGGCGCACTACCTGTGTGAGCTCAAGATCGACGGCGTGGCCTTGTCGCTGGTCTACCGCAACGGCCGGTTGACCCGCGCGGCGACCCGGGGTGACGGGCGCACCGGCGAAGACGTCACCAACAACGCACGCACCATCGACGACGTCCCGCACCGGCTCACCGCCGACGATCGTTACCCGGTCCCCGACGTGCTCGAAGTACGCGGTGAGGTGTTCTTCCAGGTGGATGATTTCCAGGCGCTCAACGCCAGCCTCGTCGAAAACGGCAAGCCGCCGTTCGCCAATCCGCGCAACAGCGCGGCGGGATCGTTGCGCCAGAAGGATCCGGCCGTCACCGCGCGCCGCAAGCTGCGGATGATCTGCCACGGCCTGGGCCACACCGAAGGCTTCCGCCCGCCCACCCAGCACGACGCGTACCTGGCGCTCAAGGCATGGGGACTGCCGGTGTCGGACCACACCGCGCTGGTCGACGACCTCGACGGCGTGCAAGAGCGCGTCGACTACTGGGGTGAGCACCGGCACGAGGTGGCCCACGAGATCGACGGCGTCGTCATCAAGGTTGACGAAGTGGCCCTGCAGCGGCGGCTGGGCGCCACGTCGCGGGCTCCGCGCTGGGCGATCGCCTATAAATATCCGCCCGAGGAAGCTCAGACCAAGCTGCTCGACATCCGGGTCAATGTGGGCCGCACCGGGCGGGTGACGCCGTTCGCCTGGATGACACCGGTCAAGGTCGCCGGTTCGACGGTGTCCCAGGCGACCCTGCACAACGGCTCGGAGGTCAAACGCAAGGGTGTGCTGATCGGTGACACCGTGGTGATCCGCAAAGCCGGCGACGTCATCCCCGAGGTGCTGGGCCCCGTGGTCGATCTGCGGGACGGCTCCGAGCGCGAATTCCTCATGCCCACAACGTGTCCCGAATGCGGAACCACGCTGGCGCCAGCCAAGGAAGGCGACGCCGACATCCGGTGCCCCAACACCCAGCGTTGCCCGGCGCAGTTGCGGGAGCGGATCTTTCACGTCGCCAGCCGCAACGCCCTGGACATCGAAGGGCTGGGCTACGAAGCGGGTGTGGCGTTGCTGGGGGCGCATGTGGTCGACAGTGAGGGCGACCTGTTCGATCTCACCGAAGAGGACCTGCTGCGCACCGACTTGTTCCGTACCAAAGCCGGCGGTCTGTCGGCCAATGGCAAACGGCTGCTGGCCAATCTGGACAAGGCCAAGGCCGCGCCGTTGTGGCGGGTGTTGGTGGCGCTGTCGATCCGGCATGTCGGTCCGACCGCGGCTCGCGCCCTGGCCACTGAGTTCGGCAGCCTGGACGAGATCGTCGCCGCGTCCACCGAGCAACTCGCCGCGGTGGAGGGGGTGGGGCCCACCATCGCGGCCGCGGTCACCGAGTGGTTCACCGTCGACTGGCATCGCGAGATCGTCGAGAAATGGCGGGCGGCCGGGGTGCGGCTGGCCGACGAGCGCGACGACAGTGTGCCGCGCAATCTGGTGGGGCTCACCATCGTCGTCACCGGTTCGCTGACCGGTTTCTCGCGCGACGAGGCCAAGGAAGCCATCGTGTCCCGCGGCGGCAAGGCGGCCGGCTCGGTGTCGAAGAAGACTTCCTACGTGGTCGCCGGCGACGCGCCCGGGTCGAAGTACGACAAGGCCGTCGAACTCGGGGTGCCCCTGCTCGACGAGGACGGTTTCCGAAAGTTGCTGGCTGAGGGGCCGGCCGTCGAGGAAGGCGGCGCCGACTGAACGCACTCAGAAATCGGTGCGCACCGAGCCCACGGTCAGCAGTCGCTGGGTGGCCGCCGCGGTCAGCGGCGGGCTGAACAGGAAGCCCTGGGCGCGGAAGCAGCCCAGATCGAGCAGGGCTCGGGCCGCGCCTGCGGTCTCGACGCCCTCGGCGACGACGTTGAGGTCCAGCGCCTGAGCGAGGCCGAGGACCGCGCGCACGATCGCCAGATCGTCGCTGTTGGTCTCCAGATCGTGAACGAACCCCCGGTCGATTTTCAACGTGCTCACCGGCAGCGTTCTGAGCAGGCCCATCCCGCTGAACCCGGTGCCGAAGTCGTCGATGGCGATGTCGATCCCCATGTCGGTGAGCCCGCTCAGCACTGTTCTCGTGCTGACCAGGTCTCTGATCAGCATGCTCTCGGTGATCTCCAGGCCGATCGCGGTGCCGTCGAGTCCGCACCGGCTGATCGCGCGGTCCACCGCGCGCACCAGGTCGTGCGCCACCAGCTGGGCCGGCGAGACATTGACACGCAGCATGGTGGCGGCCCCCACCCCGGCCGCCCGCCAGCGCGCCATGTCGGCGCACGCGGCGTTGAGCACCCACTCACCGAGTTGCCCGGCCAGGTTCAACGATTCCGCGACCGGAATGAACAGGTCGGGCAACAGCAGCCCCCGCGTCGGGTGCTGCCAGCGCACCAACGCCTCCACCGCCAGGATGTTGCCCGTCACCATGTGAACTTCAGGCAGGTAGACGACGGTCAGTGCGCCGGTTTCGATGGCGTGCTGCAGATGCAATTCCATCTCGGCGCGCAACTCCCGCCGGCTGAGCATCTCGGGGGAGAAGACGCCGATCCGCTCCCCGGACGCCTTGGCTGCCGACAGCGCCTCGTCGGCGTACCGCAGCAAACTCAGGCTGGAATCTTTGCCGGGCGTACCGAATGCAACGCCGACGCTGACGGTGCGATTGAGAATCTCGCCGTCCACCCGCACGTGGTCGGTGAGCCGAACACTGAGGTCCTCCGCCAGCCGTCGCGCCTGCGCCAGGTCCATCGTCGCCGTGGGCACCACCACGAAGTCGTCACCTCCGACCCGGGCGATCAGGCCCCGACCCTGCAACGCCGCCCGGGTCTCGGTCGCGAAATCGCGGATGAACTGGTCCCCGGCCGCGCGGCCCAGATAGTCGTTGATGGCTTTGAGCCGGTCGAGATTGAAGGACAGCACCGCCACCGGTCCGTCATCGCCGGCCAGCCGCCCGTCGAGGTGCGCCAGCAGACTCTGCCGGTTGGGCAGCGCTGTCAGGTCGTCGTGCGCGGCCTGGTAGGTCAACCGGTCTTCGACGGTTATCCGGGCTTGGACCTGGGAGAACATTGTGGCGATGATGGTCATCGCATTGATCTCGTCGTCGTCCCACCGGCGGTCGCCCAGTTTCACAAAACCGAGCACGCCGGTGGTGACGTCACCGGACAACAACGGGAAGCACGCCGCCGAGACAGCCGGTATGCCGGTGGCCTCCGCGACGATTCGCCGGTATACGTCGCTCTGGGCGTCAGGCCGCAGCAGCACCGGCTTCTTGGCGTTTTCCGCCATCGCGAAAATCGGGTCGGCGTCGGCGAAGTAGATGGTGTGCAGCGGGTCCGGATCCGGGATGTTCGGCCGCTGCGGCCATTCGGCCACCAACACCGTCGCATGAATGCTGTGGTCGTTGTGCCGCAGGAAACTCACGTCGACATCGAGGAAACTCACCAGGTCGGCCAGCACCTCGGTGCTGATCTGCGCGGCGTTGCCGGTGGTCGCACCCAGGAGTTTGGTGGCGACCGCGGTGATGATCGCGTTCAGACTGAGAGGAGCGGAGCTGTCCATCGGTTCCTTGCCGCGTTGCCTGTCGCACAGTTCGCTGCGCTTGCAGCAAAGTCTCGCCCCGCCTGGATGGGAACCTCAATATAGCGCCACAGCGCGACCAGGACGACCGAGTCGCAGGTCGTCAGCGCAACATCGTCGCGACAATGCCTGCGAGGTAGCCCAGCCGAGCTACCTCCGACGGGCGAAACTCCGGGCCCGGCCGGCCCAGCACCACCGCCGTCTGCGGGTCACCCAACGGCGCGGCGGCCATGGTGGTGTCCAGGTCCCGCCAGGCCGGCGGGACCCAGTCGGCGCCACCGTCCAGCGCCGCGGCGCGCTCGATCGGCAACCAGGGAGCAGCGTCGGCGCGGGTCTCCGGCGCTCCGGCGCTGGCGGCCAGTCGTTGCAGCTTGCCCTGTGTGCTGCGCAACACCGTGCACCAGCCCACCCGCAGGATTCGGGGAGCGTGATCGGCCAGCACCTGCAGTTTTGCCTCCGGGCCACCGGCCGCGGCCACCAAGTCGAGAAGTTCCAGCTCGCGGTGCGCCTCCAGCAGTCCGGTATGCGGGCGGACGCTGTCCACCCGCACCCCGGGCAGCGCTTCGGCGGCGGTGATCAGCGTGTCCGGCATGGATCCCGCCGGCAGCTCGATCACCAGATCGTCGATGGCATACCCCGAACTGCGCTCCACCACGTCCAACGACAGGATGTCGGCCCCCACCGAACCGAGCGCAACCGCGAGCGACCCCAGACTGCCTGGTCGGTCGATCAACTCGATGCGCAACAGATACGACGGCACGGCCAACACTGTTGCACAGCCGAGCCGCGAGGGCATGTCGGCTCTCAGCTGAAGCGCATCGCTGCGCGCAGCGCCGCCGCGAGGTGGCTGGCCGTCGGGATGCTGATGTGCGGAGCGTCGGTCACGGCGTCGTCGATCACGGCCGCGAGTCGCGGCGGCACCTCGAGGTTCAGCCGGCGGATCGGCGTAGCTGTCGTGCTCATCACGACCTCGGCGGGATCTCTGCTGTCCGAAGGCTGCCGGGGCGCCGCGCCGGACAGCATGTAGTACAGGCAGGCGCCCATCCGCCAGGTGTCGACGTCCCGGGCCGCCCGGTCGGGTCGGACCACCTGCGGCCGCGGGGTGAACTCCGGGTCCGGCGGTGTCGGCGTGGCGAAGCCGAAGTCGGCGATCTTGGTCACCGGATGCGGGCCGGTCCAGGTCAGCAGCAGGCTGGCCGGGGTGATGTTGCGGTGCATGACGCCCATCGAGCCGTCGCTACGCATGAAGCTGTGCGCCGCGTCGATCCCGTCCAGGCACGGCAGGACCACTGACATCGCCTGGCGGACTGAGAGCCGGCCCAGCCGCCGGACGAGTCCCTGCACCGTGTCACCCGGGCAGTATTCCGAGACGACCAGCAGGAACTCGCCGACCGGTATGACTTCCTGCAGGGCGACGACGTTGGGGTTGCGCAAGCCCGACAGGTCCGCCAATGGCGCCGACCGCCGGGCCTCGTCGGGGGCTACCGCGGTCTTCGCCACCACGCGCAACACGCAGATGTCCCCGGTGACCTGCTTGCGGGCGCGAAACACCTGGCCGGGTCCGCCGCCCCGGTCCAGCGTCTCCAGCAACACGAAACCGGCGACGATCACCGGCTCGTCCGAGGCGCCCTGCAGGCGTCGAACCAACTCGCCCGGCAATCCCTGCCGTCGGCAGCTCTCGCACAACAACTCGTCGGCCTGCGACCGGCCGCTGTCGACGACAACGCCGTGGCCGCACACGCCACAGCCCGGCAGCTGCAGCGGGACGGTGACCGCGGAGATCTCCGCGGTAGGAAGCGGGATGGCTTCCTCCATCGTCGGCGCTGCCACCGACTCCAGCGCTGCGCGGGCAGCCGCCGCCAGCTCTCCCGCGCTCTGGTAGCGCTGCCGCGGGTCTTTTGCCATGCCGCGCGCGATCACCGCATCGAAGGTGCGCGGCACCCACGTGTTCACCTCGCTGGGTCTGGGCGCGTCGTTGGCGAGCAGTCCACGGATCTGCTCTGCGGCGCTGCCGCCGAACGGCGACACACCCGTGAGGCACGCATACAGGATGCACGCCAGCGAATACCGGTCCCCGGCATTGGTGCGGTCGCCGGTCTGGAAGCGTTCCGGAGCCAGATACCCGAAGACAGGCGGTTCGGTGTCGAGGGGACTCGAGTCGGGATCGTCGTCCTGCAATACCGGTTCGCACAGCAGGTAAGCCAGGTGGTGTCGGCTCACCAGAATCCGATCCGGCACTACCGCTCCCGGTAGCGGCACCGCGCCGTGCACCGCGTCGAGCGCACCCGCGATGTGGCTGACGACCTGCACGGCCCGCGACGGGCTCAGCGGTCCGTACCGATCCAGCAACGTGCCCAGCGCCACGCCTTCGATGTAGGGCAGCTGCACGTAGAACTGGCCGTCGACCTCACCGACGTGATCGACCAGCACCAGCTGTGGCTCCCCGAGCGGCCGCAGCACCAGCGTCGCCATGCTCACCTCGCGCTTCACCCGACGCACCAGGGGATCGTCGGCATCGCGTGCCCTGAACATCTGCACCGCAACCCGCGCCGAGGTGGTGGTGTCCTCGGCCTCGTAACACGCATGGCGCCGGCCCGGCAGTCGCCGCAGCAACCGATACTGCCCGAACTGTGCCGGCGGCTCGTCGACGTGCGGTTCGACCAGTGCGTCGCGGATCGCGTGGGCCAGATGTGTCGCAGTGGCGAAGCGATCCGCGGGATCCCGGGACATGCCCCGATTCACCACGTCGTCGACGCCCGTGGGCAGGCTCGCTAGCAGCTGGCTGGGCGTCGCAGTGCCGGCCCGGTCGGCGGGCGCGCCGGTCAGGCAGGCATACGCCACCGCGGCCAGGGCGTAGACATGGGCGCGCTCGGACAGCCCGTTGCCGGTGAACTGTTCAGGGGGCCAACCGATCCGGGCATCGGCGAGCGTGTGGCCCGGGTCCAGAACGTCGTCGTACGCCTCGCATTGCGCAAGGAAATCGCGGTAACCGAGACCCAGCAGATACGCCGAACCGTCGTCCCCGACCAGGATGTTCTGCGGTGCGATCCCGGTGTGGATCAGACCGGCCCGGTGCGCGGCCTCCAGTGCCGCGGCGAGCTGATCCACCAGGTCGGCTGCTGCCGCCGGTTCGAGTGGACCGTCGCGGTCCAGCAGGGTCTGCAGATCGCTACCGGCCAGCAGCGGCATCTGCAGGTAGAACCGGCCGTCGAGTTCGCCCCACTCGTCGACGGGAACGAGATGAGGTTCGTCGCGCAGCTGCACCGTGATGGTCATGTCCTGGCGCAACTGCGCGCGCAGCGTGTCGGGCGCGCGGCGCGTCGGCAGGATCTTCAGGGCGACCCGCTGCCCGCTGATCGTGTTCTCGGCCTCGTACACTTCGCAGCGCGACCGGGCCAGTGGCCGGAGCAGGCGGTAATGCCCGAGGTCTGTTCGCACGACTATCGATCCGATGCTCGGTGTGATCCATGACGAGGGTAACGCCGTAGCCGCGTCCTCCGGCTGCTCAACATCCCGTGCCGGGATGCATCGTCGCCGGAGGTTAGGCTTTTCGCTCGTGTCCCAGATCTCTCGCGACGAGGTGGCCCATCTGGCCCGGCTGGCTCGGCTTGCACTGACCGACTCCGAGCTGGACAGTTTCGCCGGTCAACTCGACGCCATCATCAACCACGTCAGCCAGATCCAGGCCGTCGACGTCACCGGCGTGGAAGCCACCGACAACCCGCTCAAGGACGTCAACGTCACCCGGCCGGATGAGCCCCGACCGTCCTTGACCCAGCCGCAGGCGCTCGCCGCGGCACCCGAAGCCGTCGACGGGCGCTTCGCCGTCCCGCAGATCCTCGGAGAGAGCCAGTGACGGACATCATCCGGCTCGACGCGGCCACCCTGGCCGCCAAGATCGCCGCCAAAGAACTGTCGTCGACCGAGCTCACCCGGGCCTGCCTGGACCAGATTGCCGCCACCGACGCGCAGTACGGCGCATTCCTGCACGTCGCAGCCGACGCCGCGCTGGCGGCCGCCGCCGCCGTCGACGACAAGGTGGCCGCCGGGGAGGAGCTGCCGTCGGCACTGGCCGGGGTGCCGCTGGCCCTCAAGGACGTTTTCACCACCGCCGACATGCCCACTACCTGCGGCTCGAAGATCCTCGAGGGCTGGCAAGCGCCGTACGACGCCACCCTGACCGCCCGGCTGCGGGCCGCGGGCATCCCGATCCTGGGCAAGACCAACATGGACGAGTTCGCGATGGGTTCGTCGACCGAGAACTCCGCCTACGGCCCGACCCGCAACCCGTGGGACGTCGAACGCGTCCCCGGCGGCTCCGGTGGCGGCAGCGCGGCGGCCCTGGCCGCATTTCAGGCACCGCTGGCCATCGGTTCGGACACCGGCGGCTCGATCCGCCAGCCCGCCGCGCTGACCGCGACCGTCGGCGTCAAACCCACCTACGGCACGGTGTCCCGGTACGGGCTGGTGGCATGCGCGTCGTCGCTGGACCAGGGTGGACCGTGCGCGCGCACCGTCCTGGACACCGCGCTGCTGCATCAGGTGATCGCCGGTCACGACCCGCGCGACTCCACCTCGATCAACGCCGAGGTGCCCGACGTCGTGGGCGCCGCCAAGGCCGGTGCGAGCGGTGACCTCAACGGCGTACGGGTCGGCGTGGTCCGCCAGCTACACAGCGGCGAGGGCTACCAGGCCGGGGTGCTCAGGTCGTTCGAAGCCGCCGTCGAGCAGCTCACATCGCTGGGCGCCGAGGTCAGCGAAGTCGACTGTCCGCACTTCGACTACGCATTGCCCGCCTACTACCTGATCCTGCCGTCGGAGGTGTCGAGCAACCTGGCGCGCTTCGATGCGATGCGCTACGGCTTGCGGGTCGGCGACGACGGCACACACAGTGCCGAAGAAGTGATGGCACTGACCCGCGCGGCCGGCTTCGGGCCAGAAGTGAAGCGCCGCATCATGATTGGCACCTATGCGTTGTCCGCCGGATACTACGACGCCTACTACAACCAGGCGCAGAAGGTCCGCACGCTGATCGCCCGCGACCTCGACGAGGCCTACCGGTCCGTCGACGTGCTGGTCTCGCCGGCCACGCCGACGACCGCCTTCCGGCTGGGGGAGAAGGTGGACGACCCGCTGGCCATGTATCTGTTCGACTTGTGCACGTTGCCGCTGAACCTGGCCGGCCACTGCGGAATGTCGGTGCCGTCCGGGCTGGCCCCGGACGACAACCTGCCGGTAGGACTGCAGATCATGGCGCCCGCTCTCGCCGACGACCGCCTCTATCGGGTCGGAGCCGCCTACGAAGCCGCCCGCGGGCCGCTGCCCACCGCTGTCTGAGGGCCGCTCCGACGGCTGGCGAGCAGACGCAGAATCGCACGAAATCAGCGGTTCCTATGCGATTCTGCGTCTGCTCGCGCCATCAGCCGGGCCACGGGGCAAGATGAACCCATGCGCATCGGAGTACTGACGGGCGGCGGCGACTGTCCCGGCCTCAACGCTGTCATTCGGGCGGTCGTGCGGACCTGCGACGCCCGCTACGGCTCGTCGGTGGTCGGCTTCCAGGACGGGTGGCGTGGGCTGCTCGAGAACCGGCGCATGCAACTGAAGAACGACGACCGCAACGACCGGTTGCTGGCCAAGGGCGGAACCATGCTGGGCACCGCGCGGGTGAATCCGGACAAGTTGCGGGCCGGGCTGGACCAGGTCAAGCAGACCCTCGACGACAACGGCATCGACGTGCTCATCCCGATCGGCGGCGAAGGCACGCTGACGGCCGCGCACTGGCTCGCGCAGGAGAATGTCCCGGTGGTCGGTGTGCCCAAGACCATCGACAACGACATCGACTGCACCGACGTCACTTTCGGCCACGACACCGCATTGACGGTGGCCACCGACGCCATCGACCGGCTGCACAGCACGGCCGAATCCCACCAGCGGGTGATGCTGGTCGAGGTGATGGGACGACACGCCGGATGGATCGCGCTGAACGCCGGCCTGGCCTCCGGAGCGCACATGACGCTCATTCCCGAGCAACCCTTCGACGTCGAGGAGGTGTGTCGTCTCGTCAAACGTCGCTTCCAGCGCGGAGATTCGCACTTCATCTGCGTGGTGGCCGAAGGCGCTAAGCCCGTCGAAGGCTCAATTGCGTTGCGCGAAGGCGGCATTGACGAGTTCGGCCACGAAAAGTTCACCGGGGTGGCGGCCCAACTCGGATCGGAAGTGGAGAAGCGCATCAACAAGGACGTGCGGGTGACCGTGCTGGGTCACGTCCAGCGCGGCGGCTCTCCGACGGCCTACGACCGGGTGTTGGCCACCAGGTTCGGGGTGAACGCCGCCGATGCGGCGCACGCCGGCGAGTACGGACAGATGGTGTCGCTGCGGGGCCAGGACATCGGCCGGGTTCCGCTGGCCGACGCCGTACGTCAACTCAAATTGGTGCCCGAAAGCCGTTACGACGACGCCGCCGCCTTCTTCGGCTGACGCTGGCGGGACCGCCCCCGCAGTCACCGTTAGGATCGGTGTCCATGACGATTGCTAGGGCTGACCTGCTGGAATATGACGAGGTCATCGCACAGTTCGACCCGGTACTCGGACTGGAAGTGCACGTCGAGCTGTCCACCGCCACGAAAATGTTCTGCGGCTGCGCCAACGTGTTCGGCGGCGAGCCCAACACGCAGGTGTGCCCGGTGTGCCTGGGTCTGCCCGGCTCGCTGCCGGTGCTCAACCAGGTTGCGGTGGAGTCGGCCATTCGCATCGGGCTGGCGCTGAACTGCGAGATCGTGCCGTGGTGCCGGTTCGCCCGGAAGAACTACTTCTACCCCGACATGCCCAAGAACTACCAGATCTCGCAATACGACGAGCCCATCGCCATCAACGGTTACCTGGAGGCGCCGCTGGAGGACGGCACCACCTGGCGGGTCGAGATCGAACGCGCGCACATGGAGGAGGACACCGGCAAACTCACCCACATCGGCAGCGAGACCGGCCGGATCCACGGCGCCACCACCTCGCTGATCGACTACAACCGGGCGGGTGTGCCGCTGATCGAAATCGTCACCAAACCCATCGTGGGTGCTGGGGACCGGGCACCGCAGATCGCGCGGGCCTACGTCACCGCGCTGCGCGAGGTGTTGCGATCGCTGGACGTCTCCGATGTCCGGATGGACCAGGGCTCGATGCGCTGTGACTCCAACGTGTCGCTGATGGCCAAGGGCGCCGCCGAATTCGGCACCCGCACCGAGACGAAAAACGTCAACTCGCTGAAAAGCGTCGAGGTGGCGGTGCGCTACGAAATGCAGCGTCAGGCCGCCGTGCTGCTGGCCGGCGGCGAAATCGTCCAGGAAACCCGGCATTTCCACGAGGCCGGCTACACCAGCCCGGGTCGCGCGAAGGAAACCGCGCAGGACTACCGGTATTTCCCCGAACCCGACCTCGAGCCCGTGGCGCCCAGCCGCGAGCTCGTGGAGAGATTGCGCCACACCATCCCTGAGCTACCGTGGTTGAGCCGCAAGCGAATTCAGGACGAGTGGGGCATCTCCGACGAGGTGATGCGCGACCTGGTCAACGCCGGTGCGGTGGAGCTGGTCGCTGCGACCGTCAAGCACGGCGCAGCAAGCAAAGAGGCACGATCGTGGTGGGGAAACTTCCTGGTGCAGAAGGCCAACGAGGCCGGCACCGGGCTCGACGAACTGCCCATCACCCCGGCCCAGGTCGCAGCGGTCATCGCGCTGGTCGAGGAGGGCAAGCTGTCCAACAAGTTGGCTCGCGAGGTGGTCGAAGGAGTGCTGGCCGGGGAAGGTGAACCGGCACAGGTGATGTCGGCGCGCGGCCTGGAGCTGGTGCGCGACGACTCGGTGACGCAGGCCGCAGTCGACGAGGCTTTGGCCGCCAATCCTGATGTGGCGGAGAAGATCCGGGGTGGCAAGGTGGCCGCGGCCGGCGCGATCGTGGGTGCGGTGATGAAGGCCACCCGGGGACAGGCCGATGCCGCACGGGTGCGCGAGCTCGTGCTGGCGGCGTGCGGACAGGGGTAGGCGGCTTTCCGGCCCGGACACGCGTGATCGGCCGACGATCCGGTGGTACATCATGATCGGGTGGGCAAGGACTGGCTGTACCGGCTGACTGAGCTGATGGACGCCGCCATGATCGCGGTGACCACCCAGGCCGACGGCGAACGCTCAGGCTGCCTGGTCGGTTTCGCCACCCAGGTCGGTATCGATCCGCCACGGTTCCTGGTGGGACTGTCGCGCACCAACCACACTTTCGGCGTGGCGCGGCGCTCCGACCACCTCGCCGTGCACCTCCTCGCCAAGCGCGAGATGAACCTGGCCCGGCTCTTCGGCGGCGAAACCGACGACGAGCTGGACAAGTTCGCGCACTGTGCCTGGCACCACGGTCCGCAGGACATGCCGATTCTGGACGGCGCGGCGGCCTGGATGGTCGGCAAGACAGTGAAACGCATCGACTTCGGCGACCACACCGGCTATCTCCTCGAACCCGTCGACGCCTGGTTCGCCGACAGCGATGTGCAGGTCATCAGGTTCGCCGACGTCCTCGACGTCAAACCCGGCCACGACCCGTAACCCGTTGTTCGGTATTCGCTATGAATCCGGCCTTCGATCCACCAGAAAAACCGTCAGGACGGGCCGTCGACCGCGCATCATGGTGAGGTGATCGAGGAACCGTTCGACGTCCTGATGTCCATGCTGGATTCGCCGGCGTTCGTGATGACGACGCAGGCCGACGGTCAGCCGGCGGGAGCTCTGGTCGCCTTCGCCAGCCAGACCAGCGTGCAACCGCCCAGCTTCATGGTCAGTGTGCCGCTGGACAGTCGCATCCACGAGGTGGCGAATCGGTCGGAATATGTAGCGCTGCATGTCCTGCCGCGCAACCAGCAGGTGCTGGCTGAGCTTTTCGGGCGCCGCGGCGACGGCGCCGCCGAGACCTTCGCCCGCTGTCCCTGGCGCGGCGGCCCGGCGGGAATGCCGATCCTCGATGACGCGGCGGCCTGGTTCGTCGCGCGGACCTACAGCCGCAGCCCGGTCGGCGATCATGTGGCCTACCTGCTGGAACCGGTCGCGGCGTGGGCGCCCGACGGCCCCGAGGACCTGCTGTACCTGTCCGATCTCGACGAGGATCTCGATCCCGGCCAGGAAGCTCCGCAGCGCCTGCACGACGGCAGCCGGTCCGATGCGAACGGCCGCTACGGCCTGAGGTTCACCCTCGACGTGCCCTGACCGTCAGGTCTTGTCGTCGTTGTTGCGGGGGAATCCGCCACCCTGCGGGAACAACGGGAACACCACGTCGTCGAGCTTCTCAGCGTCCCCGGCCGTCTTGTTCACCGTCGCGCCCCAGACGTTGCCGTCCGGCGACATCCGCAGCGCCCACGCGTGGCCGTGCGTGTCCTTGCGCACCACGTCGGGCTCGCCGGTGACCGCACCGGTCTTGGCTGCGAGCCTGACGGCGACGGTGAGCTTGGTGTTGATCAGGTTGACCAGCACGGTGCCGTCCATCGCTGCGCAGCCGGCCACGCCGGGTTTGTCCGGCCAGGTCCACACGGTGGAGACCTCGGACTTCTTGGTGATGCGTTGCAACCGGTCCGCGCCGGGGGTGCGGTCGGCGACGTAGAGCGACCCGTCGACGGGGTCGATGCACAGGCCCCCACCGGAACCGATGCCCGACAGCGCCGTCGTCGGCGGCGCCTGACCCAGCGTGGTGGGCTGTTCGATACGTAATACCTTGCCCGCCAACGATTTCGGATCCGCGGCCAGTGCCGGGTTGCCGGCATCACCGGTCAGCACAACCAGGGTGGTCGGACTGGTGAAGATCAACGCCCCGGTGTTGCCGGTGGCGCCTTTGGGAATTCCGGTCAGGATGTCCTTGGCCACGTCGCCCTCGGCGATGCGGATGACCCGGTTGTCGGTGGGAGTGCTGACGTAGGCGTACATCAGCCGATCCTGCGAGAAGGTGGGGGACAGCACGATATCCATCAAGCCGCCGTCCCCGGACGGGTCCACCGGGATGACCATCTTCACTTTGGGCTCGGCGCTGACGGAGACTTCCCGGACTACGCCGGTGGTGCGCTCGGCGACCAACGCCGTCTTGCTGTCGACCCCCATGATCAGACCGCTGGTGCTTTCCAGGCAGCCCTGCATCACCCCGGGTGCCGGACATTCCTTCGGAAACGGCGTCGCCGGTAACGGGGGCGGTGGGGGCGGCGTCGAGCTGGGCTGCGGCTTGAGCTCGGGCGCCGTGGTGAACGGTTGTGATTGGGCGTCGTTGAACCGCGCGCAACCGCTCGACACCAGCACCGCGGCGGACAGCGCCACCAGCGCGCACCGAACCGACCGCCGTAATCGCATGACCGACAGGCTACGGGAAATCGTGGTCGGGACAGCCTGCCGATCGGCCGAACTGCGGATTTAACAGACAGAAGCGCCGCTCAAATCCCAGCTTCCGGCGAAATTGCCCTTACCCTGGCACCCGTGACCAGTTCGAATGATTCGCATTGGCAGCGGCCGGGCAGTACCGCAGTGCCAACCTCCAGCCGTCCCGCTACGGCCAGCCTGGTTGACCCCGAGGACGACTTGACCCCGGCGGGGTATTCCACCAACTTCGGCAACACCGGAACCACGACCATCATCCCGCCCCTCGATGCCGGCGAGAGCGGCTCGGGGTACCACCTGCTCGACGCGCAGGAGCCGCTGCCCTACGTCCATTCGCCGCAGCCCGCCCGCCAGGTGCCGGTGGCGCCGGCCGCCATCGACATCGACGACGAGGAAGATCGGCTGCACACCGCCGGGCGGCGCGGTACCCAGAACTTCGGGTTGATGGTGCTGCGGATCGGACTCGGTGCGGTGTTGATCGCCCACGGACTGCAGAAGTTGTTCGGTTGGTGGGGTGGTTCAGGTCTGCACGCATTCAAGAACTCGCTGACCGACGTCGGCTACCAGCACGCCGACATCCTGGCCTACGTGAGTGCCGGCGGGGAGATCGTGGCAGGCGTACTGCTGGTGCTGGGACTTTTCACCCCGATCGCTGCCGCGGGTGCACTGGCCTTCCTGATCAACGGGTTGCTCGCCAGCGCCTCGGCCCGGCCGCGCTCGAACACGTTCACCTATTTCCTGCCCGACGGGCACGAATACCAGATCAGCCTGATCGTGATGGCTGTCGCCGTCATCCTGGCCGGTCCCGGTCGTTACGGTCTGGACGCGGGCCGCGGCTGGGCCACCCGGCCTTTCATCGGCTCGTTCGTGGCGCTGCTGAGCGGGATCGCCGCCGGTATCACGGTGTGGGTGCTGCTCAACGGCGTCAATCCGCTGGCTTGATTCGGCAGATTCTCCTCGTCAGCCGGCCGCTGATAACTTAGCCTGAGAGCCGTTGTCGCTCCGTGCGACGGTGGTTCAGTCGGTGTCGGGTCGACCATGGGGGTCACGGTGAGCACACCCCGCGATTACAACCAGCCGCCTTGGCCGCAGCGACCGGATCCGCGGCGCCCGGCCGGATATCCCCCGCAGCCCGGCAACCCGTGGGTACAGCGACCGCCGCAATACGGTCAGCCGCCGCGGCCTTACAGTCACCCGCCGGGACCATACGGTCAACCGCCGGCGCGCCAATATGCTCCACCCCCGGGGCAATACGGTCAGCCCAGTCCGCCGCCCGGTCTGCCGAAGAAAAGCGGATCGAAGAATAAACCAATCCTGATTATCGGCGGAATTGTCGCCGCCTTGATTGTGGTCATCGTCGTTGTGCTCGTGACCGCGGTGGTGAATCAGGACGTCAAGAAAATCGCCGTCGCCGATGTGCAGGCGCAGGTGCAACAAGTCCTGTTGGACCGGGTCATCGGTTACAGCTCCGGTGACATCAAGGACGTCAAATGCAATGGCGGCCAAGACCCTACGGTCGACAAAGGTGAGAGTTTCACCTGCACCGTCAACGTTCGCGGAAAGTCGCGCCAGGTGAAGGTGACTTTCAAAGATGACGACGGCACTTACGAGGTGGGGCTGCCCCAGTTGGACGGCGGCAAGTGAAGCGGGCCACGAAGTGGGGCAAAGTTGTTGCCGTGACCGCGATTACGTGTCTGGCCCTGGCCGGCTGCAGTTCGTCGGGCAAGACGACCATGGTCAGTGGACGGGCCGTGTCAGGTGTCTACGACCCCACCGAAGTCGGGGGGCTGCCGCTGAGTGAGGGGCCCAGCGGCCCCCGCCCGAACGCGCCCAAACCGACCGGGACGGTGAAAAACTCCGACAACGGCGAAATCGACCGGTTGTCCATGTTGGCACTCAATGACATCGAAGAATTCTGGAAGGCGAATTGGCCCGACGCCGCCAAACGTCCATTCAAAGCCGTCAGTGAAGTCTGGTCTTATGACTCGCGCGATTCGCGCAGTCCGGTCATCTGCCGGAACAGGTCCGCCGGGTCTATCAATGCCTCGTACTCGCCGAGCTGCAATCTCGTCAAATGGGACCGGGGCCAGTTGTTCCCCGCGGCGCAGAAGTATTTCGGCGATATGGCGGTGGTCGGGATTCTCGCCCACGAATTCGGGCACTCGTTGCAGCACAACGGGGGATTGATCAGTTCGCGGACCCCGACGATCGTCATGGAGCAGCAGGCGGATTGTTTCGCCGGGGTCTATCTGCAGTGGGTCGCGGCGGGCCACTCGTCGCGGTTCACGCTGAGCACCGGCGATGCGTTGAGCCATGTGATCGCCGGAATGTTGAAGACATCAGATCCGATCATGAACGAGGAAGAATACGAGGAGTCCGAAGACTCCGAGCACGGCTCCGGGTTCGACCGGGTCAGCGCGTTCCAGATGGGCTTCGACAGCGGGTCGGGGACCTGCGCCAAGATCGACACCTCCGAGATCAAGAAGCGCCGTGAGGGCCTGCCGGTGGCCTTGCAGGAAAGCTCCTCCGGTGGCACGGAGGCCGGCGAGGTCACCGTGAACGAAGACACCGTTCAGACGCTGGTCGACATCCTCAACGTGGTGTTTGCGCCGAAATCGCCGCCCACCCTGTCGTTTACGTCCAGCGGCTGCTCGGACGCCAAGCCCACCCAGGGCGCCTCGTACTGCCCGGCGAGCAACACCGTCATCGCCGACCTGGCGAGCCTGCAGCAGATCGGCAAACCCGGCGGCCGCAAAGGAATGACCGATCCGCAGATGCTGCAGGGCGACAACACCGCGCTGTCCATCGTCGCCTCGAGGTACGCGCTGGCGGTGCAGCGCGAGCGGAGTTTGTCGCTGGACACGCCGATGACCGCGGTGCGGACGGCGTGTCTGACCGGTGCCGCTCAGCGCGGCATGGCGCAGCCCGTCTCGATCCCCTCCGGCAAGCAACTGGTGCTGACGGCAGGTGACCTGGACAAGGCGCTGATCGGGCTGTTGATGAACGGTGTAGCCGCCAGTGACGTCAACGGCGGCAACACCCCGGCCGGCTTCACCCGCATCATCGCGTTTCGGGCGGGCGTACTCGACAACATCGAGGAGTGCTTCAACCGAATCGCCTGATCAGCGGTACGGATTGGGAACCCGTCCGGCACTGGCTTCGGTCAGCAGCGGCAGCGTTGCAAATGTCACGGCGGGTAGCCGCAGCTCAGCGCCGCTCTTGAGGTGCGCGCGCGCCCAGGAACCGCGGTGGAACCGCAGCCCGTCGATGTCGTCCCACGCCACCGACCGGCTGCCGAGCAGGGTCCGCACCGTCACGCCGTCGGCATCGGCCACGGTGCGCAGCCGGACGATCAGCGCCGACAGCAGCACCGGGATCACCAGCACCGGAGCGCTCGGCGGCCACGCCAGTACCGGGACCAGCAGGCACAACGTCAGGAAACCCACCGCGAGATGCGCCATCGGGGACACTTTGAGCACGACGGGCGACTTGGTAACCACCCACGCATCATCGCATCGCCGCCGGGATTTGACTGCTGAGCAGTGCGAAGGCTACCGTCGGACGCTATGAAGTCTGGAATGCTCGTAGTACTTAGTCGGCGCGTTGGTGCCTGACTAGCTCTATCGAGCACCAACGCGACCCTCGTACAGCAGCCCAGCTGACGGGGGTTTTTTCTTGCCCCGAGACGCCGAAGAAGAACACCCGAAGAGGACACAGTGAGCGCACCCACGCAGTCACCGGCACCGGCCCCCACGCCCGCATCCGAGAAGGCGGCCAGCATCGCCTCCGATGCCGGCAAAGCCGCGCGGAAGCCGGCCACGGGCCAGCCCAAACACATTGCGCCGCACCAAGTTACCGGTGCCCAGGCGGTGATCCGATCGTTGGAGGCGCTCGACGTCGACGTCATCTTCGGCATCCCGGGCGGCGCGGTACTGCCCGTCTATGATCCGCTGTTCGACTCCCAGCAGCTGCGTCACGTGCTGGTCCGCCACGAGCAGGGCGCCGGTCACGCCGCCAGCGGCTACGCCCATGCCACCGGTCGCGTCGGGGTGTGCATGGCGACCTCGGGCCCGGGTGCCACCAACCTGGTGACCCCGCTGGCCGACGCACAGATGGACTCCATCCCGGTGGTGGCCATCACCGGTCAGGTCGGACGACAGCTGATCGGCACCGACGCCTTCCAGGAGGCCGACATCTCCGGCATCACGATGCCGATCACCAAGCACAACTTCCTGGTGCGCACCGGCGACGAGATCCCGCAGGTGATCGCCGAGGCCTTCCACATCGCCGCGAGTGGGCGTCCTGGCGCTGTTCTCGTCGATATCCCCAAGGACGTGCTGCAGGGCCAGTGCACCTTCAGCTGGCCGCCGCGGATGGATCTGCCCGGCTACAAGCCGAATACCAAGCCGCACAACCGCAAGATCGCCGAGGCGGCCAAGCTGATCGCCGCCGCCCGCAAGCCGGTGCTCTACGTCGGCGGCGGGGTGATCCGCGGTCAGGCGACCGAGCAACTGCGGCAGCTGGCCGAACTGACCGGAATCCCGGTGGTCACCACGTTGATGGCGCGCGGCGCGTTCCCCGACAGCCACCCGCAGAACTTCGGCATGCCGGGCATGCACGGCACGGTCGGCGCCGTGGCGGCGCTGCAGCGCAGCGACCTGCTGATCGCGCTCGGCACCCGCTTCGACGACCGGGTGACCGGACGACTCGACTCGTTCGCGCCCGAGGCCAAAGTCATCCACGCCGACATCGACCCCGCCGAGATCGGCAAGAACCGGCACGCCGACGTGCCGATCGTCGGCGACGTCCGCAACGTCATCACCGAATTGATCGAGATGCTGCGCCACTACGAGGTGCCCGGCAACATCGACATGACGGGCTGGTGGGAGTACCTGGAGGGGGTCCGCAAGACCTACCCGCTGAGCTACGACCCGCAGAGCGACGGCAGCCTCGGACCGGAGTACGTCATCGAGAAACTCGGTGAGATCGCCGGCCCGGACGCCATCTACGTGGCCGGGGTCGGACAGCACCAGATGTGGGCCGCGCAGTTCATCAAATACGAAAAGCCGCGCACGTGGCTGAATTCCGGCGGTCTAGGCACCATGGGCTTCGCGATCCCGGCGGCCATGGGCGCCAAGATCGCGCTGCCCGACACCGAGGTGTGGGCGATCGACGGCGACGGCTGCTTCCAGATGACCAACCAGGAGCTGGCCACCTGTGCCATCGAAGGCATCCCGATCAAGGTGGCGCTGATCAACAACGGCAACCTGGGCATGGTGCGGCAGTGGCAGACCCTGTTCTATGAGGAGCGGTACTCCCAGACCGACCTGGCCACGCACTCGCACCGCATTCCCGACTTCGTCAAGCTGGCCGAGGCGCTGGGTTGCGTCGGAATGCGTTGCGAGCGTGAGGAAGACGTCGCCGACATGATCCAGAAGGCGCGCGAGATCAACGACCGCCCGGTGGTGATCGACTTCATCGTCGGCGCCGACGCTCAGGTCTGGCCGATGGTCGCCGCCGGCACCAGCAACGACGAGATCCAGGCTGCACGCGGGATTCGTCCCCTGTTCGACGACATCACCGAAGGGCACGCCTGATGGCTACCGGTTCGACGAAGACCCACACCTTGTCGGTGCTGGTCGAAGACAAGCCCGGTGTGCTGGCCCGCGTTGCGGCGTTGTTCTCCCGGCGCGGTTTCAACATCGAGTCGCTGGCTGTGGGCGCGACCGAGCAGAAGGACATGTCCCGGATGACCATCGTGGTCTCCGCCGAGGCGACTCCGCTCGAGCAGATCACCAAGCAGCTCAACAAGTTGATCAACGTGATCAAGATCGTCGAGCAGGATAACGACAATTCGGTGGACCGCGAGTTGGCGCTGATCAAGGTGCGAGCCGACGCGGGCACCCGTAGTCAGGTGATCGAAGCGGCAAACCTGTTCCGCGCCAATGTGATTGATGTGTCCCCGGAGTCGCTGATCGTCGAGGCCACCGGCAACCGCGGCAAGCTCGAAGCGCTGCTGCGGCTGTTGGAGCCGTTCGGCATCAAGGAGATCGTCCAATCCGGCGTGGTGTCCATGGCCCGCGGTTCGCGCGGCATCGGCACCGCCAAGTAGATTTTTCGCTGCCCAACTACAAGGAGATAGAGACGTGCCAGAGGCATTGGAGATGTTCTACGACGACGACGCAGACCTGTCGATCATCCAGGGTCGCAAGGTCGGAGTGATCGGCTACGGCAGCCAGGGGCACGCGCACTCGCTGAGCCTGCGCGACTCCGGCGTCGAGGTGAAGGTGGGCCTCAAAGAGGGTTCGAAGTCGCGGGCCAAGGTCGAGGAGCAGGGCCTCGAGGTCGACACGCCCGCCGAGGTGGCCAAGTGGGCCGACGTGATCATGCTGCTGGCGCCCGACACCGCGCAGGCCGAGATCTTCACCCACGACATCGAGCCCAATCTGAACGACGGCGACGCGTTGTTCTTCGGCCACGGGCTCAACATCCACTTCGACCTGATCAAGCCGCCGGCCAATGTCACCGTCGCGATGGTCGCCCCCAAAGGCCCCGGCCACCTGGTGCGCCGTCAGTTCGTCGACGGCAAGGGTGTGCCCGCGCTGATCGCTGTGGACCAGGACCCGACCGGCAACGGTGAGGCGCTGGCACTGTCCTACGCCAAGGCCATCGGCGGTACCCGCGCCGGCGTCATCAAGACCACGTTCAAAGACGAGACCGAAACCGACCTGTTCGGTGAACAGGCCGTGTTGTGCGGCGGCACCGAGGAATTGGTGAAGACCGGCTTCGATGTGATGGTCGAGGCGGGTTACCCGCCGGAGATGGCCTACTTCGAGGTGCTGCACGAACTCAAGCTGATCGTGGACCTGATGTACGAGGGTGGCATCGCCCGGATGAACTACTCGGTGTCCGACACCGCGGAGTTCGGTGGCTACCTGTCCGGCCCGCGCGTCATCGACGCCGACACCAAGGAGCGGATGCGCGCGATCCTGCGCGACATTCAGGACGGCACCTTCACCAAGAAGCTGGTGGCCAACGTCGAGGGCGGCAACAAGGAGCTCGAGGCGCTGCGCAAGGAGAACGCCGAGCACCCCATCGAGGTCACCGGCAAGAAGCTGCGCGATCTGATGAGCTGGGTGGACCGCCCGATCACCGAGACCGCCTAGCGGCGGGCAGCCCTACCGCACCTCGGGCGCCGAGCGTCACGCCAGAGTGGCGTTCGGCGGGCCGAGCGTCACGCCAGAGTGGCGTTTGGCGCCGATCGTTGCTCCAGCGTGACGCTCGGCGGACTTGGGTGCCGCATCGGCGCGACGGGCGGCCCGCTCAACCGGCGGCCAGTCGCCCTGCCACCGAGACCACCCGCCGGGCCAGATGATCCAGTGCGTTGATCGTGGCTTCGCCGAGCTCGGTGATGTTCTCGCGGTTGGCGACCAAGCTCACCCCGTAGGGGTTGCCGTCGACGAACTTCAGCGGGTCGGTGTATCCGGGCGGCACCAGGATCCCGCCCCAGTGCATCAACGACATGTAGAGGCTGACCAGCGTGGTCTCTTGCCCGCCGTGTGGTGATTCGGTGGACGTCCACGCCGCGTATACCTTGTCGGCCAGTTTGCCCTGGGCCCACAGACCCCCGAGCGAGTCCATGAACGTCTGAAACTGCGATGTCGTGGCGGCGAAGCGGGTGGGGGAGCCGAAGATCACCGCGTCGGCCCACACGATGTCATCGCCGGTGGCTGCTGGAAGGTCTTTGGTCGCTTCGTAATTCGCCGTCCATGCCGGGTTGTGCGCGAACGAGTCGGGGTCGCGGGTCTCTGCCACGTGGCGTAGCCGGACCTCGGCGCCCGCGGCTTCGGCGGCGGCCGCGACGCGCTTGGCCATCGTGGTGCCGTGGCCGGTGGCGGAGTAGTAAATGATCGCGAGTTTGGTCATGAGGTCAGCGTAGGCCGGTCCCGGTTGGCATTGACGACGATGTGCTGGGTGTTGTAGATCTGTGGGCCGATCGGACGTCCCTGGCCATCGTGGGGGGTGTGCCACTGGCTGACGAACAGATTCAGCTTGTCCAGCGTTGAATCAGGCAGCGGCACAAGGTAACCCCCGTAGTTCTGCGGGACGAAGTTGGGTAGATCCGGATCGTGTTGTTGTACGACGATCGTGCGAGACGCGTTCGGCGCGAGCACTTCTGGTGGGCTGCCGCAACCGACGTGCACCTCGACCGCACCGGGCCCGTTGGACGCGTTGAAGCCGGCCAGCACCGGTCGGCCGTCGATCTCCCGGAAGCTGAGTTCACCGAACCGGTCCCGGCCGATCGGCACGGTGGCGACCTTGCCGGGGGCGCCCCATCCGGCACCGGTCCAGGGCCGCCAGACGCCGCGGTCGGCTACCCGCCCCGCGGCGACGCGATACATGGTTACCGGCTGGGAGCGGTCGAACGAGTCGGCGGCGATGTAGACGAAACCGTCGGCGGCCTGGCATCCGCTGATCTGGGTAGGGTGGCTGAGCGGGCTGGTTCCGTGTTCGCCGGGGGTCCAGGGGCGCCATGATCCGCGCACCGGCGGCCAGCCCGACCCGGGATCGTTGGTAACCAGAACCAGCCAGGAGCCGCCGTCGGGGCGCAAACTCGTTGTGCCCGTGACCATCACGAAGGTGGTGCCGTCGCGCATCCGGATGCTGCCCGCCGGCAGTGTGTTGGAGCCGCGGGCCGGTGGGGGAGTGGGGAACAACACATTCGGGCTGTTCGTCGGCCCGGTCAGCGGAGCACCGAAACTCGGGCGGTCGTTGGCGTCGAACGCCACCGGCACCGCCACCGACGCGTAGTGCAGCTCGGCGCCGACATGATCGCCGCCGAACGCGTCCCCGAAAATGGCGACATACCGCCCATCGGGGAGTTGCACGACTTCGCCCAGGTCCGCTGCACCGATCCCCGGTATCCCGACCCTCGAGCCGGTACCGGCGACCGACCCGAGGTTGAGCGCGCTACCGCGTTGCGGTCGCATCATCCGCTGCTGCGGGGCCCAGCCCGGGCATCTCAGTGATGCCGAATTCACGACGTAGCACGGTGCGGGCCGCGTAATAGCCCGCCATCCCGTGCACACCGGCACCCGGCGGGGTGGCGGACGAACACAGGTAAACCTTGGGAATCGGTGTGCTCCAAGGGTTCAGCCGCGGCGTCGGGCCCAGCGTAGCCCGAAGAACCGACGCCCCGCCTACCGCGATGTCACCACCGACGTAGTTGGCGTTGTGGTCTGCCATCGCCGCCGCCGGCACCGCGCGGGCCGCTACCACGGTGTCGCGGAAACCGGGCGCGAACCGCTCGACGACGTCCGTCACCGTTTCGGTGGCGTCGACGTTGGACCCCGACGGCACGTGAGCATAGGTCCAGAACGGCCGGCGGCCGGCCTCGTCGACCCGGCCGGGATCGACGAGGTGCGGCAACGAGGCGAGCACCATCGGCGATTCCGCATGCCGGCCGGCGGCGATCTCGGCCTCGGCGCGCGCCATCTGTGCGCGGGTACCGCCGAGATGCAGCGTCGGGGCGTTGCGCAGTCGCGTGTCCGCCCACGGAATTTCACCGCTCAACACGAAATCCACCTTCGCGACACCTGAGCCAAAACGATAGCGGCGCAATGCTTTCGCGTAACCGGCCGGAATTGTGTCTGCGTACACCTGAAGCAGAGTGGTGGGCGCGGTGTCGAAAATGGTCACCGAATCCGGCGCATACGTGACCTCGACGCCGGCCGTCAACTCACCGCCATGCGCGCGCAGATCGGCGATCAACGCATCGGAGATCAGCTGGGTGCCACCCACCGGAACAGGCCACCCGACCGAATGGGCGAGAGTGGCCAACATCAATCCAGCGCCCGCCGACGCGAGGGACGGCAACGGCGTGATCGCATGGGCGGCAACGCCGGTGAACAATGCGCGGGCATCCTCACCCCCCAGCGTGGCCCACGCCGGGGTGCCCTGAGCCAGGAGCCGCATGCCCAACCGCGCCGTGGTGAGCAACGAACCGGGGACCGACCGTTTGTCGCCGAGCAGAAAGTTCACCACCGCGTCGTCGTCGCGTACCAACGGGCCCAGAAAGCGTCGCCAGGACGTGCCATCGGTCAACTCGGCACAGGTGCGCTGCAGATCGCGGTAGGCAATCGCGGCCGGGCGGTCCGGAAGCGGGTTGGCGTAGGAGATTTCCGGGATGGCCAGTTGCACACCCCGTGCGGCCAGATCGAATTCGGCGAAGAACGGGGACGCGATCGCCAACGGGTGCACCGCCGAACATACGTCGTGCGAAACGCCGCAGTATTCGGCGTCGACCTGGGTGCGGGCGCCGCCGCCGAAGGTGGGCTGGGCCTCCAGCACCTGGACTTTCAGTCCGGCGCGTGCACAAATGACGGCCGCGGCAAGCCCATTGGGCCCGCTGCCGACGACGGTGACGTCCATAGGTCCATTACAGCCGACGGCGTCCCGGAGAAACCAGGTGCCCTGCCGGCCGCGTATCAGCCACAGAGTGTGGCTCGCGGGCTCGCCCGGTAGCGAACGGACAGAATTCCAGATACAGATACCGCTCGAGCATTAGCGCGGGGTCGGCCGCTGGCAGGCAGGCATCGGCCACCCGTCTGCCATACGTCGATGCAGCAGCTCAAATCAACCGCGCACTGTTGTCGCAGTTGGCTGCAATCCGTTGCCGATCGAGGTCGGGGATGTTGGGCCGGGCCAATATGCGCCGCCAGAGTGTCACGGCTTCGGCGTGCTCGTCGATCCACGACGCGCACACGGCCGCCTCGTCGAGCGCGCCCCAATTGTAGGTATCGGCGCTGACATTCAACGTGTCCTCGGTGGGTAACGGGATCTCGGCGGCGTGCTTGGCGAACAGATAGCCCAGTCGGTAGCGCTTATCGAGGCGGTACCGAAAAGCGATGGCGTACAACGCTTCTGCGCGAGTCGGCCGGAACTCCCAGGCCCGCAGGTAGGCGTCTTGCACCTGCGGCCAGGGCGCACCCATCGACGACATCGACTCTCCGACACGGTACATCGAGTAGTACACCTCTTCGGCCCATCCGCCCATTTCGACGCGGTGCTCGTACCACTTGCGGGCGTTCTCGAAATCGCCCAAGTCGAAATAGCTTTGCGCCAGATAGAACACCGACCGGGCATCTTCGGGGTTACGTTCGAGCTCGGTGAGCAGCAGGTCGCGGTCGCTTTCGTACTTCTGCTGCGGATTCGAGTTACGGGCACCGAGGCGGCCAGACTCGATGTAGTAGTCACCATCGACTCGGTCGTGGCTGAAATCGGAGTCCACCATGACGTACTCGTGGATCACGCCCTCGTAGCGGACCGGCAGCCCGTCGCGGAACAGGTTCGGTCGCCAATTGATGTCGGAGCTCGGGCCATAACGGAGTTGGTAGAGGTCGTCGCCCAACTGGCCGAAATCGAGGTTGCCGACGACCTTGTCGTCAGCGTCGAGAACCCAGATGTAGTCGCCGTGGCCCTGAGCGAGGGCCAACGCCTCGGACCGGTTGTGCCCGAAGTTGCGCCACGGCCGCTGATGGAGCGCCCCGGGAATTCCGTGGCGCGCCATGTGATCGCGGATGACGTTCTGGGTTCCGTCGTCGGAACCGGTGTCCACGATCACCCAGCAGCTGATGTAGGGCGCGATGTTGTCCAAGGTCTCCCGAATGATCCCCGCCTCGTTTCGGACGATCATGTTGACGCAGATCGCTGGGCGTGCAGGGCAGGACACGGCCGGATCGTACCCAGCAGCGCTGGTGGTCGCTGGCAGATCCGCCCGACTCCGTCGTGCCGACGGCCGCCGCCGGGGGTGATGCGGGTGACCCGCGGCGCCCGACCGGGACTCTGCTGCCGCGCCCGCGGCAACGCCGCTACGCTGGCCCGCGTGAACTTGCCTGTTGTATTGATCGCCGACAAACTCGCCCAATCAACCGTCGCTGCCCTGGGAGACCAGGTTGAGGTGCGCTGGGTGGACGGACCCGACCGGGAGAAGCTGCTGGCCGCGGTGCCCGACGCGGACGCGCTGCTGGTGCGGTCGGCCACCACCGTCGACGCCGAGGTGCTGGCCGCCGCCCCCAAGCTCAAGATCGTCGCCCGCGCCGGTGTCGGGCTGGACAACGTCGACGTGGATGCGGCCACCGCCCGCGGCGTGCTGGTGGTCAACGCCCCCACCTCGAACATCCACAGCGCCGCCGAGCACGCACTGGCCCTGCTGCTGGCCGCGGCCCGCCAGATTCCGGCGGCCGACGCGACCCTGCGTGAACACACCTGGAAGCGGTCGAAGTTCTCCGGCACCGAGATCTTCGGCAAGACCGTCGGCGTGGTGGGTCTGGGCCGGATCGGGCAGCTGGTGGCCCAGCGGCTCGCCGCCTTCGGGACCCACCTGGTCGCCTATGACCCGTACGTGTCGTCGGCGCGCGCGGCGCAGTTGGGTATCGAGCTGCTGCCCCTGGACGACCTGTTGGCCCGCGCGGACTTCATCTCGGTGCACCTGCCCAAGACGCCTGAGACCAAGGGCCTGCTGAACAAGGAGGCGCTGGCCAAGACCAAGCCCGGCGTCATCATCGTCAACGCCGCCCGCGGCGGCCTGATCGACGAGGCGGCGCTGGCCGACGCCATCACCGACGGCCACGTCCGGGCCGCCGGCCTGGACGTCTTCTCCACCGAGCCGTGCACCGACAGCCCGTTGTTCGAGCTGCCGCAGGTGGTCGTCACCCCGCACCTGGGTGCGTCCACCGCCGAGGCCCAGGACCGGGCCGGCACCGACGTCGCCGAGAGCGTACGGCTGGCGCTGGCCGGGGAATTCGTGCCCGACGCGGTCAACGTCGGCGGCGGCGTGGTCAGCGAGGAGGTGGCGCCCTGGCTGGATCTGGTGCGCAAGCTCGGCGTGCTGACCGCGGCGCTGTCGGACGAACTTCCGGTGTCGGTGTCGGTGCAGGTGCGCGGCGAACTGGCCGCCGAAGAGGTCGGGGTGCTCAAGCTGTCGGCGCTGCGCGGACTGTTCTCGGCGGTGATCGAAGACTCGGTGACGTTTGTGAACGCACCCGCGCTGGCCGCCGAACGCGGGGTGACCGCCGAAATCAGCACGGCCACCGAGAGTCCCAACCACCGCAGCGTGGTCGACGTGCGGGCCGTGGCCGCCGACGGCTCGGTGGTCAACGTCGCGGGCGCGCTGTCCGGGCCGCAGCTCGTCGAGAAGATCGTCCAGATCAACGGCCGCAACTTCGACCTGCGCGCCCAGGGCATCAACCTGGTGGTCAACTACGCCGACCAGCCCGGCGCACTGGGCAAGATCGGCACGCTGCTCGGATCGGCCGGGGTGAACATCCAGGCCGCGCAGCTGTCCGAGGACACCGAGGGTGACAGCGCGACCATCCTGCTGCGGTTGGATCAGGATGTTCCGGACGACGTGCGCGCCGAGATCGCCCAGGCCGTGGGCGCCAACAAGCTCGAAGTGGTTGACCTGTCATGACCAGACTCGCGGTCATCGCCGGCGACGGCATCGGCCCGGAGGTCATCGACGAAGCGCTCAAGGTGCTCGACATCGTCAAACCGGGAGTCGAGAAGACCACCTACGACCTGGGCGCCCGGCGTTTCCACGCCACCGGTGAGGTGCTGCCCGAGTCGGTGGTGCCCGAACTGCGCGAGCACGACGCCATCCTGTTGGGTGCGATCGGGGATCCGTCGGTACCCAGCGGCGTGCTGGAGCGGGGCTTGCTGCTGCGGATGCGTTTCGAGCTGGATCATCACGTCAACCTGCGGCCGGCCCGCCTGTACCCCGGCGTCAACAGTCCGCTCGCGGGCAACCCCGAGATCGACTTCGTGGTGGTGCGCGAAGGCACCGAGGGGCCCTACACCGGCAACGGTGGCGCAATCCGCGTCGGCACCCCGCACGAAGTGGCCACCGAGGTCAGCGTCAACACAGCGTTCGGTGTGCGCCGGGTGGTGACCGACGCGTTCGAACGGGCGCGCAAGCGTCGTAAACATCTGACGCTGGTGCACAAGACCAATGTCCTGACGTTCGCCGGCGGATTGTGGCTGCGGACGGTGCAGGAGATCGGCACGCAGTACCCCGACGTCGAGGTGGCCTACCAGCACGTCGATGCGGCCACCATCTTCCTGGCCACCGATCCCGGCCGCTTCGACGTGATCGTCACCGACAACCTGTTCGGCGACATCATCACCGACCTCGCCGCCGCGGTGTGCGGCGGCATCGGTCTGGCCGCCAGCGGCAACATCGACGCCACCCGGACCAATCCGTCCATGTTCGAGCCGGTGCACGGCAGCGCGCCCGACATCGCCGGCCAGGGCATCGCCGACCCGACCGCGGCGATCATGTCGGTGGCGCTGCTGCTGGCCCATCTTGGTGAGGACGCGGCGGCAGCGCGGGTGGATCGGGCCGTAGCCCAATACTTGGCGACTCGCGGGGACGAACGGCCTGCCACCAGCGATGCCGGCGCACGGATTGCAGCCGCGCTCTAGTCTCCAGGCCCGGCGGTAACAGGCGGGTCGGCACCAACGGGACGGCGGCCAGCGGGAACAGGCCGCACAGCGCCCACGCCAGGGGATATGCGGCGGCGGTGATCAGCGCACCGAACATCGGCGGTCCGGCGGCCGCCATCAACCGCTGCGTGGTGTTCTGGATGCCCAGCGCGCGTCCACTCCAGTACGGTCCGGCGAACTCGGTGATGGCGGTGGCCTCCAAACCGTTGTCGAGGACGGCGATCACCGCAATGGCGACCATCAGGAACACATCGAATCGCGTGTTCATCTGGTCGGAGAGAGCCAGCAGGAACAGTGTCAACGCGGCGCTGACGGCGATGATGCGCACCGGCCGGGTTCGGGAACCGATGCGATCCGACCACCGTCCCGCCAGGATGCGGCCCCCCGCACCGATCAGTTGCGAGATGGTCACCAGCCCGCCGGCCGCTGCCACCGACCAGTGGTGGTGGTTGATCAGCCAGACCAGCATGAAAGTGACGGTCACCGTCTGCGGCATCATCAGCAACGCCGACGCCGCGTGGATCCGCCACAGCGTCGACGAACCGCGATATGGACTGGCCAACTCTGTGTCGGTGGCCGTGTGGCGGGACTTGCGCGGCGGATCTTTCACCGCGACGATGCTGACCACTGTTGCGCACGCGCACGCCACCGCCGGGAACATCAGCCCGGCATGGGCGCCGCGCTCGGCTAGTTCGGGAATCACCAACGCGCCCAAGGCAATTCCGATGGGCTGCGCGGTCTGACGGATGCCCATCGCCAACCCGCGCTGTTGCGGCGGGAACCACCCCGACACCAACCGGCCACCGGCGGTGTTGCAGCTGGCGGCTGCCATGCCGCCGAGGAACAGGAACACCCCCATCCCCAGCAGCGAATGCACCGATGCCGCGGCGTAAGCGGCCGCCGCGGTGAGGCCCGAACCGAGCGCCAACACGATTCGCTCACCCACCCGGTCCAATACGTAGCCCCAGGCGACCAGGGTGACCACCATGCCCCAGCTGGGCATCGACGCCAACAGACTTGCCTGGGCCAACGGGGTCCCGCGTCCGCTGACCAGCCGGGGGAGTAGGAAGGCGACGCCGTTGATGAAGAGGAAGGCACTTGCCGTCACGAACACCGAGACGACGACGATCGACCAGCGCCTGACCGCGCCGGCCTGCTCTTCGGGCATCCGCCAATGCTCGCACAGGCGACGCGGTGCGATGGGCTACCGAACCACCCGGCGACCGGCGGATTGTCGCTGCGCCCGCTCCTCGAGCCCGGGTGGTACCAGTCCGGTCGGCACCACCGGTACGGCGGCCAACGGGAACAGGCCGCACAGCGCGAACGCCACCGGAAAGCCGAATGCTCCGATGATCACGCCGAACATCGGCGGACCGGCCAGGGTCATCAGTCGTTGTGTGGTGTTCTGCACACCCAGTGCACGGCCGCTCCAGAACTGTCCGGCGACCTCAGTGATCGCGGTCGCCTCCAAGCCGTTGTCCATCACCGTGATCACCGCGGCGGCGACCATCAGCCCCACGGCCAGCGGGGGATAGAAGTCATTGGTGAACGCCAGCAGCATCAGGGCCACGCTGGTGGCGAGCGCAACCAGGCGGATCGGTCGCATACGCGAACCGATGCGGTCGGACCACCGGCCGGCCAGGATGCGGCTCACCGCGCCCAGCAGTGCGGTGAAGGTCACCAACGTGCCGGCATCCTCGAGCGGCCACCCGTGCTCTCGGACCAGCCACACCAGCATGAACGTCACGGTCACCGACTGAGGCATCACCATCAGCGCCGACAGCCCGTGGATCCGCCACAACACCGCGGAGTTGCGGTACGGGCTCGAAAGCTCGCCGTCGTGCGCCTGGGTGCGCGGCTTACGCGGCGGGTCGTGCGCGACGACGGCGGCGACCACCGCCGACATCGCGCACGCCAACGCCGGAAACAACAAGCCGGCCGCGGGTGGACCATGTTGGGCGAGTCGGGGAATGGCCAGCGCGCCCATCGCGATCCCCAGCGGCTGCGCCGTCTGGCGTACGCCCATCGCCAAACCGCGCTGCTCAGGCGGGAACCAGCCCGCCACCAGCCGGCCACACGCGGGATTGCAGCTCGCCGCGCCCATGCCGCCGAGGAACAGCAACACGCCCATCACCAGCAGGGAATCCACCGCCGAGGCGGCATACGCAACCGCCGCGGTGATGATCGAGCCCAGGGTCAGCACGATCCGCTCGCCGATGAGGTCGGCGACGTAGCCCCAGCCGATCAACGTCACCACCATGCCCAGGCTCGGCATGACCGACAGCAGCCCGGTTTCGGACAGCGGGGTGCCGTGCGCGGCTTCCAGCGCCGGAATCATGAACGGGACTGCGTTGATGAAGCTGAACGCGCTGGAGGTGACGACGAGGGCGACGACCACCATCGACCAGCGCTTAGCGGCGCTGGTCGCGTCCGATGACATCAAGCAATGCTTGCACACAACCCGGGCATGAGCGCCCGGCTTCGCCGCGCTCGCGACCCTCGCTAGGTCTGATGGCGAGGGCCCGCAGCGCCCGGCTTCGCCGCGCTCGCGACCCTCGCTAGGTCTGAGGGCCGGGTTCCTCCTCGGGGCCTGCGGCCCCGCATCGTCACCCGGCTGGATCTGATGGCGAGGGCCCGCAGCGCCCGGCTTCGCCGCGCTCGCGACCCTCGCTAGGCTGATCCGAATGCGCCTTGGTCGAATCGCCAGTCCTGACGGAGTCGCGTTTGTCAGCATCGAAGGCCCACTCGACGATCCGGGTGCGATGACGGTCCGCGAGATCGCCGAGCATCCGTTCGGCACGCCGACTTTCACCGGCCGCAGCTGGCCGCTGGCCGACGTGCGGCTGCTGGCCCCGATTCTGGCCAGCAAGGTCGTCTGCATCGGCAAGAACTACGCCGACCACATCGCCGAGATGGGCGGTGTCGCTCCCGCCGACCCGGTCATCTTCATGAAGCCCAATACCGCGATCATCGGACCCAACGTGCCGATCCGATTGCCCGCCAACGCATCCACCGTGCACTACGAAGGAGAGTTGGCGGCGGTGATCGGCCGTCCGTGCAAGGACGTCTCGGCGGCACAGGCCGCCGACAACATCCTGGGCTACACCATCGGCAACGACGTGTCGGCGCGCGATCAACAGCAGTCCGACGGGCAATGGACCCGCGCCAAGGGTCACGACACCTTCTGCCCGGTCGGGCCCTGGATCGTCACCGATGTGGACCCGGCGGATCTGGAACTGCGCACCGACGTCAACGGTGAGGTCAAGCAGCATGCCCGCACCTCGCTGATGATTCACGACGTCGGCGCGGTCGTCGAATGGATCTCGGCGGTGATGACCCTTCTCCCAGGCGATCTCATCCTCACCGGAACGCCCGCCGGGGTCGGTCCGATCGAGGACGGCGACACTGTCTCGGTGACCATCGAGGGCATCGGTACGCTGTCGAATCCGGTGGTACGCAAGCCGGCCCTGTGATTCACAACACCAATCCTGTAGTGCGCAAAGGAAAGTCGTGACAGTACGAGTTCGGTTCTGCCCGTCGCCCACCGGCACGCCGCACGTCGGAATGGTGCGCACCGCGCTGTTCAACTGGGCCTATGCCAGACACACCGGTGGCACCTTCGTCTTCCGCATCGAAGACACCGACGCCGCCCGGGACAGCGAGGAGAGCTACGCGGCGCTGCTCGATGCCCTGCGTTGGCTGGGCCTGGACTGGGATGAAGGACCCGAGGTCGGCGGGCCGTACGGGCCCTACCGGCAGTCGCAGCGCGGCGATCTGTACCGGGACGTGGTGGCCCGACTGCTCGAGGCGGGCGAGGCCTACTACGCGTTTTCGACGGCGGAGGAGGTCGAGGCGCGCCACGTCGCCGCCGGCCGCAATCCAAAGCTGGGCTACGACAACTTCGATCGCCAGTTGACCGATTCGCAGCGCGCGGCGTTCCTCGCCGACGGCCGACATCCGGTGGTGCGGTTGCGGATGCCCGACGAGGACCTCAGCTGGGACGACCTGGTGCGCGGACCCACCACGTTCGCAGCGGGCTCGGTACCCGACTTCGCGTTGACGCGCGCCAACGGAGATCCGTTGTACACCTTGGTGAATCCGTGCGACGACGCACTGATGAAGATCACCCACGTGCTGCGCGGCGAGGACCTGCTGCCGTCCACACCGCGCCAGCTCGCGTTGTACCAGGCGCTGATCCGGATCGGGGTGGCCGAGCGTACCCCGCAATTCGCCCATCTCCCAACTGTTTTAGGTGAGGGAACCAAGAAGCTGTCCAAGCGTGACCCGCAGTCCAATCTGTTCGCGCACCGCGACCGCGGTTTCATCCCCGAAGGGCTGCTCAATTATCTTGCGTTGCTGGGCTGGTCGATCGCCGACGACCACGACCTGTTCAGCCTCGACGAGATGGTCGCCGCGTTCGACGTGGTGGATGTCAACTCCAACCCGGCCCGGTTCGACCAGAAGAAGGCCGACGCCCTGAACGCCGAGCACATCCGCCGGCTCGCCGTCGACGATTTCACCGCACGGCTGCGCAGCTATCTGGATGTGCACGGCCATCGCCTGGGCTTGACCGATGCGGATTTCGCTACCGCGGCCGAGCTGGTGCAGACCCGCATCGTGGTGCTCGGCGACGCGTGGGGTCTGCTGAAATTCCTCAACGACGACGAGTACGCGCTCGACCCCAAGGCCGCCGCCAAGGAACTGGGACCCGACGCGGGCCCGGTGCTCGACGCCGCCATTGCGGCGCTGGACTCGCTGACCGACTGGACCACCCCGCAGATCGAGGAAGCCCTCAAGGGCGCGCTGATCGAGACCTTGGCGCTCAAACCGCGCAAGGCGTTCGGCCCCATCCGGGTCGCTGCCACCGGAACCACCATCAGCCCGCCATTGTTCGAGTCGCTGGAACTGCTGGGTCGCGACCGCAGCCTGCAGCGGCTGCGGGCCGCGCGCGACGTGGCCGGTTGAATCTTTGGTAGTGTGCACTTCGGCTTCAACTGGCCGGCCTCAGCGGCACCGGATGCGGGTATCTCCCGTTAACGGGCTCTGAGCAGCGGTTTTAGGCGGCCGATGGGGTATGGTGTAATTGGCAACACAGCTGATTCTGGTTCAGCCATTCTAGGTTCGAGTCCTGGTACCCCAGCAAGATCCCACCGGGTCAACCGATTAGGTGGGGTTTCCGTGTTCGGCTATGCTGACTCTCCGGATCGTGTCCGGCCCCGTCGTCTAGCGGCCTAGGACGCCGCCCTCTCACGGCGGTAGCGTGGGTTCGAATCCCATCGGGGCTACAACATTGCGCGTCACCCAGTCTGCTGGGTTCCGCGCACAGCCGGAGCGGTCGAGCCACCCACCGGCATCGGGGGCATTCCCAGCTTGCGGTGATCCCAGGACCGGGTGCGGTTGCTGACGATGCGCACGCAGACGCGCTTGTTCATCATCTGCTCGACGAACGGCTTCATCTCGTCGCTGTAGGGACCGGTGTAGCGCTCCCACACGCTGACGCCGACGCGGTGCGAGGTGTCGGGATCGTCGACGATTTCAGCGGTGCCCTCGAAGGACACCCCGCGCAGCGTGTCGTAGGTGTCGCCGTCTTCGATCAGGAAACTCACCCGCGGATCGCGCTTGAGGTTGACGGCCTTCTGCGACTTGGCCTTGGTCTCCAGCCAGATCTCGCCGTCCAGCACCCCGTACCACATGGCCGTCAGGTGCGGTTGGCCGTCGGGACCGATGGTGGCCAGCGTGCCGGTACGGCTGTTGGCGACGAACTCGGCGATCTCGTCGGGGGACATGACGATGCTCGCGCGCTGATTGGTTCCCATGGCGTCAGTGTGTCAGGTCGCCGGTGCACGCCTGCGCCGAGCCTGCACTGATGGCGCCGAGCCTGAACTGAGGCCGCAGTTTTCGTGATCTGCCCGTCCTGAGTGCAATCTCGGTGCGGAATTCACAGCCGCCGCGTCAGCTCCTCGGCAGCCGCCAACAGATCTGCGGCCCAACGCGCCCCGGGCCGCCGGCCCATCCGGTCGATCGGGCCGGACACCGAGATGGCCGCCGTCACAATGCCGCGGCTGTCGCGCACCGGTGCCGAGACACTGGCCACACCGGGCTCGCGTTCGGCCACGCTCTGTGCCCAGCCGCGCCGGCGCACGTCAGCCAGCGTCCGGCTGCTGAACTTGGCGTCCGGCAAGACCACCTGCTGAGTGGCCGCATCGCTGTGCGCGAGCAACACTTTGGCGGCCGAACCCGCCGTCATCGGCAACCGGGCGCCCACGGGCACCGTATCGCGAAGCCCGGCAGCAGGTTCCAGCGCTGCCACGCACACCCGCATGGTGCCTTCGCGACGGTACAACTGCACGCTCTCGCCGGTGGTTTCCCGCAACCGGGGCAGCACGGCGGCACCCGCGGCCAGCAGCGGATCGTTGACGTGCCCGGCCAGTTCGGTAACCGCCGGACCGAGCCGCCAGCGGCCGTCCTCGTCGCGTCCGAGCAGCCGATGCACCTCCAGGGCAGCGGCGACCCGGTAGGTGGTGGCCCGGGGCAGGCCGGTCCGCTCGCACAGTTCGGCGAGCCCGCAGGGGGATTCCGCGACCGCGTGCAGGACGCCCACCGCTTTGTCGAGGACGCCGATCCCGCTATGCTGTCTCATATATAGATACTAGCGTCTCACATACTGAGATTCAGCCCCGACGGATCGGTGTGGGACGCAATCGACGAATCGAGGCAATGCGCATATGTGTGCTGCGAAAGACAACCCCCGAACCCTGGCAGAGAAGGTCTGGGACGACCACGTCGTGGTGTCGGGTGAAGGAAACGCACCCGACCTGATCTATATCGACCTGCATCTGGTGCACGAAGTCACCAGTCCGCAGGCCTACGACGGGTTGCGGCTGGCCGGCCGTCGAGTACGGCGGACCGATCTGACGATCGCCACCGAAGACCACAACGTGCCGACGGTCGACATCGACAAGCCGATCGCCGACCTGGTCTCCCGCACCCAGGTGGAGACGTTGCGGCGCAACTGTGCCGAATTCGGTGTCCGGCTCTACCCGATGGGTGACATCGAGCAGGGCATCGTGCATGTCGTCGGTCCGCAACTGGGCCTCACCCAACCGGGCATGACGATCGTGTGCGGAGACAGCCACACCTCGACGCACGGCGCATTCGGGGCAATCGCCATGGGGATCGGGACATCTGAGGTCGAGCACGTGCTGGCCACGCAGACGCTGCGGCTGCGACCGTTCAAGACGATGGCGGTCAACGTCGACGGACAGCTGCCTGCCGGGGTGAGCGCCAAAGACATCATCCTCGCGCTGATCGCCAAGATCGGAACCGGTGGCGGACAGGGATATGTCATCGAATACCGGGGCAGTGCCATCGAGTCGCTGTCCATGGAGGGCCGGATGACGGTCTGCAACATGAGCATCGAAGCCGGCGCCCGCGCAGGCATGGTGGCCCCCGACGAAACGACCTACGAATTCCTGCGTGGTCGCCCGCACGCCCCGAAGGGCGCCGACTGGGACAACGCACTCGCCTATTGGCAGCAGCTGCGTACCGACCCGGGCGCGGTTTTCGACACCGAGGTCTACCTCGACGCATCCTCGCTGAGTCCGTTCGTCACCTGGGGGACCAACCCGGGCCAGGGGGTGCCGCTGGCTGCGGCGGTGCCGGACCCCGAGTTGATGACCGACGACGCACAACGCCAGGCCGCGGAGAAAGCCTTGGCGTACATGGACCTTCGGCCCGGGACGGCGATGCGCGACATCGCGGTCGACGCCGTGTTCGTCGGATCCTGCACCAACGGCCGGATCGAAGACCTGCGGGTGGTGGCCGACGTGCTGCGCGGGCGCAAGGTGGCGCCGGGGGTGCGGATGCTGGTGGTGCCGGGCTCGATGCGGGTGCGCGCACAGGCCGAAAGCGAAGGGCTGGGGGACATCTTCACCGCGGCCGGCGCCGAATGGCGCCAAGCCGGCTGCTCGATGTGCCTGGGCATGAACCCTGATCAGCTCGCGCCCGGAGAGCGTTGCGCCGCCACGTCGAACCGCAATTTCGAAGGGCGACAGGGCAAGGGCGGCCGGACGCACCTGGTGTCCCCGGCGGTCGCTGCGGCCACTGCCGTTCGCGGCACGCTCTCCACTCCCGCCGACTTGACCTGACCGACTTTGATTTCACGCTGAGAAATAGGGGAAGAAGATGGAAGCCTTTCACACCCACACCGGAATCGGTGTGCCGCTGCGGCGGTCCAATGTCGACACCGATCAGATAATTCCCGCCGTCTTTCTGAAGCGCGTCACCCGAACCGGTTTCGAGGACGGTTTGTTCGCCAGCTGGCGTTCGGATCCGTCATTCGTGCTCAATCTCAGTCCCTTTGACCGAGGCTCGGTCTTGGTTGCTGGACCCGATTTCGGAACCGGATCCTCACGCGAACACGCGGTCTGGGCGCTCATGGACTACGGATTCCGGGTGGTTATCTCCTCTCGCTTCGGCGACATTTTCCGCGGCAACGCCGGCAAGGCGGGTCTGCTGGCCGCCGAAGTCGATCAAGACGGGGTCGAGCTGCTCTGGAAGCTGATCGAGCAGAGCCCGGGGCTGGAAATCACTGTCAATCTTCAAGATCGAAATATCACCGCGGGAACGGCGGTGTTGCCGTTCAGGATTGACGATCACACCGCGTGGCGATTGTTGGAAGGACTCGACGATATAGCCCTTACGCTGCGGAAACTCGACGAAATCGAAGCGTTCGAGGCATCGCGCCCGGTGTGGAAGCCGCGCACGGCGCCAATCTGACCGACCCCCTTGCGGTCTGGAATTCCAACCGGGCCGGCGCGCGCCAAACAAGCGCAATTCACATCGGCGCCACCGGCCAAGGGCGGCAATCGGATTGCCGAAATTGCACTCATTCGCGCTTGAAATTGCGCGTGGCTCTTGGCAATTTGCCAGCAAAGGGTTTACCGTGTCCTCTAGTCGGTTCCAAATCGAGGACCACTGGCTTCGGAGGGTTGGATGAACAAAGCAGAGCTCATAGATGTGCTCACACAGAAATTGGGCTCAGACCGCCGGCAGGCCACCGCCGCTGTCGAGAATGTCGTCGACACGATTGTGCGTGCGGTGCACAAGGGCGAGAGCGTCACGATTACCGGTTTCGGTGTCTTCGAACAGCGTCGCCGCGCAGCCCGCGTTGCCCGCAACCCGCGCACCGGTGAGACCGTGAAGGTGAAGCCCACATCGGTTCCGGCGTTCCGTCCAGGTGCCCAATTCAAAGCGGTTGTGGCTGGCGCACAAAAGCTCCCGGCCGACGGTCCCGCAGTGAAGCGTGGCGTAGTCGCGGGTGCGGCGAAGAAGACGACCGCCAAGCGGGCTCCGGCCAAGAAGGCTGCGACCAAGGCGCCGGCCAAGAAGGCCGCGACCAAGGCTCCGGCGAAGAAGGCTGCGACTAAGGCTCCGGCGAAGAAGGCTGCGACTAAGGCTCCGGCCAAGAAGGCTGCGACCAAGGCTCCGGCCAAGAAGGCTGCGACCAAGGCTCCGGCCAAGAAGGCTGCGACCAAGACGCCGGCCAAGAAGGCCGCGACCAAGGCTCCGGCCAAGAAGGCCGCCAGCAAGGCGCCGGCCAAGAAGGCTCCGGCCAAGAAGGCCGCCGCCACACGCCGCGGTCGCAAGTAGCACTCACACGCGAATACCCTTCGGCGGGCAGCGATGCCTACCGGAGGGTATTTGCGTTGTCAGGTGCGCACGTTGGGGGCCAGTGCCCCGCCGATGTGGTCGGCGGCGATGAGCCGACCGCCCGACAACGACAGCACCCAGGTGCTGCCCTTATGGTTGCGGGCCTTGTCCGGCCGCACCCCGTTGCGGTCGCACCACCATCCGATCAGATCCGGAATCACCTTTCCCTGCGAGCAGATCACCGGTGTGCCGGCCCGTCCGGCGATCTGCAGCATCCGCTGTCGGCCGCGTTTGGCGTTCTTGGCGTAGGCCTCTTCGGTGAGGTGCGGTTCGTTGTGAATGGTCACGCCCAGTTCCTCGGCAAGCGGTTCCACGGTTTGGTGGCAACGCACCCGGTCGGCCGCGTAGACGTCGGTGGCGCCGAAAGCCAGTAGCTGGGCCACCAGCGCCTCGGCTTGCGCGCGGCCTTTCTTGTCCAGCGGTCGTTTGGTGTCGTCGCCGCGGTAGCGGGCCTTGCTGCCGGCGGTACCGTGCCGCACCACCAGCACGGTCTTGGTGTCCGCCGGCTGTTTGGTGAACCGTCGCAATACCTTTCGGTCTTGTGCGTAGCCGAGCTTCTTCATGGCCTCGGACACCGGCAGCCAGAGCAGATCGTCGACCTCGTCCCCGGCGGCGAAGGTCCCGCCGGTGCTTCTGGCGGCCCAGTAGTACACCTTCTTGACGCGCTGGTCGATCGGGTAGGTGATCGTGGTGAGGTACCTGCCCAGCTGACTGTGATGGCCGGTCTCTTCGAGCACTTCGCGCACGGCGGTCACCGGCGGGGTCTCACCCGGATCCACCTTGCCTTTGGGCAGCGACCAGTCGTCGTACCGGGGCCGGTGGATCACCGCGATCTCGACCGACTTACCTGATTCGCGGGTCGGTCGCCACAGCACCGCTCCCGCGGCGTGCACGATGCGGCCACGGCGGGCCGACGAATTCTGGGACGACACCTCAACTCCTGCAGATCAATTCGAACAGGTCTTGACGCGGCTGGACGGGTCAGGGGCTGCGGTGCCGCTCCATCAGGGACACCTGATGATCGCGCACGCTCAGTCCCTCCCGCGGCGAGGCCGTCCACTGGCCGTCGGATCCCAATTCCCAGCAGCGGGTGGACGGATCCAGTGCGGATTGGAACAACTCGTCGAGCTGTGTGGTCAATCGCGGGTCTTTGACCTGTGCCATGACCTCGACCCGACGGTCGAGATTGCGATGCATCATGTCGGCACTGCCGATCCAGAATTCGCCGATGGCGTTGAAATGCAGAATCCGCGAGTGCTCCAGGAAACGGCCGAGAATCGAGCGGACGCTGATGTTTTCGGAGAAACCTGCGGCGCCGGGGCGCAGCGCACAGATGCCGCGCACCACCACTTCCACCCGCACACCGGCCTGTGATGCGCGGTAGAGCGCATCGATGACCTGTTCGTCGACCAGGGCGTTCATCTTCAACCGGATTCTGGCGTCATTGCCCCGCCGGTGGGCCTCGACTTCACGCTCTACCCGCTCGATGATGCCGGTGCGAATTCCGTGCGGTGCCACCAACAAATTGCGATAGGTGAGCTTGCGCGAGTAGCCGGTCAGGGTGTTGAACAAGTCGGTCAGGTCGGCGCCGATGTCGGGATCGGCGGTCAGCAGCCCGACATCCTCGTACAGTCGTGCCGTCTTACCGTTGTAGTTGCCGGTTCCGACGTGGCAGTACCGCCGGATGATCGGACCCTCGCGGCGCACCACCAGGCACGTCTTGCAGTGCGTCTTGAGCCCGACGAATCCGTAGACAACGTGGACCCCCGCCTGCTCCAGCGTTCGCGCCCAACGGATGTTGGCCTGTTCGTCGAAGCGCGCCTTGATCTCCACCAATGCCACCACCTGCTTGCCGGCTTCGGCGGCGTCGATGAGCGCCCGCACGATCGGCGAATCACCGGACGTGCGATACAGCGTCTGTTTGATGGCCAGCACGTTGGGGTCGGCGGCGGCCAGTTCGATGAAGCGCTGCACGCTGGTGGAGAACGAATCGTAGGGATGGTGCACCAGCACATCGCCTTCGCGCAGGGTCGCGAAGATGCTCTTCGGGGTCTCCCGGTCGGCGAAGGCTGGATGGGTGGCCGGCACGAACGCCCGGTCCTTCAGGGCCGGACGGTCCACCCCGTAGATCTGCCACAGCGACGACAAGTCCAGCAGCCCAGGCACTTCGATGACGTCGCCGGGATGGACATCGAGTTCGCGCAGCAGCAGTTCGAGCATGCTCTCGGTCATGTCGTCGGCAACTTCGAGTCGCACCGGCGAACCGAACCGCCGTCGTGCCAACTCCCGCTCGAGTGCCTGCAACAGGTCTTCGTCGCGATCTTCTTCCACTTCGAAGTCGGCGTTGCGGGTGATGCGGAACGTGTGATGTTGAACAATCTCCATGCCGGGGAACAGCACTGGGAGGAAAGCGGCGATCAACTCCTCCATCGGCAGGAATCGCACGATGCCCCGCTCGCGCCGCTCGCCGTCGGATTCCGCTTTCGTTTCCAGCTCCACAAAGCGGTCGACGTTGTCGGGCACCTTGACCCTGGCGAAGTGCTGGGTGCCGTCGTCGGGCTGTTTGACGGTGACCGCGAGGTTCAGACTCAACCCACTGACGAAGGGGAACGGGTGGGCAGGGTCGACGGCCAGCGGGGTCAGGACGGGGAAGACCTGATCGTGGAAATACGTCGACAACTGTTCGCGCTCAGCCTCGTCCAGGTCGGCCCACGTGATGATGTAGATGCCTTCTTCCTCCAGCGCGGGGGATACCTCGTCGAGGAACACCCGGGCGTGGCGGCTGGCGATCTGCTGGGTCTGTTCGCCGATGCGCCGCAACTGCTCACGCGGCGTCAGTCCGTCGGCCGAGCGGACCGACAGCCCCATTTCGTCGCGGCGTTTGAGACCGGCGACCCGAACCATGTAGAACTCATCCAGGTTGGAAGCAAAGATCGCCAGGAATTTGGCGCGCTCCAGCAGGGGCATCGAATTGTCGGCGGCCAGCGCCAGCACCCGGGCGTTGAAGTCCAGCCAGCTCAGTTCCCGATTCAGGTAGCGCTCGTCGGGCAGCGGGTCGTTGATCGCGGCGGGAGTCGCCGCCGGCGGTGCTGCAGGTGCCGAGTCGCCTGACTGCCGAGCACCCTCGTGGGTGGATGCATCCGCTTGGGGTGGGGCTTCGATTTCGGTCACCCTGCGATCATTGCCTATTACCCGTGGGCGAGGCCACCAGTCCTGGGAGATCGGCAACCCATCCATCTGGCGTTGAGATGCGATTCACCGAGCGGACATGTTGGGCCGTGTCTGCCGTCTCCGCGGGTTGCTGCTGCGGGGAATCAGCGGTGCGCGATCGCGCGCGCGGTCGCCGGGCCCACCCCGAGGCGGCGCGCGGCGGCCAGGTCGGCCGGTGTGTCGACGTCGCAGCGCAGACCGGGCCACGCTCCGGTGAGTTCGACGGCACCCGAATGCCGGTGTCGCGCGGCGGAATCCGGCCCGAACCGGGGATCGAGCGGGGTGCCGAAGGCACACAGTGCCGCGGTCCCCGTGCCGGCCCGGTCGGCGACGAAGCTGCGCTGGTGCGCGCGGGCGGCTGCGACCGCCTCGGCCAGCTCCTGGGACTGCAATGCCGGTAAATCACCTTGCAGCACAACAAGATTGGGAATGATCGCGGCCATCGAACGTTCGGCGGCGACGATGGCGCTGTTCAACGGATCGGGATCACCCGCCGGGGTGGGGTCGGTCAGCACCTCGGCACCGAGCCCGGATGCGGCCGCCCCGGCGGCCTCGTCCGGTGTGATCACCACGATCGAGTGCAACGACTCCACCCGGGCCGCGGCGGTCAGCGTGTCGACCAGCATGGCCAGCACCACCGCTTCGCGGGTCGGGGCCGAGAACACCGGCGCCAGCCGGGTCTTGGCGGCAGCCAACCGTTTGACGGCGATGATCAACCCCATATCTCCGCCTGCGCCGCCCATGGGGGCCATCCTGCCAGCGAGGCTTGGGCGCAACGCCTGCGAGTGTCAAGCTAGCGTGATGCCGGCAGGCGAGCGTCGCGCCAGAGTGACGGTGGCCGCAGAGCTCCGGGAGGGTGGATGACCGGCACGGGAACTGTCGTGGTGATGGGCGCCGGTGCGTGGGGCACCGTATTGGCCAAGGTGCTCGCTGATGCCGGGGGAGAGGTCACCCTGTGGGCGCGGCGGGCGGAGGTCGCCAAGCGGATCAACGCCACCCGGTCCAATCCCGACTACCTGCCCGGTATGCACCTGCCGGCCGGGATTCGCGCCACGTCGGACGCCGAGGAGGCCCTCACCGGCGCGACCACCGTGCTGCTCGGAGTCCCGGCGCAGACCATGCGATCCAACCTGGAGAACTGGAACGGGATGTGGGCCGACGGTGCCACCCTGGTCAGCCTGGCCAAGGGCATCGAGCTGGGCACCCTGATGCGGATGAGCCAGGTCATCGTCTCGGTCACCGGAGTCGACGCTGCGCAGGTCGCGGTGATCTCAGGACCCAACCTGGCCAGCGAGATCGCGCAGGGCCAGCCGGCCGCCACCGTCGTCGCCTGCAACGACTCCGGGCGTGCCGTCGCGCTGCAACGGTTCTTGAACAGCGGCTATTTCCGCCCGTACACCAACTCCGACGTGGTGGGCACCGAAATCGGCGGTGCCTGCAAGAACGTGATCGCGCTGGCCTGCGGAATGGCGGTCGGGGTGGGATTGGGCGAAAACACCGTCGCAGCCATCATCACCCGCGGGCTGGCCGAGATCATGCGGCTGGGTCTTGCCCTGGGCGCCAAAGGCGCAACCCTGGCGGGTCTGGCCGGGGTGGGCGACCTGGTGGCAACCTGCACCTCGCCCTACTCGCGCAACCGCTCGCTGGGCGAACGCCTGGGCCGCGGGGACACCGTGTCCTCGGCGTTGCACAGCAAGGACGGGCACGTCGTGGAAGGCGTCACGTCCTGCCAGTCGGTGCTGGCGCTGGCGTCCAGCTACGACGTCGAGATGCCGCTCACAGACGCCGTGCACCGGGTATGCCACAAGGGCCTGTCGGTGAACGAAGCGATCGCCCTGCTGCTGGGCCGCAGCACCAAGCCGGAGTGAAATGACTCTCCGCTGACCTGCGCAATCCCGCGACGCGGCGCCGCAACCGGTAGCGTCTCCAGGTTGTGACTGCCAGCAATCGGGTGCGCGTCGCCGTCGTTTTCGGCGGCCGCAGCAACGAGCACGCCATTTCGTGCGTGTCTGCGGGCAGCATTCTGCGCAATCTCGACCCGCAGCGGTTCGAGGTGGTCGCGATCGGCATCACGCCGCAGGGCTCGTGGGTGCTCACCGACGGCAACCCCGACGCGCTGACGATCAGCAACCGGCAACTGCCTGCGGTGAGCCCGGAATCGGGTACCGAACTGGCGCTGCCGGCCGACCCGCAGCGCGGCGGCGAACTGGTGTCGCTGCGGCCCGGCGCCACCGAAGTGCTGGGCGCGGTCGACGTGGTGTTCCCGGTCCTGCACGGCCCCTACGGCGAGGACGGCACCATTCAGGGCCTGCTCGAACTCGCCGGCGTGCCGTACGTCGGCGCCGGCGTGCTGGCCAGTGCGGCCGGGATGGACAAAGAATTCACCAAGAAGCTGCTGGTCGCCGAGGGCCTGCCGGTGGGTGACTACACCGTGTTGCGGTCGTCCCAGCCGACGTTGCACCCCGAGGAACGCGAACGGTTGGGACTGCCCGCGTTCGTCAAACCCGCGCGCGGGGGTTCCTCCATCGGGGTCAGCCGGGTGACGAGTTGGGACCAGTTGCCCGACGCGATCGCGCAGGCCCGCCGCCACGACCCGAAGGTGATCGTGGAGGCCGCCATCAGTGGTCGCGAGCTGGAGTGCGGGGTGCTCGAAATGCCGGACGGCACAATCGAAGCCAGCACACTGGGTGAGATCCGGGTGGCCGGGGTGCGGGGTCGCGAGGACTCCTTCTACGACTTCGCCACCAAGTACCTCGACGACGCCGCCGAACTGGACGTGCCGGCCAAGGTCGACGACGACATCGCGGACACGGTGCGGCAGTTGGCGATTCGTTCGTTCGCCGCCATCGACTGCCAGGGCCTGGCACGGGTGGACTTCTTCCTGACCGACGCAGGCCCGGTGATCAACGAGATCAACACGATGCCGGGGTTCACCACCATCTCGATGTACCCGCGGATGTGGGCGGCCAGCGGCGTCGATTATCCGACCCTGTTGGCCACCATGGTGGACACGGCGCTGGCGCGGGGTGTGGGTCTGCGTTAGCCGATAGCCGTTAGCCGGGCCGGGCGGGGTCGATCGGGACCGCGGCCAGGGTGCGGTCGATGACGGCGGAGAGTTCCTGAATCGGCGTAGGCCCCGATCCGCCGGGCAGGGTCAGTGCCACGTAGACCGGACGGTCCACGGTGTACCAGGTCGATTCGGTCCCGTGGGTGCCGGCCGGCTCGGACACCTGGAACCACTGCACCCGGTCGACGCCCTGGATCGGTACGCCCACCACGAAGCCGGCCGGACGCGGCATGCCGCAGCGCAGCACCACGGCACCGCCGTCGGACCGCCAGGCGCGGGCGCCATCGGGAGCGGGATGCGCCAGATCCGCGCGCTGGTAGTCGCCGAGTCGCTGCGGCAGGGCGGCGAGCAGCGCCTGACACTCGGGGCTCGCCGCCTGCGGGGCCGCAGCCGCCGCGATGACGACCGGTGGCCGCGGTGCGCGGCGGTTGACCGCGACGACCAGGAGCGCCCCGATCGTCGCCACGGCCAGCACCAGCGCGGCGATCAGCGCGGCGCGCGGTGGGCCGCCGGGCTCGGAGTTGCCTGCCACTGCTGGTTACCTCCGCAATTACACTGACGCGGTCCGCCCGAACCGGCAGGGAACCAACGTACCGGTTCGTCGGGCCGCATGCGGGAGGAGGCGGGGTGAGCGACGACGCGGCCGGGCAGTCCCCGACGCTGCAGCAGTCCGGTGAGTTCGCCGTGATCGAGCGTCTGGTGCGCGACCGCCGGCAGCCCGCCGCGGTCACCCTGGGCCCCGGGGACGACGGGGCCGTGGTGTCGGGAACCGTGGTCTCGACCGACATGCTGGTGCAGGACCGGCATTTTCGGCTGGACTGGTCGTCGCCGCACGACGTCGGCCGCAAGGCCATCGCGCAGAACGCCGCCGACATCGAGGCGATGGGTGCGCGACCCACCGCGTTCGTGGTGGGTTTCGGGGCGCCCGGCAGCACACCGACGGCCGAAGTGATCGCCCTGGTCGACGGCATGTGGGACGAGGCGCACCGGATCGGCGCCGGCATCGCGGGCGGGGATTTGGTGAGCTGCCCGCAGTGGGTGGTGTCGGTGACGGTGCTGGGTGACCTGAACGGTCGTGCGCCGGTCATGCGGTCGGGGGCTCGGCCCGGGTCGGTGGTCGCGGTCACCGGTGAACTGGGCCGTTCCGCAGCAGGATATGAATTGTGGCGCAACGGCATTGAGGAATTCCGCGAGCTACGCTGTCGGCATCTGGTGCCGCAACCGCCCTACGGTCAGGGGGCGATCGCCGCGGCCGGTGGCGCCACAGCGATGATCGACGTCTCCGATGGACTGATCTCGGATCTGCGGCACGTCGCGAAGGCCTCCGGCGTTGCCATCGATCTGTCGGCTGCGTCATTGGCCGCCGATCACGATGCGGTGACCGGCGCTGCCGCGGCGGTGGGTGTCGACGGCTGGTCATGGGTGCTGGGCGGCGGGGAAGACCACGCCCTGGTGGCGTGTTTCAGCGATGCGGTGCCCGACTCGTGGCGGGTGATCGGACGGGTGCTCGACGGGCCGGCGCGGGTGATGGTCGACGGTGTCGACTGGACGGGTCATGCGGGGTGGGAGTCTTTCGCGGGGTGAGGCCGTTGCCGGCGCCGAGCCGGTATTCAGGGCTGGCGCTCCTCGGCGTGTCGGCACTCTGAGTGCAGGCTCGGTGCCACCAGTGCAGTCTCGGTCTCACCGTGCGCGGCACGACGCGCGTTAGGGTGGCGCGGTGACCGTCTACGCCTTCAACCAGCCCGGGTCGCCGTGACCGCCCGTCCGTTGCCCGAACTGGTCGAAGCGGGCTGGGCGAGCGCACTCGAGCCGGTCGCCGACCAGGTGGCCCAGCTGGGCCAGTTCCTGCGCGACGAGATCACCGCCGGCCGGCGATATCTTCCCGCCGGACCAAACGTGCTGCGTGCCTTCACCTTTCCGTTCGATGACGTTCGGGTACTGATCGTCGGCCAGGATCCCTACCCGACGCCCGGGCATGCGGTGGGCCTGAGCTTCTCGGTCGCGCCAGACGTGCGGCCGCTGCCGCGCAGCCTGGCCAACATCTTCGACGAGTACACCAAAGACCTCGGTTACCCGCCGCCGTCGTGCGGAGATCTCACCCCGTGGGCGCAACGGGGCGTCTTGCTGCTGAACAGGGTGCTCACCGTGCGGCCCAGCACCCCGGCGTCGCACCGCGGAAAGGGATGGGAAGCGGTGACGGAGTGCGCGATTCGCGCCCTGGTCGGTCGTCAGAAGCCGATGGTGGCGATTCTGTGGGGACGCGACGCCTCAACCCTCAAGCCTATGCTGGCCGACGGCGACTGCGCCTTCATCGAATCACCGCATCCGTCGCCGTTGTCGGCCTCGCGCGGCTTCTTCGGGTCGCGACCGTTCAGTCGCGCCAACGAACTGTTGGCGCGAATGGGCGCCGACCCGATCGACTGGCGGCTGCCCTAGCGCGCGCCTACCCGCCGGGGAAGTTGACGTCCTTGGTGACGGCCTTCCACTCCTCGATCGAGGCCGACGTCGCGGCGATCTTGTCGCGCATCGCTTTGAGCACGTCGCGGCCCAGCAGCAGCCGCAGTGGCGGTTCGTCGAGTTCGGTGACCATCAGCACCGCCTCGGCCACCTTGCGTGGGTCACCCGGCAGGTGATCGGCGAACTGCTTGATGAGGTCCTTGCGGGCGGCGACGTCGGCGTAATCGGCGATGGGAGTGCTGGATTCCTTCATCGATCGCGACGCCCAGTCGGTGCGGAAGGCGCCCGGTTCGATGGCGGTCACCTTGATACCCAGCGGCTTGACCTCCTGCGCAAGCGCTTCGGTCACCGCCTCCAGCGCAAATTTGGTCGACGAGTAGTAGGCGTTGGGCGGGTTGGCCACCAGCCCCGTCATGGACGAGATGTTGACGACATGGCCCGATCCGCGGGCCCGCATCGCCGGGAGCACCGCCTTGATCATGTCGACGGCACCGAAGTAGTTGACGTCGAACAGCTTTCGCACCTCGGCGTCCTCACCCTCCTCCACCGCCGACAGATAGCCATGGCCGGCATTGTTGACCAGCACGTCGATGCCGCCGAAGGTCTCCTCCGCCGCGGCGACCGCGGCGGCGATCTGGCCGGCGTCGGTCACGTCGAGAGCCACGGGCAGGGCCCGGTCGCCGAACTCGTCGACGAAGTCGCGCACCGCATCGGCGTTACGTGCGGTGACGACGACGCTGTGTCCGGCTTCCAGGGCACCGCGGGCGATCTCGCGGCCGAACCCGGTGGAGCAACCGGTGACCAACCAGCGTGCCATCTCAGAGTGTCCCTTCCGGGAGTCGCCGCAGATACGCCCTGCGGCGTTCGGCGAGTTCGGTTTTACGCTGTTGCTCGGTCACCCGCGGCAGGTTCGGTACCTCGGCGTCGAGCAGGTCGCGCTTGATCACCCGCCCGTGCGCACCCAGACCCGCACGGGGTCCGGTCTCGCCGAACTCGGCCATCCGCAACGTCAGGATGGCCTCGCGCAGACCGTCGGTGTCGATCCAGTTCGCCACACCGGGATCCTCGGGGGAGATCACATAGGTGTAGGTGCCGTCCTCGTTGGCCACCGACTGCGCCTTGTTGAGGCTTCCGGTGCGGGCGACGATGTCCAGCGTGGTACCCCAGATGTTGCTCAGCGGCACCGTGAAGTATTCGGCGCCACCATCGTTGACGTCCACCACGAAGGCCTCGTCCGGGGCGAGGTCGATGCGGCCCATCACATAGAACTGGTTGCGCATGGCGCCGTCGGTGTCTGCCGACCACGCCAGTTCGAACCGGTTGGCGGGCATCTTGTAGGCGCCGTGGCTGAGCTTGCCGGTGAAATTCGCGAAGTACGCCATCATCGCCGCGGTCGCCTCGGCCTGCTCGTCACGGGTGCGGGCCGGGGACGACGGTGCAGCGCCAAGACGTTGCACCGCAAGGTGATTGGGGTCGTCACGGCCCCAGTCCAGCAAAACGTCGCGGATGTAGAACTCGTGCGCGGCCGCAGTGGTCCGCACGTGATTGGGTCGCCCCCCGGCGGGTTCGGCGTCGACGGTGATGGTGAAGCTGCCGTCGGAATCGACCGCCATGGTGCGGCCGTTGAGCACATCGACGGTGCCCATGTTCGCGTCCCAGAGGGTGAAGTAATTCTCGGTCATGCGGTGTTCGCCGACGCGACCGTGGATCTCGTAGCGCTCGTCGCCGGAGATCGGGATCACCCGGTACACGCTGTCGGGATTGTCGATGCCCCACCGTGATCCGGGAATCGCGCGGCCGTCCACCGGGTGCGCCAGTCGGGTGATGCAGCTGACCTTGGGTCGCAGCTTGTCCTGGTTGGACGACCACACCGCCGCCGAGAACATCACCTCGGCGAACGCATCGTCGAACCGCTCGCGCATCGCGTCCGAAGCCTTGGCGCGGCCCAGCCAGGTCTGCGCGACGTCGGCATAGGCGGCTTTGACGGTGGGGTGCTCGATCAGCTCGAGGGCGGCCAGTTCCTGTTCGTGCTGCGATGCCGTGGCGACCGGGTCATCACTCACTGGCTCCTCCTTGTGTATTCGTGAAATCGCTTGTTGTACAGACTGAATCGCTCGTCTACCAGTTCGGGCTGCAAACCGTAGGTCTTGAGACCGTAGGGCGGGCGCGCCGGCTCGCGGGGACGTTCGCGCAGCCAGCGTCGCATCGCGTCCTCGGCGTGGGACGTCAGCGTAAGCCCGATCGCCTCGTAAACGCGGGACACCTGCCCGATCGGATCGGCGACCGCATCGTCGAACCCGATGTCGGTGACCCGCTCCGGTCCCCAGCCGTCCCGCGCCGTCATCGCCCTGTCGTTGGTCCATCCCATCCGCTCCAGCCACTGCGCGCCCACCCGGGGGAGGTCGACGGTGTCGGCGTGCATCGCGTGCAGGGTGGCGTTCAGGCCGGCCCCCGAGGCGATGGTGGTGCGCGGGTCCCGGTGCATGTGCACCAGGTGCAGTTCGGGGAACTGCGTGCGCAGCAGATCCAGATAGCCCAGGTGGGCCGGCGATTTCAGCACCCAGCGCTGCGCTTGTTCCCCGCGCTGCCGCTTCTGCCACTGCAGGAATTGCAGCATCCGGTGTAGGTGCCGGTAGGCCGGGGTGAAGTCTTGGTCGTCGAGCCAGGATCGGTAGTGCGGCAGGTGCGCGCCGGATTCGGGAACGTGGGACAGGAACGCATCGGCCAGGAAGACGATCTCCTCCTCGGCTTCCCGCGCATACATCGGATGGATCCGGAACAGGTCCGGCGCCAATTCCCGCGATTTCGCTTCGCGCCCTTCGCTGATCGCGATGCGGGGGTCGAGCCCGTCGAATCGGTAGCCTAGCTTCGGTGCGACCTCGACGACCTCCCAGCCGTACGCGCAGCTGAAGCGCGGGTCGGCCGCCAGCAGGCGTTGCAGCAGTGTGGTTCCGCTGCGCATCATGCCGACCACGACGATCGGCGGCGCCAGTCGTTCGGCCAGGATGTCGGGGTGCCGCCGGACCCATTCCTGGGTACGCAACCGCATCCGCAGGCTGTGCACGATGCCGGAGCGCAGGATGTAGGTGCCGATATCGTTGAGCCCGGCGTTCGGGTAGTCGTCCAGCAGCACGCGCAGCGGCCGCTCGAATTCGCCTGGCCCCCAATCGGTCAGCGACTCCTTGCGTTGCGCGTCGGCCAGGATGGCCGCGGCGTCGAAGGGTGCGGAGGCGTTGCCCACCAGGGTCAGAACTTCAGGTGCTGGCTGACGTCGCCGACCTGGTCGACGAACATGACGCGGCAGTCGAAGTGCCACACGCCGTCGAGCCGGTGGAACGTGTCTTTGTAATGTCCGGTCACGATCACCTGTAGGGGCAGCTCGGGGGTGGCTTGGGTGACGCAGTAATACGAGGTACTGCGGGCGGTCCCGGCGGCCTCGTCGATGTACAACTGCACGTTGCTGGTGTTGTGTTTGGTCTTGGGGGTGCCGTCCTCATAGATGCGAGTGGCCATGTCATACATCTCGCGCACCCGGGCCGATCCGGCGAACACGGTCTCGGGCGGCCCGTCTTCCATCCCGCAGATGCGGCCGTGCTCGAAGAGCTGGGCCACGCCGTCCAAGTCGCCGCCGTCGAGCCGCTCGGCGTAGGTGTAGATCAGGTTGGTGATCTCTGTCGCGCTGTCACTCACCTTCGAACCGCCCTCGACGCCATCAGTCTGACTAATCTGACCTCGTGACGTTACCTTGGACGCCCGATCGGCTCGGCGACCTGACCGGCAAACGGGTCATCGTGACCGGAGCGACCAACGGGGTGGGGCTGGGCACCGCGCGAGCGCTGGTCAAAGCCGGCGCGCACGTCATTCTGGCGGTACGCAACACCGAGCTCGGTGAGCAACGCGCCGCGCAGCTTGGTGGCTCGACGTCGGTGGTCAAGCTCGATCTGGCCGACCTGTCCTCGGTGCGTGCCTTCCCCGATCTGATCGACGGCGACGTCGACATCCTGATCAACAACGCCGGCGCTCTGACCGAGCGGCGCCGCGACACCGTGGACGGCTTCGAGATGACGCTGGGCACCAACTTGCTCGGCCCGTTCGCGCTGACCAACCTGCTGCTGCCGCGGGTGCGGGCCCAGATCATCAATGTCGGATCCGACGCGCACCGCTCGGCGACGCTGCACCTCGACGATCTGCATCTGCGCCGCACCAAGTGGACGAGGCTGGGGGCCTACGCGCAGTCCAAGCTCACGGTGATGTTGTGGGGGCTCGAGCTCGACCGCCGGCTCCGTGCCGCAGGCTCGCCGATCGTCAGTCAGCTCACCCACCCGGGCTGGGTGGCGTCGAACCTGTCGCAGGTCGGCGACTCGCCGCTGATGTCGTTGGCGCACAAGACGGTCAAGACGGTGGCCGACCGGCTGGCCAACGACATCGACGAGGGCGCGGCGCCCACGCTGTACTGCATCAGCGAACCGATCCCGCCGGGCAGCTATGTCGGCGTCAGCGGTCGGGGCGGGCTGCGCGGCGGCCCGGTGCTGATCGGCCGCACGGTGGTCGCGTGCGATTACGACACGGCCGGCCGGCTCGTGGCGTTCGCGGAAGAGGAGACCGGTACCACGTTGCAGATTCCCGGCCGTAAGTGAGCGGACGGCGCTGTGTGCGGGAGCCGCTAGCGGCGTGCGCCATGAGGGTGTCGATCGCGAAACCGCAGGGCTGCGGAAATCAACGCGGCGCCAACCGGCCCGTGGTCGTAGGCGTACACGATCGCGGCGGCGGCGCGATCGCGCTGATTGCGCCGCTCGGCGAGCCACGTCGTCGGCGCAACACCCGCGACATGACAACAACCCTCGAACGCATCAAAGCCGCTCTGTGAAAAGTGAGGCGGCGGGTAACGGCTTCAGCCGCGGGTGACCTTGCCGGCCTTGATGCACGACGTGCACACGTTGAGCCGCGTCTTGTTGCCGCCGGGACGGGTCACGGCGTGCACGGTCTGAACGTTGGGGTTCCACCGGCGGCTGGTGCGGCGGTGGGAGTGCGACACCGACTTACCGAAGCCGGGGCCTTTCCCGCAGATATCGCACACAGCGGCCATGGTTCAAACTCCTCAAGTCTTTGTTGCTGCGGTCTGGCGACCCGGTTCGGATCCGCCGGCCGGAAGTAGGCCGGGTTGGCCCGGCCGTCCCACAATACCGACTCCGGTAGGCAACCGCCAAAACGGCTCAACGAACCGCGACGCGTCGTGACCAGTGCTGTCGTGGCCGATAGCTAGGCTGCTGACTGGCTCACCGGCCGGCGGGACCGAGGTTACGCTAGCGCGCATCGGGGGCGTGCTGCGGCGGTAAGGAGGTGGGGGCGGGTTTGGCCACGGAGGATCGTCAGCTGGACGGCTCGGCCCTGCGGGACTGGGCGCACACCGCCGTGAGCGACCTGATCACCCACATCGACGAGATCAACCGCCTCAACGTGTTCCCGGTCGCCGATTCCGACACCGGTGCCAACATGCTGTTCACCATGCGTTCGGCGCTGGCCGAGGCGGATGCCGAAGCCAGTCGCGGCAGCCTGGACGTGGTCAGGGTCGCGGCGGCGTTGTCAGCGGGAGCGCTGCACGGCGCCCGCGGCAACTCCGGGGTGATCCTGTCGCAGATTCTGCGGGGATTCGCCGACGCGACCGCTGCTGCGGCCGCCGAATCCGGTGCGGCGCTACGGGCGATCGATGCCGCGCTCCTGGCCGCCGCGCTGTGGCGGGGGGTGGAACTGGTCGTCACCTCGATGGGGGGAAACGAGGTGCCAGGGACCATCGTGTCGGTGTTGCGGGCCGCCGCCGGTGCCGTCGACGAGTGTGCTGCCGCCGGCCAGTCGCTGCACCTTGCCCTCGTCGCGGCCGGGGATGCGGCGGTGATCGCGCTGGAGAAGACCCCCGAACAGCTGGAGGTGCTCGCCGATGCCGGTGTGGTGGACGCCGGGGGCCGGGGGCTGCTGGTCATGCTGGACTCGCTGCGTTCGACGATCACCGGAGAGACGCCCACCCGGGCGGTCTACGAGCCGTCGCAGCCGCAGCAGAAGCCGCCGGCGATCGAGCGGGGTCCGGCGCCTCAGTTCGAGGTCATGTACCTGGTGGCCGGCTGCGATGCGGCGGCCGCGGATGCGTTGCGGCAACGGCTGGAGGAATTGGGCGACTCGGTGGCCATCGCGGCCGCGCCGTCGGACAGCTACTCCGTGCACGTCCACACCGACGACGCCGGCGCCGCGGTGGAAGCCGGCCTGGCCGCCGGTCAGCTGAGCCGGATCGTGATCTCGGGACTCAGTTCGGGCGCGACCGGGCTGCCCGCGGGCAGCTGGACGCGGGAACGTGCGGTGCTTGCCGTCGTCGACGGCGACGGGGCCGAGGAGTTGTTCGCCGGTGAGGGTGCCTGCGTGCTGCGACCGGGGGCGGACGGCAGCGCCGATGCGCCCGGGATCACCGCCCATCAGTTGGTGCGCGCCGTGGTGGACAGCGGTGCCGCCCAGGTGATGGTGCTGCCGAACGGGTACGTGGCCGCTGAGGAGTTGGTGGCGGGGTGCACCGCGGCCATCGGCTGGGGTGTCGACGTGGTGCCGGTGCCGACCGGGTCGATGGTGCAGGGGCTGGCGGCATTGGCTGTGCACGACGCCGGCCGTCAAGCCGTCGACGACGGCTACACCATGGCCCGCGCCGCCGGCGCCGCCCGGCACGGATCGGTGCGGGTGGCTACCGAGAACGCGCTGACCTGGGCCGGAACCTGTAAGCCGGGCGACGGCCTGGGCATCGCGGGCGATGAGGTGCTGATCGTCGCCGAGGACGTGGCCGCTGCCGCGATCGGCCTGCTGGACCTGCTGATGGCCTCGGGCGGTGACCTGATCACCGTGCTGATAGGCGCCGACCTGGACGACGCGGCGGCCGCTGGCATCGAGCAGGTGCTGGACAGACACATGCACGACCACCACCCGGGTAGCGAACTGGTGAGCTACCGCACCGGTCACCGCGGCGATGCGTTGCTGATCGGGGTGGAGTAGTGGCCTCGCTGAGCGATCGGCTGGTCGACGTCATCGGGGGCAAGTCAGCCGGACAGCTGTACGAGTACTTCGGTCTGCGGACCGTCGACGACCTGTTGCGGCACTACCCACGCAGTTACCTGGAGGGCGCCTCCCGGCTCACGGCCGAAGACCAGCGTCCACAAGCCGGTGAGCACATCACCATCGTCGATGTCATCACCAAAAGGGCTTCCGGTGTGATGAAAAAGAAAAGTCCGACTCAGAAGAAAGCGCGAATGTGGTTGCGCATCACGGTCGGATCCGGCCGCGGTGAGGTGACCGCGACGTTCTTCAACGCCGAAGGCCTGATGAAGGACCTCACCGAGAACACGAAGGTGATGCTCTCCGGGGAGGTCGGATACTACGGCAAGACAATGCAATTCACCCATCCCGCGTTCTTGATCATGGACTCGACGGACGGGAGGAACCACGGCAGCGTCTCGCTGCGTGAGATCGCCGACGCGTCGACGTTGGTCACCGGTGAGTTGGCGATGTCGGAGTTCGAGCGTCGGGTCTACCCGATCTATCCGGCCAGCGCCAAAGTGCAGACCTGGCACATCTATGGCGCCGTAAAGCAGGTGCTGGACCAACTCGACCCGGTGCCCGATCCATTGCCCGCCGATTTGCGTGCCAGGTTGGGTTTGATCGACGAAGACGCAGCCTTACGCGGCATCCATTTGGCTGAACGACCGGCCGAGCGGGCGCGGGCGCGTGATCGCCTCACCTTCGACGAGGCCGTCGCTCTGCAGTGGGCGCTGGTCGGTCGCCGCCATGGTGAGTTGTCCGCATCCGGTCCCGTCGCCCCCCGGCGCGACGACGGTCTGGCAGCAGAACTATTGCAGCGTTTGCCCTTTGAACTGACCGCCGGACAGCGTGAGGTGCTGTCCGTGGTGTCCGACGGGCTGGCCTCGGCTCGGCCGCTGAACCGGTTGCTGCAGGGTGAGGTCGGGTCCGGAAAGACCATCGTGTCGGTGCTGGCGATGCTGCAGATGGTCGACGCGGGTTACCAGTGCGCGCTGTTGGCGCCTACTGAAGTGCTTGCGGCACAACATTTTCGGTCCATCACCGAGGTGCTGGGTCCGCTGGCGACGGGCGGTCAGCTGGGAGCGGCCGCCGGGGACGGCTGGGAAGCCACCCGGGTGGTGCTGCTCTCCGGGTCCATGACCGCGGCGCAAAAGAAGCGGGCGCGGTCCGAGATCGCCGGCGGTGCGGCCGGGATCGTCATCGGCACCCACGCATTGCTGCACGACGCGGTGGAGTTCCACACGTTGGGCATGGTGGTGGTCGACGAGCAACACCGGTTCGGTGTCGAGCAACGGGATCGGTTGCGCGCCAAGGCCCCGGCCGGCGTCACGCCGCATCTGCTGGTGATGACCGCGACGCCGATCCCGCGCAGTCTGGCCCTGACCGTGTACGGCGACCTGGAAACGTCGACCCTGCGCGAGCTGCCCCGGGGGCGTCAGCCCATCACCACCAAGGTGATCTTCGTCCGGGACAAGCGGGCCTGGCTGGAGCGTGGTTTTCAGCGCATCCGGGAGGAGGTCGCCGCCGGCCGCCAGGCCTATGTGGTGGCGCCGCGGATCGACGAGGAGGAAGCCGACGAGGCCGGAGACGACGGCAAGCGGCCGTCGGCGACCGCGGTCGGACTGTTCACCAGGCTGCGCTCGGCCGAGCTGGCCGGGCTGCGGCTGGGTCTGATGCACGGACGGCTCTCCGCTGACGAGAAGGACGCCGTGATGGCATCCTTCCGTAGCGGCCAGACCGATGTGCTGGTCTGTACCACCGTGATCGAAGTGGGTGTCGACGTCCCCAACGCCACCGTGATGCTGGTGATGGATGCCGACCGGTTCGGCATCAGCCAGTTGCATCAACTGCGCGGCCGCATCGGCCGCGGCCGGCACCCGAGCCTGTGCCTGCTGGCGAGCTGGACGTCAGCGGGTTCTCCGGCAGGCAAAAGGCTGGAGGCGGTCGCCGGGACGATCGACGGATTTGTGCTCGCCGACCTGGATCTCAAAGAGCGCAGAGAAGGAGATGTGCTGGGCCGCAATCAATCCGGTCGGGCTATCGTGCTGCGGTTGTTGTCGCTGGCCGACCACCTCGAGTTCATCGAGAACGCTCGGGACTTCTGCGAGGCCGCCTACGCCACCAACCCCGACGATCCCGGATTGTCCTCGCTGGCAGCCCGATTCACCGATACCGATCAGATCGAGTACCTGGACAAGTCATGACGAACCGTCGAACCCTGCTGTGGCTGGCCGCGGTCGCTGCCGTGGCGGTGCTGGTCGCATACCAGACGCTGGGGTCCTCCGCCGCCCGACAAGCCCAGGAGTTCGCTGCGCGCGCCGACGTACCGACCGTGGCGCCCGGCGACGATGTGCTCGCCGGGGTGCTGCTGTTGCCGTTTCGGGCACACCGGTTCGACTACCGCCGGTCCGCGTTCGGCGACGCCTGGGACGACGACAACGATGCGCCGCTGGGCCACAACGGTTGTGACACCCGTAACGACATCCTCAACCGCGATCTGGTGGACGTCACGCACGTGTTCACCAAGCGGTGTCCCGACGCCGTGGCCACCGGCACCCTGCACGACCCGTACACCAACACCGTCGTCGCGTTTCAGCGCGGCGCCAAGGTCGGCGAATCGGTGCAGATCGATCATCTGGTCCCGCTGGCGTATGCCTGGGACATGGGCGCCTACGGTTGGCCGGAGGCCCAACGGGTGCGCTTTGCCAACGACCCGGCGAACCTGCTGGCCGTGCAGGGCAGGGCCAACCAGGACAAGGGCGATTCGCCGCCGTCGCAATGGATGCCGCCCAACGGTGCTTTCGCGTGTCAATACGCCGTGCAGTTCATCGCGGTGCTGCGTGGCTACGCGCTGCCGTTGGATCAAGCGTCCAGCGGCGTGCTGCGAGACGCGGCGGCCACCTGCCCCGCCCGCTGATCGGCGCTCAGGTGCCGGCGTAGTTGTCCGGATCCGGGCGCAGCCGGGTGCCGTCGTTGAGCCCGTTCAGCGCGTCGACGTGCTCGGCGGCCAGCTCGAAATCGAACACATCCAAGTTGCCGGCGATGTGTTCGGGTTTTGCCGAGCGGAACACCACCGAGTTGCCCAACTGCACGTTCCACCGCAGCAGGACCTGGGCGGGCGTCTTGCCGTACTCGCCGGCGATCGACGTCACCGTCGGGTTGTCATTCAACTTGCCCAGCGCCAGCGGGGTGTAGGACTGCGTGACGATGTCGTGCTCGGCGTTCGCCTTGCGCAGCTCCTCCTGGTTGAGCAGCGGGTGCAACTCGATCTGATTGACCGAGGGGGTGACGAAAGTCAGGTCGATGGCCATCGTCAGGTGCTCCGCGGTGAAGTTGGACACCCCGATCGAGCGGGCGTGCTGCTCGCCGCGGCACTGGATCAGGCCACCCCACGAGTCCACGTACTTGCCCAGCGACGCGGCCGGCCAGTGAATCAGGTACAGGTCGACGTAATCGAGGCCGAGGGTCTCCAGGCTGCGCCGGCAGGCTTCCTGCGAGGACTTGAAACCCTGGTCGGCGGTGGCCAGCTTGGTAGTGACGAACAACTCGGCGCGCGGAATGCCCGACGCGGCGATCGCCCGGCCCACCGCCGCTTCGTTGCCGTAGGCGGCCGCGGTGTCGATGAGCCGGCAACCGACTTCGAGTGCGGCCGAGACGGCGCGTTCTGTCTCGTCGTCCGACAATTCCGCGGTGCCGAGACCCAGCACCGGCATCGTCTGCTCGTCGTTGAGGGCTATCGAGGGGATAGAACCGGGGACAGAAGCGGCGCCCGACTCGCCAGTCAACGTCATCACCTACCTATGAAATTTGAGCGTTCTCCGATTAGGGCCCAGCCTGGTGCCGCAGTCCGCACGGCTCGGGGATCACATATTACCGAGTTGACTATGCGATCTAACCAACGCCCGGGCTGGTGTCCGCTCCCAATGTCGGACATTCGTCGCACCGTCGGGCAGGCGGCGGCCGGATTTCGCCCGTTCGGCACGACGTAAGGTGGGCCGGCACGAGGCATTATCAAGGGAGCGGCCGATGACCAAGAGTCTGTCAGGCGCGCCGGACCTCCATCTGGGAGCAAAGCGCGCACCGACCGGTTGGGTGACGCGCGTCCAGAACACGGTCACCAGCGTCGGCGCGAAAGTCATTCCGCGGATCCCGGACGGCGCCAAGCGCCTGCTGACCCGCGGGCGTTCGGTGACCATCGACGGCAACACCCTGGACCCCACCTTGCAGCTGCTGTTGACGGGACAGCGCGCCGTGGGGATCGGCGGCCTGGTGGTCGACGACGACGCGCGCACCTCCCGGGCGACGATGCGGGACGGCCTGCAGGCCATGCCCGGTCCGCAGATTCACGTCGACGTTGCCGAGATCTCGATTCCCGGGCCGGCAGGTCCGATCCCGGCGCGGCACTACCGCCCAGCAACCGCGAATGCGCCGCTGCTGGTCTTCTATCACGGTGGCGGCTGGTCGATCGGCGACCTGGACACCCACGACGCGCTGTGCCGATTGACCTGCCGGGACGGGGAGATGCATGTGCTGTCGATCGATTACCGGCTGGCACCTGAGCATCCGGCACCCGCGGCGATCGAGGATGCGTACGCCGCGTTCGGGTGGGCCTGGGAGCACGCTGAGGAACTGGGTGCGGCGCCCGGGCGGGTGGCGGTCGGCGGCGACAGCGCCGGCGGCAACCTGGCGGCCGTCGTCAGCCAGCTCGCGCGGGACAACGGCGGACCGGCCCCGGTGTTGCAGTGGCTCATCTACCCGCGAACCGACTTCACCGCGCAGACCCGCTCGCTGAGCCTGTTCGCGCGTGGCTTCCTGCTGACCAGACGCGACATCGACTGGTTCACCTCGCAGTACCTGCGCAAGTCCGGGATCGACGCGTCCGACCCACGGGTGTCACCGGCGCTGGCGGATTCGCTGTCCGACCTGGCACCCGCGCTGATCGCGGTCGCCGGGTTCGATCCGCTGCGCGACGAGGGTCAGGAGTACGCCGAGGCGCTGCGGGCCGCGGGCACCGCTGTGGACCTGCGCTACCTGGGATCGCTGACGCACGGCTTCGCCAATCTCTTCCCGCTCGGGGGTGGCAGCGCCGCCGGAACGGGCGAGCTGATCTCAGCGCTGCGGGCACACCTGAGCCGGTGCTGACCTGCGGCTGCGGCGCCGTCGGTACTCTAGAGTCGCCCGACCGCAGGTGAAGCAAACGAAACGTGAGGATTCTGTGGCCGAAAAACCCAAGCGCCCCGCGCGGCTCGACCTGAAGTCCGGCGACGGCAGGTCCGGCCGACTCATCCAAATCGGCGGCACGTTGATCGTCGTGCTGTTCGCCGTCGGTCTGGTGTTCTACATCGTGACGAGTCACAACAAGAAGCAGGCCGCCGGTGCGGGAGCCGAGGGCGCCGTCCGCGTGACCTCGAGCAAACTGGTCGCCGACAACGGCAAACCCAAGGCGACCGTGGCCTTCTACGAGGACTTCCTGTGCCCGGCGTGCGGCGATTTCGAGCGCACCTTCGGCCGCACGGTCGCCAAGCTCATCGACATCGGCGCGATCGCCGGTGACTACACGATGGTCACCATCCTGGACAGTCCGGCCACCCAGAACTACTCCTCGCGGGCGGCCGCCGCGGCCTACTGCGTGGCCGACGAGTCCATGGACGCCTTTCGCCGCTTCCACGAAGCGCTGTACAGCAAGGGCATTCAGCCGTCCGAAACGGGTGACCGGTTCCCCGACAATGCGCGACTGATCGAGCTCGCGCGCCAGGCGGGCGCCGCCGGCAAGGTGCCGGACTGCATCAACAGCGGCAAGTACATCGGCAAGGTCACCGGGTTGGCGGCAGCCAACAAGATCCGCGCGACCCCGACCGTGCGGATCAACGGCACCGAATTCGAGCGGACGTCACCGGCAGCGCTCGTCGCCAAGGTCAGAGACATCGTCGGCAACATCCCCGGGATGGACGAGGCCGCGGCAGTGGCGAACACCTGACCACGTGGCGGCTGATCTCGTCCCCGAGGTGGACTCCGACGCGGCTGACCCGCCCGTCGAACTCGAACCGTCCGGACCGTGGGTACCCGCGCCCAGTGCATGGTGGGTGCTGATCGCCGGGGTGATCGGTCTGCTCGCCTCCGTCACGCTGACGGTGGAGAAGATCGCGTTGCTGCTCAACTCGTCCTACGTGCCGTCCTGCAACATCAACCCGATCGTGTCGTGCGGTTCGGTGATGATGACCCCGCAGGCTTCGGTGCTCGGCTTCCCCAACTCGCTGCTCGGTATCGCCGGTTTCACGGTGGTGGTGGTCACCGGGGTGTTGGCGGTGGCGAAAGTTCAGCTGCCGCAATGGTATTGGGTGGGGTTGGTGATCGGGTTGACAGCCGGCACGGTGTTCGTGCACTGGCTGATCTTTCAGAGCCTGTACCGCATCGGGGCGCTGTGCCCGTACTGCATGGTGGTGTGGGCGGCCACCGTGACGCTGCTGGTGGTCGCGGCCTCGATCCTGGTGCGTCCGGCCGCGACGGGAAATACCGCGCTGCGGTTACTGTTCGGCTGGCGCTGGTCGCTGGTCACGTTCTGGTTCACCGGGGTATTCCTGCTGATCATGGCGCGGTTCTGGAATTATTGGTCGACACTCATTTGATTAGGGGTCGCACGTGATCTCCAAAGTGTTGGTGGCCAATCGCGGCGAGATCGCGATCCGCGCCTTCCGCGCCGCATACGAGTTGGGTGTCGGCACCGTCGCCGTCTATTCGTACGAGGACCGCAATTCGCTGCACCGGACCAAAGCCGATGAGTCGTACCAGATCGGCGAAGTGGGGCACCCGGTGCGGGCGTACCTGTCCGTCGCCGAGATCGTCGAGACGGCCCTGCGCTGCCATGCGGACGCCGTCTATCCCGGTTACGGATTCCTCTCGGAGAACCCGGAATTGGCCGCAGCGTGCGCCGAGGCGGGCATCACGTTCGTGGGGCCCGACGCCGAAGTGCTCAAGTTGACCGGAAACAAGTCGCGGGCGATCGCCGCCGCGCGCGAGGCGGGCCTGCCGGTGCTGCAGTCCTCGGCTCCCTCGGCGTCGGTGGACCAGTTGGTCGCGGCCGCACAGGACATGCGATTTCCGCTGTTCGTCAAGGCCATTGCCGGTGGCGGTGGGCGCGGGATGCGGCGGGTCACTGACAGCGCAGCTCTGGGTGAGGCCATCGAGGCCGCCAGCCGGGAGGCGGAGTCGGCGTTCGGGGACCCGACGGTGTATCTCGAGCAGGCTGTGCTGCGCCCGCGGCACATCGAGGTTCAGATCCTGGCCGACACCGGTGGCAACGTGATCCACCTCTACGAGCGGGACTGCAGTGTGCAGCGCCGCCACCAGAAGGTGATCGAACTGGCTCCGGCGCCGAACCTTTCGGCCGAGTTGCGGGAAAAGATGTGTGCGGATGCGGTGGCCTTCGCCCACCACATCGGCTACAGCTGCGCCGGCACCGTCGAATTCCTGCTGGACGAGAACGGCGAATACGTCTTCATCGAGATGAACCCGCGAATTCAGGTGGAGCACACCGTCACCGAGGAGATCACCGACGTCGACCTGGTGTCCAGCCAGCTGCGCATCGCCGCCGGCGAGACCCTCGACGATCTGGGCCTCACCCAGGACACCGTGCGCCCGCACGGTGCCGCGCTGCAATGCCGGATCACCACCGAGGATCCGGCCAACGGGTTCCGCCCCGACACCGGTCGGATCAGTGCGCTGCGCACCCCGGGCGGCGCCGGGATCCGGCTGGACGGCAGCACCAATCTGGGGGCTGAGATCAGCGCCCACTTCGACTCCATGCTGGTGAAGCTGACCTGCCGGGGCCGCGATTTCCAAACCGCGGTCAACCGGGCGCGCCGGGCGATGGCCGAGTTCCGGATCCGCGGTGTGTCGACCAATATTCCTTTCCTGCAAGCGGTTCTGGACGACCCGGACTTCCAGGCCGGCCGCGTCACGACGTCGTTCATCGACGACCGGCCGCAACTGCTGACCTCGCACACCTCGGCCGACCGCGGCACCAAGATCCTGAACTACCTGGCCGACGTCACCGTCAACCAGCCGCACGGCGCGCGTCCGTCGACGGTGTACCCGCAGGACAAGCTGCCCGCGATCGACCGCGAGGTGGCGCCGGAGCACGGTTCCCGGCAGCGGTTGCTCAAACTCGGCCCGGACGGTTTCGCGCGCTGGTTGCGGGAGTCGCCCGCGGTCGGCGTGACCGACACGACGTTCCGCGACGCGCATCAGTCGCTGCTGGCCACCCGGGTGCGCACCAGCGGATTGCTCATGGTGGCACCGTATCTCGCGCGCACGATGCCGCAGCTGTTGTCGGTCGAGTGCTGGGGCGGGGCGACCTACGACGTGGCGCTGCGCTTCCTCAAGGAGGACCCGTGGGAGCGGCTGGCCGCGCTGCGGCAAGCCATCCCCAACATCTGCCTGCAAATGTTGTTGCGGGGCCGGAACACCGTGGGCTACACGCCCTATCCGGAGACCGTCACGTCGGCGTTCATCGAGGAGGCGACGGCCACCGGTATCGACATCTTCCGGATCTTCGACGCGCTGAACAACCTGGACTCGATGCGACCGGCTATCGACGCGGTCCGCGAAACCGGCACTGCCATAGCCGAAGTCGCGATGTGCTACACGGGTGACCTGTCCGATCCGGACGAACGGCTCTACACCCTGGACTATTACCTGCGATTGGCCGACGGGATCGTCGAGGCCGGTGCACATGTGCTGGCCATCAAGGACATGGCGGGGTTGCTGCGGCCGCCGGCGGCCCACACCCTCGTTTCCGCTTTGCGCAGCCGGTTCGACCTCCCCATTCACGTGCACACTCACGACACGCCGGGCGGCCAGCTGGCCAGTTACGTGGCCGCCTGGCAGGCGGGCGCCGACGCCGTCGACGGGGCCTCGGCGCCGATGGCCGGCACCACCAGTCAGCCGGCGTTGAGTTCGATCGTGGCCACGGCCGCGCACACCGAGTACGACACCGGGTTGTCGTTGTCGGCGGTGTGCGCGCTCGAGCCGTTCTGGGAAGGCCTGCGGAAGGTCTACGCGCCCTTCGAATCCGGTCTACCCGGTCCGACCGGCCGGGTGTATCACCACGAGATCCCGGGCGGTCAGCTGTCGAACCTGCGCCAACAGGCGATCGCGCTGGGGCTGGGGGACCGGTTCGAGGAGGTCGAGGAGGCCTATGCGGGAGCTGACCGGGTGCTGGGCCGGCTGATCAAGGTCACCCCGTCGTCGAAGGTGGTCGGCGACCTGGCGCTGGCCCTGGTGGGCTCCGGTCTGAGCGCCGACGAATTCGCCGCTGACCCAAAGCGATTCGATATCCCGGACTCGGTGCTGGGATTCCTGCGCGGTGAGTTGGGCGATCCGCCCGGCGGATGGCCCGAGCCGTTGCGTTCCGACGCGCTGGCCGGCCGCGCGCCGGCTAAGCCGGACCCGCAACTGACCGTCGACGACGAGAAGGCGCTCGCCACCGCCGGGCCGGAGCGTCAGGCCGCCCTCAACCGGCTGTTGTTCCCCGGTCCCACAAAGGAATTCGAGGACCATCGAGAGGCGTACGGCGATACCTCGCAGCTGTCGGCCAACCAGTTCTTCTACGGCCTGCGCCAAGGCGAGGAGCATCGGGTGAAGCTCGAGCCGGGCGTGGAGTTGTTGATCGGGCTGGAGGCCATCTCCGAACCCGACGAGCGCGGCATGCGGACCGTGATGTGCATCATCAACGGCCAGCTGCGTCCGGTGCTGGTGCGCGACCGCAGCATCGCCAGCGCCGTTCGCGCTGCGGAGAAAGCTGACCGCGGCAACGCCGGCCATGTCGCGGCGCCCTTCGCCGGGGTAGTCACCGTCAGCGTGTCCGAAGGTGATGAGGTGAGCGCCGGCCAAACCGTCGCCACCATCGAGGCCATGAAGATGGAAGCGCCGATCACCGCGCCCAGCGACGGCACGGTGGAGCGGGTGGCGGTCTCCGACACCGCTCAGGTGGAGGGTGGCGACCTGCTGGTGGTGCTGAACTGACCCGCGTGATCGGTGGCGTGGCCCGGGGCCGGCGCCTCACCGTTCCGCCGCGGGGGACCCGGCCGACCACTGACCGGGTGCGCGAGTCGCTGTTCAACATCCTGGCGACGCGGGTCGGTTTCGCGGACGTGGCGGTGCTGGATCTCTTTGCCGGGTCGGGTGCCTTGGGTCTGGAAGCCCTGTCACGGGGAGCTGCGTCGGCGCTGTTTGTGGAATCCGACCCGCGCGCGGCGGCGGTGATCGCCCGCAACATCGAGACGGTGGGGCTGCCCGGGGCGATCGTGCGCCGCGGTGCGGTCGCTGCCGTGCTGACCGCCGGGTCGCCCTCCCCGTTCGACCTGGTATTGGCCGACCCGCCGTACGAGCTTGGAGCCGCTGAGCTCTCGGCTGTGCTGGCCGCGCTGACGTCGGGGGGTTGGACCCGGGTGGGAACGGTTGCCGTGGTGGAGCGCGGAATCGGCAGTGCCGCGCTCACGTGGCCGGACGGCTGGACGTTGTGGCCCGAGCGCGTCTACGGCGACACCCGTCTGGAGCTGGCCGAACGGGTGTAGGGCGCCTGCTAGCGTCGTTGACTATGAGCCGCGCCGGCGACGATGCTGAGCGGAGCGAAGAGGAGGAGCGGCGCAATGAGCGGCGCCGGCGAGGATGCTGAGCGGAGCGAAGAGGAGGAGCGGCGCCATTGAGTGCCGCCGGCGAGGATGCTGAGCGGAGCGAAGAGGAGGAGCGGCGCCATTGAGTGCCGCCGGCGAGGATGCTGAGCGGAGCGAAGAGGAGGAGCGGCGCAATGAGCGGCGCGGTCTGTCCCGGGTCCTTCGACCCGGTCACGTTGGGGCACGTCGACGTCTTCGAACGTGCCGCAGCCCAATTCGACGAGGTCGTGGTGGCGATCCTGATCAACCCCGCCAAGAAGGGCATGTTCGACCTCGACGAGCGGATCGCGATGATCGAGGAGTCGACGAGCCACCTGCCCAATGTGCGGGCGCAGGCCGGGAAAGGCCTGGTCGTCGACTTCGTCAGGTCCTGCGGGATGAACGCCATCGTCAAGGGTCTGCGCACCGGCACCGACTTCGAGTACGAACTGCAGATGGCGCAGATGAACAAGCACGTCGCCGGCGTTGACACGTTCTTCGTAGCGACATCGCCGCGGTATTCGTTCGTGTCGTCGTCGCTGGCGAAAGAGGTGGCGATGCTGGGCGGCGACGTGACCGAGTTGCTGCCCGAACCGGTCAACCGGCGACTGCGCGAACGGATCGCCCGGCAGAGCGGGTAGCTCAACCGGCGCTCTGCCAGTAGTTGTCGGCGCAGATCGTGGTCTCGCCCGACCAGCGATAGGCCGTCAACTTGCCGCCCTTCACCGCGCTGAAATCCACGCACGCGCAATGGTCTGCCCAATCACGGTGGCGCTGCGGGGAATCCTTGCGCCAGTAATGACCGAAGAACACCGGAACTGTTCCCGAGTAGACGTAGCAGCGGTCCGCAGATGTGACGGCGCTGTCGGGTAGCGGGGGATACGGTGCACCCGCCGCAGTGGTGAAATTGCTTGCCATTTCCGCGATCTCGCGCAGGGTCGCCGCATCCTCGTTCCACCACCGGATTCTGGCCCTGCTGCGGGCGTGGCCGTCCTTATCCAGATAATCCGGCTGGTGATGGGCTGCTAGGCTGATCTCAGGGCCCTTGAGCAGCACCTCGACCGTGGTGTAGAGGCGGTCGGTGCTGTCGGAGGCCCGGGCGAACTGGTCCACCGCAGTGAACTGGTTGGATCCCAGTTGGCTCTCGACGTATCGCATGGACTCCTCATGCCAGCAGGCATGAACGACGCGGATATCGCCGAGGTCCAGCCACAGCGGCAGCGTCTTGAACCAGTCCAGGTAGTAGAAGCGCTGCTCGTCGGTGAGTTGGTCGACGAACTCGCGGTGCTGTCGGTAGTTGCTGTCGGTGTGTTTGCGCAGATATTGGCCGCTGCCGCTCGGGTGCTCGATGGAGTAGCAGATCGCATTGAACTCATGGTTGCCCATGACGATGCGGGCGCTGCCCGTATCCACCATCGGCTTGACGATTTCGAGGACGCGAAGCTGTTCCGGGCCGCGGTCCACCAGGTCGCCGACGAAGACGGCTTGACGGGTGGGGTGTTGATACGCGCCCGTCGAATCCTGAAGTGTGTAGCCAAGATCGGCGAGCAACGTTTCAAGCGCGGAAGCACAACCGTGGATGTCGCCGATGATGTCGTAGTACTGCATGACCTGATCTTCGCACCTGGGTGCGACACGTCGTCGAGCTTGAGCAAGCTGGTGCCGGAGGCATGGCGTTCTCTTCGTCGAGTGGGTTACCGTCTGCTCGAAACATCGATGTTGACGGGGATCGAGGACGCCCATGCAGACCGTGCTGATTACCGGAGCCTTCGGTCTGGTCGGTGCGGAGGCGGTCCGAAGGTTCGCTGCCGACGGATGGCGGGTGGTCGCCACCGCGCACCGCAAGTTGGCGGTCCTGCCGCCGGGGGTGGAAAGCCGCCGCGTCGACTTGACCGTTCCCGACCAGGTTGAACAGTTGGTCAGCGAAATTTCGCCGGACGTGATCGTCCACCTGGCGGCCGTCATCCCCCCGTTGATCTACCGCGAGCCGGCGTGGGCGCGCAGAGTCAACGTCGATGCCACCGCAATCTTGGTGCGTGCGGCAGAGCAGCAACCTGATCCGCCGCGCTTTCTGCATGCGTCCAGCATCTCCGTATACGGCGCGCGCAATCCACATCGGCACCAGGACCGGTTGGGCGTGGAAACCCCGGTCAACCCGTGCGACCTGTACGGGAGTCAGAAGCTCGAAGCCGAGGAGATCGTCCGTGCGTCGAGGTTGAACTGGTTGATCTTGCGGCTCGGTGGGGTGATCAGCGTCGACCCGGCGGCCATGCCCTTCACCACCGACGTGTTGTATTTCAGCAGCGCGATGCCGGCCGACGGTCGGGTGCACTGCGTCGATACCCGCGATGTGGCAACCGCATTCGTTGCGGCCGCGCATTCGGAGGTGGCCGGTGAGGTGTTGATGATCGCCGGCGATGACTCGCACATGTTGCGGCAGGCCGAGATTGGCGCGGCCATGGCGGCGGCGCAGGGCATGGCCGGCCTGATACCGATGGGACGTCCCGGAGACCCGGACAGTGACGATTCCTGGTATCTCAACGATTGGATGGATGTCTCCCGTGCGCAGGAACTGCTGAATTTTCAGCAGCATTCGTGGCCGGACATGCTGGCCGAGATCCGTGCGCAGACCGGCTGGCGACGCTACCCGCGGCGCCTCGTGGCGCCGGTTGCCCGGCAGATCCTGAAACGCCATGGGGCGTATCGCAAGTCGCCCGGTCAGTATGCCGATGTGTGGGGAGCGCTGCGAGCCAGGTACGGCGACTCGTTGTCGGAAGTCGGAAGCGCAGAATAGATTCCCGTCGCGGTCAGAAGACAATCGTCTGGTTGTCGTGCACGATCACTCGGTCCTGACAGTGCCAGAGCACCGCGCGCGACAGTACCGCCCGCTCCACGTCGGCACCGACACGCACCAGGTCGTCGACGGTGTCGGTGTGGCTGACCCGCACCACATCCTGCTCGATGATCGGCCCCTCGTCGAGCATCTCAGTGACGTAGTGGGCTGTGGCGCCCACCAGTTTGACGCCGCGCTCGCGGGCGCGCTTATAGGGTGCTGCGCCGATGAATGCCGGCAGGAATGAATGGTGAATGTTGATCAGCGGGCATCCGACGGCGGCGAGGAACTCAGGCGTCAGTATCTGCATATAGCGCGCCAACACCACCAAATCGACATTGCCGGTGAGTAATTGAAGCTGACGCTGTTCGGCTGCGGCGCGGCTTTCCCGGGTGGCGGGTATGTGGATGAACGGCACACCGAACGGACGAACCCGCTCGGCAAGGTCGGGATGGTTGGCGATCACCATCGCGACGGAAATCTTGAGCTCGCCACGACGGTTGCGCCACAACAGATCCAATAGGCAATGGTCTTCCCTGGATGCGAAGATGGCGACCCGTTTGGGTTTGGCCGCCTCGGTGAAGCGGTAGTCGATGCCGAATTCCGCTGCCACGGTGGCGGCGAATTGCTCTTCCAGACCATCGATTGCGGCGGTGAGCCCGGGCAGGTGAAAGATCGCGCGCTGCAGAAAGGTTCCGTTCTCGGGTGCGGTGGAATGCTGGTCCAGAGAGATGATGTTGGCACCGGCTCGAGCGAGGAATGTGCTTACCGCAGCGATGATTCCGGGGCGGTCGTGGCAGCGCAGCAGTAGTCGTCCGATGTCTGCGGGAGACGGGGGGCCGGCCGGCCGCTGCGCGAAGTTGCCGGGATCATTCGGCGTCGGCACCAGTGGACCCCTTTCGCCTCGCAATCGTGCGAGCAACGATACCGCCGTGGTAGGCATCGCGGCAGCTACGGCACGTCGTCGTCTTCAGTGTGGTCTCCCGCGCGGGACATTCACGCCAACATTCATTTAGGTATCCGTTCGCTTACCGCGGCCGGGCGCAGCAGTTCAACGGGGCTTACGCAGCTTTGGCCAGAGAGGCGCCGATTTGCCGGCTTGGATGACGCCGATCTCCTCGAACCCGTGGGCGGCGTAGAGCTGCCTGTTGTGGGGGTTGGTTGCTTCGAGGTACGCAGGCAATCCGCCGCGGTCGCAGCGCCCGGCCGCATGGCGGAGCAGTGCTGAGCCGAGCCCAGCGCGGCCGGCGTCCGGAAAGCCCAGCGGGCGACGGAAGACATCCACCGGCGATCGATCAATGAAAAATGTTGGTAGCGAGCCTCAGTGGCACTGGTGACTATGCCCGCCATGATCGTGTTCAGCGTCGGGCGACCCGTTCATCATCCGTAGCATCGGCATTCCACCGGACGCGAAGAATCGAACCACCAGCACCGCTGCGACGATCAGGAAAGCGATGTTCAGCCAGGTGGTGTAATTCCAGGAGATGCTGCCGGACATCACCATCGCGTTGCGGGCGCCCGGAATGAGATCGGCTGCCCCGAAGATCAATTCGACGAGATAGCCCGCGACGACCATCGCGGCGTAGAACGTCGTCAACAACGTCAGCATCATTCTGGCGCCGTAATACTTGCGATAGATGTTGAGGATCGGCAGGATCAGCAGGTCGGCGAAGATGAACGCGATGACCCCGCCGAAACTGATGCCGCCGTTCCACAGCACCGCGGCCAACGGCACATTGCCGATCGAGCAGACGAACGACACGATCGCGACGACTGGGCCCACGATCGGTCCCCACACCGACGACAGTGCCGGGTGGTTCGCTAAAAAGAAGCTCTGCCAGAAGCTCTCCGGGACCCACGCCGCGATTGCGCCGGCGATGAGCAATCCGATGACCAGGTCGCGCAGGATCGCCAGCCACTCCATCACGAAGACATGCGACACGGAGGTCAGACCCGGTCCGGAGAACAGCCGTCGCCAGAACGACACGTCGCCCTGGATCGACATGTCCATCGCCGCATGGCCTTCCATCGATCCGGCGATTCCCTTGTCTGCCTGTTCACGCGCGGCATCGATGAGCCGGCCGCGCACGAACAGCCGGAACAGTAGGGCCAGCACGATGATCATCAGCGGTCCGCCGACGAACTCCGCTGCGGTGAATTGCCAGCCCATCAGCAGCGCCAGGATGATGCCCAGTTCCACCACCAGATTGGTGGAGCCGATTTCGAAGGCCATGGCCGCGGTGAAGTCGGCCCCCTTGCGGAACAGCGAGCGGGCCAGCGCCACGGCGGCATAGGAGCACGACGACGACGCGGCGCCGAGCGTGGCCGCCACGGCCAGGGTGCGGGGCCTGTCGTCGCCCATCAAGGCCACGATTGTCGAGCGGCGCACAACAGCCTGGACGACCGCCGACAACGCGAAGCCCAGGATCAGCGCCCAAAGGATTTCCCACGTCATGGAACCTGTCAGCGTCAACGCGTGCAGCACTGCGTTCACGACTCTGTCCATCAAAGTTCCCTTCCGCTGTGACGCCGTCATATATACCCCCCAAGGGTATATATGCTGTCAATAGAGGCCTCGCCCGCTGTCCCGGTGGCTACGCCGGCGATAGTCTGGAACCAAATCACGTGGCTAGAGGCGGTTCGCGGGTGATGCGCAGCAAAAATTCAAGCCGACACACCGGAGTCATCACCGCAGTCACAGACGTAACACCAGGCACACTGGTAACTACAGATTTATGCAAGCCGCCAGGAGGGTATGGCCGTGTACCGAGTCTTTGAAGCGCTGGATGAATTGAGCGCGATCGTCGAGGAAGCCCGCGGCGTGCCGATGACCGCCGGGTGCGTCGTTCCCCGCGGTGACGTGCTTGAACTGATCGACGACATCAAGGACGCGATCCCTGGTGAGCTCGACGATGCCCAGGACGTGCTGGACGCCCGCGACGCGATGCTGCACGACGCCAAATCGCACGCCGACTCGATGGTGTCCTCGGCGACCACCGAATCCGAGTCGATGGTCAACCACGCTCGCGCCGAAGCCGACCGGCTGCTCTCGGACGCCAAGGCTCAGGCTGATCGGATGGTCAGCGAGGCCCGTCAGCACAGCGAGCGGATGGTCGGGGAGGCCCGCGAGGAGGCGATGCGCATCGCCGCGTCGGCGAAACGCGAGTACGAGGCCAGCATCAGCCGGGCCAAGTCCGAATGCGACCGCCTGATCGAAAACGGCAACCTCTCCTATGAAAAGGCCGTGCAAGAGGGCATCAAGGAGCAGCAGCGGCTGGTGTCCCAGAACGAGGTGGTGCAGGCCGCGCACGCCGAATCCACCCGTCTGATCGACACTGCGCACGCCGAAGCGGACCGGCTGCGCGGCGAATGCGACATCTACGTCGACAACAAGCTTGCCGAGTTCGAAGAGTTCCTCAACGGAACCCTGCGGTCGGTCGGTCGAGGCCGTCACCAGCTCCGGACCGCAGCCGGCACCCACGACTACGTCACGCGGTAGGCCCGACGGCCCGGTGACGGGCAGCTGAACTGAACGTGGACCTGTCAGCTGCGCGCCGTAGGATTCCACCTATGGCCAAGCAGCACAGCCAGACGGCGCAGCGACACATCACCACGCCGTTGACGATCGATATCGCTCGGCTGGGTCGACGGCCAGGAGCGATGATTCCGCTGCGCCAAAGCGTGGACAGCCCGCTGCGCATCGGCCTGGATCTGATCGCGATCCAGCCGGGAGCACCCCTGGAGCTGGACCTGCGGCTGGAATCGGTGTCCGAAGGGGTGCTGGTGACCGGCACGGTAACCGCACCCACCAGCGGCGAGTGTTCCCGGTGCCTGTCGCCAATCCAGGGCCGGGTGCAGGTTGCGCTGACCGAGCTCTTCGCCTATCCGAACAGTGCGACCGAGGCGACCACCGAGCAGGACGAGGTCGGCCACGTCGTCGCCGAGACCATCGACCTCGAGCAACCGATCATCGACGCCGTGGGGCTGGAATTGCCGTTCGCGCCGGTGTGCTCATCGGATTGCCCGGGTTTGTGCACGCAGTGCGGCATTTCGCTGGCCGCCGAGCCCGACCACCGGCACGATCAGATCGACCCCAGGTGGGCCAAGCTCGCCGGAATACTGCCCCCGCCGGACGGGGGCGAGCAGTGACCCCCTCCCGGCAGGTCCTGCTGGACGCGCTGGGCGTCGACCTGCCCGAAGACCTGCTCACGCTGGCGTTGACGCACCGCAGTTACGCCTACGAGAACGGCGGTCTGCCCACCAATGAGCGGCTGGAGTTTCTCGGCGATGCCGTATTAGGCCTCACCATCACCGACGAGCTCTACCACCGGCATCCGGACCGGTCGGAGGGCGACCTGGCCAAGTTGCGTGCCAGCGTCGTCAACACCCTGGCGCTGGCGGACGTGGCGCGCCGCCTGCCCGGCGACGGGCTGGGCGTGCACGTACTGCTCGGTCGCGGGGAAGCGAACACCGGTGGCGCGGACAAGTCCAGCATCCTGGCCGACGGGATGGAGTCGTTGCTCGGCGCAATCTATCTGCAGCACGGGATCGACGTCGCACGGGAGGTCATCCTGCGCCTGTTCGGCCCACTGCTGGACGCCGCGCCGACCCTGGGTGCCGGTCTGGACTGGAAGACCAGCCTGCAAGAACTCACCGCCTCGCTGACGCTCGGCACGCCGACCTACCAGGTGACCTCGACCGGGCCCGACCACGACAAAGAATTCACCGCGGTGGTGGTGGTGATGGAGACCGAATACGGGTCGGGCGTGGGCCGCTCCAAGAAGGAAGCCGAGCAGAAGGCGGCGTCGGCTGCGTACAAAACACTCGAGGCAGCGCACGTGCTCGACACCGCGGGGAAATCCTGAAGCTCCGATGACGGTGACAAGCCGGTGCCTGCTGCGCCGACAGTGAATTTCCCGACGGTCGCGCGGCGTGTCCGGTCGCGGATTGCACAGTGGGCCCAGGAGGGCGGACATGCCTGAGCTACCTGAAGTCGAGGTGGTGCGGCGCGGTCTGCAGTCCCATGTAGTCGACAAGACGATCACCGCCGTCCGCGTCCACCACCCCCGCGCGGTGCGGCGCCACGAGGCCGGCCCGGCCGACCTGACCGCCCGGCTGCTCGACGCCCGGATCACCGGCACCGATCGGCGCGGCAAGTACCTGTGGCTGACGTTGGGCACCGGCGAGGCCCTGGTGGTCCACCTCGGCATGAGTGGCCAGATGTTGCTGGGGGTGGTGCCGCGCGCTGACCACGTGCGGATTTCGGCGCTGCTCGACGACGGGACGGTGTTGAGTTTCGCCGACCAGCGCACCTTCGGCGGCTGGCTGCTTGCCGATCTGGTGACCGTCGACGGCAGCGTCGTGCCGCAGCCGGTCGCGCACCTGGCGCGCGATCCGCTGGATCCGCAGTTCAACGCCGCGGCGGTGGTGGATGTATTGCGGCGCAAGCATTCTGAGATCAAGCGCCAACTGCTGGACCAGCAGGTGGTCTCGGGCATCGGCAACATCTACGCCGACGAAGCCCTGTGGCGAGCCCAGGTCAACGGCGCGCGGATTGCGGCCACGCTGCCGCGTCGGCGGCTGGCCGCGGTGCTGGAATCGGCGGCTGAGGTGATGCGCGAAGCGCTGGCCAAGGGTGGCACCTCGTTCGATTCGCTGTACGTCAACGTCAACGGGGAGTCGGGTTACTTCGACCGGTCGCTGGACGCCTACGGCCGCGACGGGCAGCCGTGCCGGCGCTGCGGGGCGGTGATGCGCCGGGAGAAGTTCATGAACCGCTCGTCGTTCTATTGCCCGAAATGTCAACCGCGGCCGCGCCGTTGAGCCATTGACTCTGCGCTCAGGGCGCAGAAACGGCCGAAACAGCGCCCTCACCGCAGACTCAACACACAGAAGAGAGGAACTATGACGCAACTGTGGGTGGAACGCACCGGCACCCGCCGCTATACCGGGCACAGCTCCCGGGGAGCACAGGTGCTCGTCGGGAGCGAGGACGTCGAGGGGGTGTTCACTCCGGGCGAATTGCTGAAGATCGCGCTCGCCGCTTGTAGCGGCATGGCCAGTGACCAGCCGTTGGCCCGCCGGCTCGGTGACGACTACCGGGCGGTGATCCGCGTGTCCGGCGCCGCTGACCGGGAAAAAGAGGTCTACCCGCTGCTCGAAGAGACCCTCGAACTGGACCTGTCGGGACTGAGCGACGAAGACCGGCAACGGGTGCGCACTGTCGTCGACCGGGCCGTGGACGCGGTGTGCACAGTGGGTCGAACGCTGAGATCGGGCAGCACGGTGACGTTCGGAGTCCGCGATGTCGGGGCCTGACGTGCGACTGACCGCCTGGGTGCACGGCCACGTCCAGGGCGTCGGTTTCCGCTGGTGGACGCGCTGCCGCGCGCTGGAGCAGGGGTTGACGGGGTACGCCGCCAACCACGCCGACGGGCGCGTGCTCGTCGTGGCCAACGGGCCGCGTGAGTCCGGCGAGAAGCTGCTGGACCTGCTGCGCGGGGACAGCACGCCGGGACGGGTGGACAAGGTCGTCGCCGACTGGTCGGAGCCGACCGAGCAGTTCACCGGATTCGTCGAGCGTTAGCGGGCACGGCCCTCGCCGAGCGTCACGCCAGCGTGGCGTCGGGCGTTGGCTGCCACGCTGGCGTGACGTTCGGCGCGACGGGTGAGGGCCAAGCGCTTAGCTGCTCGTCGACTGTCACGCCAGCGTGGCGTCGGGCGTTGGCCGCCACGCTGGCGTGACGTTCGGCGCGACGGGTGACGGGCGATGGCCACGCGCTCGGCTGCTGGCGTGACGCTCGGCGCGATGGCAGACGGCCCGAGTAGTCTGGCTCGCCATGTACCTCAAGAGTCTGACGCTGAAGGGCTTCAAGTCCTTCGCCGCGCCTACGACTCTGCGTTTCGAGCCGGGCATCACCGCCGTCGTCGGGCCCAACGGCTCCGGCAAGTCCAATGTGGTCGACGCGCTGGCCTGGGTGATGGGCGAACAGGGCGCCAAGACGCTGCGCGGCGGCAAGATGGAAGACGTCATCTTCGCCGGCACCTCCTCCCGTGCCCCGCTGGGACGCGCCGAGGTCACCGTCACCATCGACAACTCCGACAATGCACTGCCGATCGAGTACTCCGAGGTGTCCATCACCCGCCGGATGTTCCGCGACGGCGCCAGCGAGTACGAAATCAACGGCAGCAGTTGCCGTTTGATGGATGTCCAGGAACTCCTGAGCGACTCCGGCATCGGCCGCGAGATGCATGTGATCGTCGGGCAGGGCAAGCTCGACGAGATCCTGCAGTCCCGCCCCGAAGACCGGCGGGCGTTCATCGAAGAAGCCGCGGGCGTGCTCAAGCACCGCAAGCGCAAGGAAAAGGCGCTGCGCAAACTCGACGCGATGGCAGCCAACCTGGCCCGTCTGTCGGACCTGACCACCGAACTGCGGCGCCAGCTCAAGCCGCTGGGCCGGCAGGCCGAAGTGGCCCGGCGTGCCCAGACCATCCAGGCCGACCTACGCGATTCCCGGTTGCGCCTGGCCGCCGACGACCTGGTCAGCCGGCGCACCGAACGGCAGGCCATCTTCGACGCCGAAGCGTCCATGCGCCGCGAGCATGACGAAGCCGCGGCCCGCCTGTCGGTCGCCGCGGAGGAACTGGCCGCGCACGAAGCGGCACTGTCGGAGCTCTCCGGACGCGCCGAATCCGTCCAGCAGACCTGGTTCCGGCTGTCCGCGTTGGCCGAACGGGTCGGTGCGACGGTGCGGATCGCCAGCGAGCGGGCGCAGCATCTTGACGTGGAACCGGTCCGGGCCAGCGACACCGACCCCGACGCGTTGGACGCCGAGGCCGACGAGGTGGCGTCTGCCGAGCAGCAACTGCTGGCAGAACTGGACGAGGCCCGCGCCCGCCTGGACGGCGCCCGCGCCGAACTGGCCGAGTGGGAGCGCCGCGCGGTCGAGGCGGACAAGGCGCACCTGGCGGCGGTACGCGCCGAGGCGGACCGGCGCGAAGGTCTGGCGCGGCTGGCCGGCCAGGTGGAGACCATGCGGGCGCGGGTCGAGTCGACCGACGAGAGCCTCGCGCGGCTCTCCGAGCGGATCGAGCAGGCCGACGCCCGTGCCCAACAGACCCGCGCCGAGTTCGAGAGCGTGCAGGGTCGCGTCGGGCAGCTGGACCAGGGTGAGTTGGGCCTGGACCAGCAGTATGAGCGGACGATGTCCGCGGTGCGGCTGGCCGACGCGCGGGTCGCCGAGCTGCAGACCGCCGAACGTAGCGCCGAACGCCAGGTCGCCTCGTTGCGGGCTCGCATCGACGCGTTGTCGGTGAGCCTGGAACGCAAGGACGGGACCGCCTGGCTGACCCGAAATCACGGTGGCGCAGGGCTTTTCGGTTCGATCGCGGAGTTGGTCAAAGTGTCCCCGGGCTACGAGGCGGCGGTGGCAGCGGTGCTGGGGTCGGCGGCCGACGCGCTGGCCGCCGACAGCCTGGGCACCGCGCGCAGCGCGGTCACCGCGCTCAAACAGGCCGACGGTGGTCGTGCGGCGCTGGTGCTCAGCGATTGGCCCGCACCGACGCCTGAGTCGCCGGAGTTGCCCGACGGGTCCCGCTGGGCGCTGGACCTCATCGACGCGCCGGCCCGGCTGCGTGGGGCGTTGGCGGCGATGCTCTCCGACGTCGCGGTCGTCGAGGATCTCGGTCACGCGCTGGACCTGGTGGCCAGCCGTCCTCAGCTGCGCGCGGTCACCCGCGACGGCGACCTGGTGGGCGCGGGCCGGGTGAGCGGCGGGTCGGACCGCAAGTTGTCCACGCTGGAGGTCGCCTCAGAGATCGATAAGGCGCGCAGCGAACTGGCCGCCGCCGAAGAACAGGTCGCTGCGCTCAGCGCCGCGCTGTCCGGGGCGCTGACCGAACAGAGCGCTCGCCAGGATGCCGCCGAGCATGCGCTGGCGGCGCTCAACGAGTCCGACACCGCCATTTCGGCGATGTATGACCAGCTCGGCCGGCTGGGTCAGGATGCGCGGACGGCCCAGGACGAGTGGACCCGATTGCTGCAGCAACGCGAACAATTGGAAGCCGGGCGCGCCGGGACCGTCGAGGAAGTGGCCGAGCTGGAGACGCGGCTGCGCAATGCGCAGCAAACCGAGTACGTCACCGAGGAGGAGGCAAGCCCGGCGCAGGCGCGTCAGGAGATCGCGGCCGCCGCCGACCGGGCACGCAGCGTCGAGGTCGAGGCCCGGCTGGCAGTGCGCACCGCCGAGGAGCGGGCCAATGCGGTGCGCGGGCGTGCCGACTCGCTGCGCCGGGCCGCCGCGGCCGAACGCAAGGCGCGATCGCTGGCCGAACAGGCGCGCGCAGCCCGGGTGCGGGCCGCCGCGGTGGCCGCCGCGGTCGCCGAGTCCGGTCGGTCGCTGGCCGGTCGGCTCGATCTCGTCGTGGCCGCGGCGTCGAAGATGCGGGACGAGCTGGTCGCCGAACGCCAGCAGCGGGCAGCGGCAATGACCGCAGTTCGCGAGGAGACCAACACGTTGAGCGCGCGGGTGGCGGCGCTCACCGATTCGCTGCACCGCGACGAGGTGGCCAACGCCCAGGCGGCGCTGCGCATCGAGCAGCTCGAGCAGATGGTCCTCGACCAGTTCGGCATGGCGCCGGCCGACCTGGTCGCCGAGTACGGACCCGACGTCCCGCTGCCGCCGACCGAGCTGGAGATGGCCGAGTTCGAGCAGGCCCGGGAGCGCGGGGAGCAGGTCGTCGCGCCCGCCCCGATGCCCTACGACCGCACCACCCAGGAGCGTCGGGCCAAACGCGCCGAGCGGGAGCTGGCCGAACTGGGACGGGTCAATCCGCTGGCCCTGGAAGAGTTCGCTGCGCTGGAGGAGCGGTACAACTTCCTGTCCACCCAGCTCGAAGACGTCAAGGCCGCCCGCAAGGATCTGCTCGACGTCGTCGCTGACGTCGACGCCCGCATCCTGCAGGTGTTCAGCGAGGCATTCTTCGACGTCGAACGCGAGTTCCAGACCGTATTCACCGCGCTGTTCCCCGGCGGCGAGGGCCGGCTCCGGCTGACTCAACCCGACGACATGCTCACCACCGGCATCGAGGTGGAGGCCCGTCCGCCGGGCAAGAAGGTGACCCGGCTGTCGTTGCTGTCCGGCGGCGAGAAGGCGCTGACGGCGGTGGCGATGCTGGTCGCGATCTTCCGGGCCCGCCCGTCGCCGTTCTACATCATGGACGAGGTGGAGGCCGCGCTGGACGACGTGAACCTGCGCCGCCTGATCGGGCTGTTCGAGATGCTGCGGGACCGCTCGCAGCTGATCATCATCACCCACCAGAAGCCCACCATGGAAGTGGCGGACGCGCTCTACGGCGTGACGATGCAAGGTGACGGCATCACCGCCGTGATCTCGCAGCGGATCCGGGGGCAGCAGGTCGATCGGCTAGCTACCACGCCGGTATAAGCCGGTTGCTCCGACGGGCTGCAGAACTGCCCGGCGTTCGAGCGTGCCATTGGTTACGGGGTGTGCACTCAGGGCGTCGGGTGTGCACGCAGGGCCTGGAATGTGCACTGGCGGCGGGATTCTCGCCGGATTGCCGCCCTGGTTACACCGCTGAAACCCTGACTTCACACTCAACGCCCGGCCCGCACACCCGACGTCGGAGCGCGTGGGCAGCGCACGCGAACAGCCCAGCCCAAGAGCCGCCCGACCCGCCCCCAACCCGCCGAGTGCCTGACACCCCCCGGCTGGAAGGATTGTCCGCGTGTCCGAAGGTCTATGGATCGCCGTCGCGGTCGTCGCCGTCCTGCTCGTCATCGCGGCGCTGGTCGTCGGACTGGTGCGGTACCGCACGCGCAGGATCAGCCTGGCGCCGCGCCCGCAAACCGACGCGATCGATAAATCCGGCGGCTACACCGCGTCGTCCGGCATCACGTTCAGCCAGACCCCGACGCCGACCCTGGACCGGCCCGAACCGGTAGAGCGGATCGACACCAGCGGTCTGCCCGCCGTCGGGGACGACGCGACCATCCCGCGCGACGCGCCCAAGCGCCCGATCTCCGAGGTCCACCTCCCTGAGGTCGAGGCGCCGCCGGCCGAACCCGAGATCCCCGAAGGTCTCGAGGTTCTCGACGTCCTGGAACCGGAAGCGCCCGAAGCGCCCGCGGTGGAGGAGATCGAACCGACCGAAGGGCGACTGGAACGCCTGCGCGGCCGGCTGGCCCGGTCGCAGAACGCGCTCGGGCGCAGCATGCTGGGCCTGATCGGCGGCGGCGACCTGGACGAGGACTCCTGGCAGGACGTCGAGGACACCCTGCTGGTCGCCGACCTGGGCCCGGTGGTCACCGAGTCGGTGGTGAGCCAGCTGCGCGCCCGGCTGGCCAGCACCAACGTGCGCACTGAGGCCGACGCCCGCGCGGTGCTGCGGGACGTCCTGATCAAAGAGCTGCATCCCGAGATGGACCGATCCATCCGGGCGCTGCCGCACGCCGACCATCCGTCGGTGTTGCTGGTGGTCGGCGTCAACGGCACCGGCAAGACGACCACGGTCGGCAAACTGGCCCGGGTGTTGGTGGCCGACGGTCGCCGCGTGGTGCTGGGTGCGGCGGACACCTTCCGGGCCGCGGCGGCCGATCAGCTGCAGACCTGGGCGTCGCGGGTCGGCGCGGAAGTGGTGCGCGGCGCCGAGGGCGCTGACCCGGCGTCGGTGGCGTTCGACGCCGTCGACAAGGGCATCGCGGCCGGCGCCGACGTCGTCCTGATCGACACCGCCGGCCGGTTGCACACCAAGGTCGGCCTGATGGACGAGTTGGGCAAGGTCAAGCGCATCGTGACCCGTCGGGCGTCGGTCGACGAGGTGCTGCTGGTGCTCGACGCCACGATCGGGCAGAACGGACTGGCCCAGGCCAAGGTGTTCGCCGACGTCGTCGAGATCACCGGCGCGGTGCTGACCAAGCTGGACGGAACCGCCAAGGGCGGCATCGTTTTCCGCGTCCAGCAGGAACTCGGCGTGCCGGTGAAGTTGGTCGGGCTGGGCGAAGGCCCCGACGATCTGGCGCCGTTCGAGCCCGCGGCGTTCGTCGACGCCCTGCTCGGCAAGTAGGTATTACACAGCAGTCTTTACGTTAATCCTGACGAAACATCGCCGCCCCATTCGCGCAACAACTTATGCGCATGGTTCTGGGCAGGTCGCCAGTCATCCATCTGGGGCCCTCCCGATGCTGACTGGAGGTGATAGCGAGTGAGTTTCCCGATTATGGGCCAGCCCAACACGGGCGATACCGCCTGGATGCTGGCGAGTTCCGCGCTCGTTCTGTTAATGACGCCGGGCCTGGCGTTCTTCTACGGCGGCATGGTGCGCGCCAAGAGCGTGCTCAACATGATCATGATGAGCATCAGCGCGATGGGCGTCGTCACGGTGCTCTGGGTGCTCTACGGCTACTCGATGGCATTCGGCACCGACACCGGCAACGTGGTGGGCAGCCCGACCCAATACTTCGGGCTCAAGGGGCTCATCGGCGGCAACGCCGTCGCGGCCGACCCCACCAAGACTCCGCCGTTGGCGGCGACGGACATTCCGCTGGCCGGCACCTTGCCCGCCACCGTGTTCGTGGCCTTCCAGCTGATGTTCGCGATCATCACCGTCGCTCTGATCTCCGGCGCGGTCGCCGACCGGCTCAAGTTCAGCGCCTGGCTGGTGTTCTCCGGCCTGTGGGCGACGCTGGTCTACTTCCCGGTCGCGCACTGGGTGTTCGCGTTCGACGGGTTCGCCGCCGAGAAAGGCGGCTGGATCGCCAACAAGCTGCACGCGATCGACTTCGCCGGCGGTACCGCGGTACATATCAACGCCGGTGTGGCCGGCCTGGTCCTGGCGATCGTGCTGGGCAAGCGCAAGGGTTGGCCCACCACGCTGTTCCGGCCGCACAACCTGCCGTTCGTGATGCTCGGCGCCGGCCTGCTGTGGTTCGGCTGGTACGGGTTCAACGCCGGTTCGGCGACCAGCTCCAACGGTGCTGCCGGTTCGACGTTCCTCACCACCACGGTGGCGACGGCCGCGGCGATGCTGGCCTGGCTGCTCACCGAGCGCATCCGCGACGGACACGCGACGACGTTGGGCGCGGCCTCGGGGATCGTCGCCGGCCTGGTCGCCATCACGCCGTCCTGTTCGTCGGTGAACGTCGTCGGTGCCCTGGTGATCGGCGTGGTCGCCGGTGTGCTGTGTGCGCTGGCCGTCGGGTTGAAGTTCAAGCTCGGGTTCGACGACTCGCTCGACGTGGTTGGGGTGCACCTGGTCGGCGGGCTGGCCGGCACCTTGCTGGTGGGCCTGGTCGCCGCTCCGGAAAGTGTGGCGATCAACGGCGTGAGCGGCGTGTCCGCCGGATGGTTCTACGGCGGGGGCCCGGACCAGCTGGAACGGCAGGCTGTCGGGGCGTTCGCCGTGCTGGCCTACTCCGGCGTGGTCACGCTGGTCCTGGCGCTTATCCTGAAGTACACCATCGGGCTGCGTCTGGGGGCTGAGCAGGAGGCCGCCGGGATCGACGAGTCGGAGCACGCTGAGAGCGGCTACGACTTCGCGGTCGCCAGTGGTTCGGTGCTTCCGAGGGCCAGCATCCCGCCGCAGAGTAGCGTCAACGGCCGGGAAGAGCGCGTGGGCGAGAAAGTGGAGGCGGAGTAGACATGAAGCTGATCACCGCGATCGTAAAGCCGTTTACCCTCGACGACGTCAAGACCAGCCTCGAGGACGCCGGCGTCCTGGGCATGACCGTCAGCGAGATCCAGGGCTACGGGCGGCAGAAGGGTCACACCGAGGTCTACCGGGGTGCGGAGTACTCCGTCGACTTCGTGCCCAAAGTGCGGATCGAGGTCGTCGTCGACGACGCCATCGTCGACAAGGTCGTGGACAGCATCGTCCGGGCCGCCCGGACCGGCAAGATCGGCGACGGCAAGGTGTGGGTCAGCCCGGTCGACACCATCGTGCGCGTCCGCACCGGTGAGCGCGGATCGGACGCTTTGTGAGTAGAACCGGCCGGGTGTGACCACGACGGACCGGCCGGATTCTTCACAGACACCAGAAAGCGCCGCGGCGGCAGTCGATCTGGCTGCCGCCCGGCGCGAACTGTTGTCTGAGGGGCTCCAGGGGCTCACCCCCGCGCAGATGCGCCAGAGGGTCCTCGAACTGCACGAATCCTGGCTGAAGGCCAAGGCTGCCGAGATCGGCATCGGCGACGGCAGCGGATACGCGATCGTGGCGGTGGGCGGGCTGGGCCGGCGCGAGTTGCTGCCGTACTCCGACCTCGACCTGGTGCTGCTGCACGACGGCAAACCCGCCGACGTGCTGGGCCCGGTGGCGGACAAACTGTGGTATCCGTTGTGGGACGCCAACATTCGGCTCGACCACAGCGTGCGCACCGTCAGTGAGGCGCTCAGCACGGCCAACGCGGACCTGACCGCCGCCCTGGGCATGCTGGAAGCGCGGCACATCGCCGGCGAGGAGCAGCTCTCGGCAGATCTGGTCAGCGGGGTGCGACGGCAATGGCGCACCGGAATCCGTTCCCGCATGGACGAACTCGTCGACATGACGCACGCCCGCTGGTTGCGGCTGGGGCGCATCGCCCACCGGGCTGAGCCCGACCTGAAATCCGGCCGCGGCGGGCTGCGCGATGCGCAGTTGCTCAACGCACTGGCGCTGGCCCAGCTCATCGACCGCAGCGGCATGTCCCGGACGGACAACCCGGCCGGGTCACTCGACGAGGCCTACCTCACGTTGCTCGATGTGCGCACCGAACTGCACATGGTGTCGCGCCGCGGACGCGATCAGGTGCTCGCCCAATTCGCCGACGAGATCAGCGCCGCATTGGGCGTCGGCGACCGGTTCGACCTGGCGCGCATGCTCTCCAGCGCCGGACGCACCATCGGCTACCACGCCGTCACCGGCCTGCGCACCGCCGCCAACGCGCTGCCCCGGCGCGGCATCTCGGCGTTCATCGGCCGGCCCAAACGCCGCCCGCTGGACGAGGGCGTGGTCGAGTACGCGGGGGAGATCGTGCTGGCCCGCGAAGCCCAACCCGACCGTGATCCCGGCCTGGTGCTGCGGGTGGCGGCGGCGTCGGCCGACAGCGGCGTGCCGATCGGCGCGGCGACGCTGAGCCGGCTGGCCGACAGCGCACCGCCGCTGCCCACGCCCTGGCCGCGGGAAGCCCTGGACGATCTGCTGGTGGTGTTGCTGGCCGGACCCACCGCGGTGCCCACCATCGAGGCGCTCGACCGCACCGGGCTGTGGGGACAGCTGCTGCCGGAGTGGGACGCGATCCGCGACCTGCCGCCCCGCGACGTCTCGCACAAGTGGACGGTGGACCGCCACGTCGTCGAGTGCGCGGTGCACGCCGCGCCGCTGACCACCAACGTCGCCCGGCCCGACCTGCTGGCACTCGGCGCGCTGCTGCACGACATCGGCAAGGGTCGCGGCGTGGACCACTGTGTGTTCGGCGCGGACCTGGTGGTTCCGATCGCTGAGCGCCTGGGGTTGTCGGCCGCTGACATCAACACGCTGACGCAGATGGTCCGCCATCATCTGCTGTTGCCGATCACGGCCACCCGCAGCGACCTGAACGACCCGGCGATCATCGAGTCGGTGTCCGAGGCGCTGGGTGGCGATCCGCAACTGCTCGAACTGATGCACGCGCTGTCCGAGGCCGACTCCAAGGCCACCGGACCCGGGGTGTGGAGCGACTGGAAGGCCTCGCTGGTCGAGGACCTGGTGCGCCGGTGCCGGATGGCGATGGCCGGTGAGACGTTGCCGCAAGCCGAACCCACTGCGCCGCACTATCTTTCACTGGCCGCCCAAAAAGGGGTGCACGTCGAGATCAATGCCGGCGATGGCGAGCGGCTGACTGCGGTGATGGTGGCCCCGGACGAGCGCGGCCTGGTGTCCAAAGCGGCTGCGGTACTGGCGCTGAACTCGCTGCGGGTGCATTCAGCGTCGGTGAACGTGCACGAGGGCGTTGCGATCACCGAGTTCGTGGTCTCGCCACTGTTCGGTTCGCCGCCGGCGGCCGACATGCTGCGTCAGGCGTTCGTGGGTGCGCTGCGCGGTGACGTCGACGTGCTGGGGACGCTGGAGAAGCGGGATCTGGAGGCCACCAGCTCGGCGACCGCGCGGGCGGGGGAGGTGCAGGTGGGCGTGCCAGTCACCCGCTCGACCGCGCCGCCGCGCATCCTGTGGCTGGACACCGACACACCCGGGCAGCTGATCCTGGAAGTCCGCGCGATGGACCGGGTGGGCCTGCTCGCCCTGCTGGCCTGGGCGCTGGAACGCGCCGACACCGACGTCGTCTGGGCGAAGGTGAACACGTTCGGTTCGACGGCCGCCGACGTGTTCTGTGTGACGGTCCCGCCGGACTCGAACGCCCGCACCGCGGTGGAAAAGAACTTGCTGGACGTGCTGGGCGCCCCGGCGGTGGTGATGGTCGACGAGCCGGTAGGGGACTAGCCCGGTTCGCCCCGCTGCCCACCGGCCGCCGGGTGTGCGGTTTCCGACAGGACACGCCGCCGAAGCGTCGCCATTTTCACACTCGCCGAGACGGTTGCGGCGCTACTCCGAGTTCAATTGCCGCACCGCGACGATCCGCTCCTGGAGCTGATCCCGCGTCGCTGCGGCGATCGGTGGGCCGCCGCAGCGCCGCCGCAGCTCGTTGTGGATCCAGCCGTGCGGCTTGCCGGTGCGGTGATGTGCCACCGAGACCAGCGCGTTGAGCTCGCGACGCAGTTCGCGCAGCTGTCCGTGGGTGGTGACCGGCACCGCCGGTCCAGCGACGGCCGCACGCTTCTGCAGCTGCTCGTCCTGGCGGCGGTGCAGCAGCGCACGCATCTGCTCGGCGTCGAGCAGGCCGGGAATGCCGAGATAGTCGGCCTCCTCGTCGCTGCCCGCGGGGGTGGCGGTACCGAACGACGACCCGTCGAAGATGACCTGATCCAGCTCGGCGTCGGCCCCCAGCGAGACGAAGCCCTTTTCTTCGCCGGACTCGTTCTGCTCCTTGACGGCGGGGTCGTCCAGCAGCGGGTCGTCGAGCGACTCGCGGTGCGGTTTGCCCAGCACGTGATTGCGCTGGGCTTCCAGCTCGCTGGCCAGCTGCAGCAGATTGGGCACCGACGGCAGGAAGATGCTGGCCGTTTCACCGGGCCGGCGGGATCGCACGAACCGGCCGATGGCCTGGGCGAAGAACAGGGGGGTCGAGGCGCTGGTGGCGTAGATGCCAACCGCGAGCCGGGGCACGTCCACACCCTCGGACACCATCCGCACCGCGACCAGCCACCGACTGGTGCCGGCCGAGAACTCGCTGATCCGGGCCGACGATTTCGGGTCGTCGGAGAGCACGACCGTGGGGTCCTCACCGGTGAGCTTCATCAGCAGCTTGGCGTAGGCACGGGCCGCGGTCTGGTCGGAGGCGATGATCATGCCGCCCGCGTCCGGCACGTGCTCGCGCAGCTGACGCAGCCGGCGATCGGCCGCGGTGATGACCGCCGGCATCCACTCTCCGGCCGGATCCAGCGCGGTGCGCCACGCCCGCGCCGTCTGCTCGGCCGACAGCGGCTCACCGAGGCGCGCCTCGTGTTCTTCCCCGGCGCTGTCCCGCCAGCGGGCCTGCCCCGAATAGGCCATGAACACCACCGGGCGGACCACGCCGTCGGCCAGGGCTTCGGCGTATCCGTAGGTGTGATCGGCGCGAGACCGGCTGAGCCCGTCGGCGTCGGGTTCGTAGGTGACGAACGGGATGGGGCTGTCGTCGCTGCGGAACGGCGTGCCGGTCAGGGCCAGGCGGCGGGTGGCGTCGCTGAAGGCCTCCCGCATGGCCTCGCCCCACGTCTTGGCGTCACCGCCGTGGTGGATCTCGTCGAACACCACCAGGGTCTTGCGCTGCTCGGTGCGTACCCGGTGCAGCGTCGGGTGCGCGGCCACTTGGGCGTAGGTGACGACGACGCCGTGATATTCCGGGGAGGTCTGCGGGTTGGAGTTGGAGAACTTCGGGTCCAGCGACAGCCCCTGGCGGGCGGCGGCCTGCGCCCACTGGATCTTGAGGTGCTCGGTGGGCACGACGACGGTGACTTGCTCGACCGCGCGGTGGGCGATCAGCTCGCCGGCGATCCGCAACGCGAAGGCGGTCTTGCCGGACCCCGGGGTGGCGACGGCCAGGAAGTCGCGCGGCTCGGTGCCCAGGTACTTGACCAGGGCGCGGCGCTGCCAGCCACGTAGCGACCGCGTTGTGTCGGCTGGAAAGTGTCCGACCGGCTGCAACGACAACAATCCCCCCGTGACGGTCTGTGCTGGGCTGTAAAACATAGCATGGCAACGGTTTTCGGTGCGGTAGCGACGTGAGCCTACCGCGGCGCGTCGCGGGTTTCGAGCCTCGGCGACGTCGGGCCAGCCCGGCGCAGTTCGCTCGCGCTTCGTCGAGACTGTACGGGTGGCGAGGTCCCGCGGCGTGTCGCCGCCCAGGTTTCAGTGTCGCCGCCCGGGTTTCAGTGTCGCCGCCCGGCCGCGCGACTTCAGGCCACACCACTAGGCTTGCCTACGTGTTTGAATCGCTCTCCGACCGGTTGACCGGTGCGCTGGCGGGGCTGCGCGGCAAGGGCCGCCTGACCGACGCCGATATCGACGCCACCACCCGCGAAATCCGGCTTGCGCTGCTCGAAGCCGACGTATCGCTGCCGGTGGTCCGGGCGTTCGTGCACCGGATCAAGGAACGTGCCCGGGGCCACGAGGTGTCCGCCGCGCTCAACCCGGCCCAGCAGGTCGTCAAGATCGTCAACGAGGAATTGATCGGCATCCTCGGTGGCCAGACGCGCGAGCTGGCCTACGCCAAGACGCCGCCGACGGTGATCATGCTGGCGGGTCTGCAGGGGTCGGGTAAGACGACGCTGGCCGGCAAGCTGGCTTATCGCCTGAAAAATCAGGGTCACACGCCGCTGCTGGTGGCCTGTGACCTGCAGCGGCCCGCCGCGGTGAACCAGCTGCAGGTGGTCGGGCAGCGCGCCGGCGTTCCGGTGTTCGCGCCGCACCCCGGCGCCTCACCCGAGTCCGGCCCGGGTGACCCGGTCGCCGTCGCGGCCGCCGGCATCGCGGAAGCCAGAGCCAAGCACCACGACTTCGTGATCGTCGACACCGCCGGACGCCTCGGCATCGACGAGGAGCTGATGGCACAGGCGGCCGCCATCCGCGACGCTGTCGACCCCGACGAAACCCTGTTCGTCCTGGACGCGATGATCGGCCAGGACGCTGTCGCCACTGCGCAGGCCTTCGGCGAGGGCGTCGGCTTCACCGGCGTGGTGCTGACCAAGCTGGACGGTGACGCTCGCGGTGGCGCGGCGCTCTCGGTCCGCGAAGTCACCGGTGTGCCAATCCTTTTCGCCTCCACCGGAGAGAAGTTCGAGGACTTCGACGTCTTCCACCCCGACCGGATGGCCAGCCGCATCCTGGGCATGGGCGACGTGCTGAGCCTGATCGAACAGGCCGAGCAGGTCTTCGACGCCCAGCAGGCCGAGGCGGCCGCCGCCAAGATCGGTGCCGGCGAGCTCACCCTGGAGGACTTCCTCGAGCAGATGCTCGCCGTGCGCAAGATGGGCCCGATCGGCAATCTGCTGGGCATGCTGCCCGGTGGGGCGCAGATGAAGGACGCGCTGGCTGAGGTCGACGACAAGTCGCTGGACCGCATCCAGGCGATCATCCGCGGCATGACCCCCCAGGAGCGGGCCGACCCGAAGATCATCAACGCCTCGCGGCGGCTGCGCATCGCCAACGGTTCGGGTGTCACCGTCGCCGAGGTCAACCAGTTGGTGGACCGCTTCTTCGAAGCGCGCAAGATGATGTCGTCGATGCTCGGCGGCATGGGCATCCCAGGCATGGGGCGCAAGTCCGCGACGCGCAAATCCAAGGCAGCCAAGGGCAAAAAAGGCAAGAAGGGCGCACGCGGTCCCACGCCGCCCAAGGTCAAGAGCCCGTTCGGCGCGGGCATGCCGGGGATGCCGGCCGGTTTCCCGGATCTGTCGCAGATGCCGGAGGGCCTCAACGAGCTGCCACCCGGCCTGGCCGACTTCGACCTGTCCAAGCTGAAGTTCCCGGGCCAGAAGTAGTCGCGCCGTGCACCTGCACGTGCGGGGGCGGACCCTGCCCGACGAAAGCCCGATCGAGCTGTGGGTCGCCGACGGCCGCATCAGCACTGAATCGGTGGCCGGTGCCGACACGATCTTCGCCGACGGCTGGGTGATACCCGGCCTGGTCGACCTGCACTGTCACATCGGACTCGGCAAAGACGGCGGCGTCGAACTCGACGAGGCGATCGCGCAGGCCGAGACCGAGCGGGACGTGGGTGTACTGCTCGTGCGCGACTGCGGCGTGCCGATCGACACCCGCAGCCTCGACGACCGCCCGGACCTGCCCCGGATCATCCGGGCCGGGCGCCACCTCGCCAGACCCAGGCGCTACGTCCCCGGCCTGCCGCTGGACCTCGAGGACGAAGCGGACCTGCCGGCTGCGGTCGCCGAGCAGGCGCGACTCGGCGACGGCTGGGTCAAGCTGGTCGGGGACTGGATCGATCGCAGCATCGGCGACCTGGCCCCGCTGTGGTCCGACGACGTCCTCAGAGCCGCCATCGACGCTGCGCACGAGCACGGCGCCCGGGTCACCGCCCACATCTTCGGTGAGGACGGGTTGCCTGAGCTGATCCAGGCCGGCATCGACTGCATCGAGCACGGCACCGGACTGACCGACGACACCATCGCCATGATGCTCGAACACCGCACGGCCCTGGTGCCGACGCTGATCAACCTGGAGAACTTCCCGGGTATCGCCGACTCGGCGCAGCGCTACCCGGTCTATGCCGCTCACATGCGGGAGCTGTATGCCCGCCGCAACGAACGCCTGTCCGCGGCCCGGGCGGCCGGAGTGCCGATCTACGCGGGCAGCGACGCCGGCGGCATGATCCGGCACGGCCGGGTCGCCGACGAGGTCGAGGCGCTGAAGGGAATCGGCATGAGTCCCACCGAGGCGCTGGGTGCGGCGTGCTGGGACGCCCGGCGCTGGTTGGGCCGACCCGGGCTGGACCACGGCGCTTCGGCCGACCTGTTGTGTTACGCCGAAGATCCGCGCCAGGGACCGGACGTGCTGTCGCGGCCCGATCTGGTTGTGTTGCGCGGCAAAGTCTTTCAGCCCAGCTGAGGCTGGCCGCAGCGGGCATCCGCCGGTCTGGCTACTATCACCGCATGGCCCCGGTCAACGGCGCCGACGACGGCCCCGATCCCGACGAACAGCCGGTCCGCCGGCTTTCGCCGTTGACCACTTCGCGACGCTGGCTGCGCCGCGGCATACTCGCACTGGCCGCCACCATCATGGCGATCGGTTTGTTCGCCGAAGGCAAGACGGTCGTTCACGACCGGCGCCACCACGCCGCCCCGGTTCCACTGGACGGCACCTATCGCATCGAGGAAGAACGCTCCCAGCAGACTTTCGACAACCGGCCTGACCCACAGCCCCCCGACGTGACCACCAGCTGGGCCATCCGCTCGTCGTGCACCTCCGGCGGCTGCCGGGCCGCGGCGATTCTGCTCGACGACCACGGCCACACCGTGATGGTGTTCGAATTCGCCGACGGGCAGTGGCGGTCGCGGCCGAGAACCGTGCGCGTTCCGTGCGCGGCCTCCGAGACTTCGGCGAACCATCAGCAAGCCACGCAGGTGCTGTCGCTGCGGCCCCGCTCCCACTCAGAGCTGGTCGGCGAGATGGTGACCACGGTGACCGGCGACGAGTGCGGCCGGCGCGGTGGCGTCATCCGCGTCCCGGCTGCAGCGCACCGCAGCGGAAACGTGCCGCCGGGCGTCGACGTCCCGGACCCCGCGGCCAGCCCTTGAAAAGATTGCGAGCGATCGCTATCTATGTTAGCGTCGCGGCAGCCCACGACTTGGAGGAACTGTGACTTACGACGTGATCATCCGTGACGGCCTGTGGTTCGACGGCACCGGTGCGGTGCCGCAGACCAGGACGTTGGGCATCCGCGATGGCGTGGTGGCCGCCGTGTCGTCGGTGCCGCTGGACGAGACCGGCTGTCCCGAAGTGATCGACGCGGCCGGCAAATGGGTGCTGCCCGGCTTCATCGACGTGCACACCCACTACGACGCCGAGATCCTGCTCGACCCGGGACTGCGCGAGTCGGTGCGGCACGGGGTGACCACCCTGTTGCTGGGCAACTGTTCGCTGTCGACGGTCTACGCCAACTCCGAGGATGCCGCCGACCTGTTCAGTCGCGTCGAGGCGGTGCCGCGCGACTTCGTCCTCGGTGCGCTGGAAAGCAACAAGAACTGGTCGACGCCTCAGCAGTACATCGAGACGCTCGACGCACTGCCGCTGGGGCCGAATGTGAGTTCCATGCTCGGTCATTCGGACCTGCGGACCGCGGTGCTCGGCCTGGAGCGGGCCACCGACGAGACAGTGCGGCCCACCGACGCCGAACTGGAGAAGATGGCGAAGTTGCTCGACGAGGCGCTGGACGCCGGAATGCTGGGCATGTCGGGGATGGACGCGCCGATCGACAAGCTCGACGGCGACCGCTTCCGGTCCCGTGCGCTGCCGTCCACCTTCGCGACGTGGCGGGAACGGCGCCGGCTGATCAAGGTGCTGCGCAAGCGCGGCCGCATCCTGCAGAGCGCGCCCAACGTCAACAGCCCGCTGTCCCCGCTGATGTTCTTCCTCACCAGCAGTCGAATCCTCAACCGCCGCAGGGGTGTTCGGATGAGCATGCTGGTCTCCGCCGACGCCAAGTCGATGCCGATGGGGGTGCATGTGTTCGGCCGCGGTACCCGGCTGCTCAATAAGCTGCTGGCTTCCAGCGTGCGGTTCCAGCACCTGCCGGTGCCGTTCGAATTGTATTCCGACGGAATCGATCTGCCGGTTTTCGAGGAGTTCGGTGCCGGCACCGCGGCGTTGCACCTGCGGGACCAACTGCAGCGCAACGAGCTATTGGCCGACGAAGCCTACCGCCGCCGGTTCCGCCGCCAGTTCGACCGCAAGAAGCTCGGACCGTCGTTGTGGCACCGTGACTTCCACGACGCTGTCATCGTGGAATGCCCGGACAAGTCGTTGGTGGGCAAGAGCTTTGGCGCGATCGCCGACGAGCGCGGACTGCACCCGCTGGACGCGTTCCTCGACATCCTGGTCGAGAACGGGGAGCGCAATGTGCGCTGGACGACCATCGTCGCCAACCACCGGCCCAAGCTGCTGGACAAACTGGCCGCCGATCCCAGCGTGCACATGGGGTTCTCCGACGCGGGCGCGCACCTGCGCAACATGGCGTTCTACAACTTCCCGCTGCGACTGCTCAAGCGGACGCGGGACGCACTGCAGGCCGGCAAGCCGTTCCTGACCGTGGAACGAGCCGTGTACCGGCTGACCGCCGAGGTCGCCGAGTGGTTCGGCATCAACGCCGGCACCCTGCGCGAAGGCGACCGGGCCGACTTCGTCGTCATCGACCCCGCCCACCTCGACGACTCGGTGGACACCTACCACGAGTCCGAGGTCCCGTTCTACGGCGGACTGAGCCGCATGGTGAACCGCAACGACGCGACCGTGGTCGCCACCGGGGTGGGCGGCGCTGTGGTCTTCCGCGACGGCGAGTTCCGCGAGGGCTACGGCCAGACCGTCAAGTCGGGACGCTACCTGCGCGCCGGTGAGCGGCAGGCGGCCGCGGTCAGCGTGCCGGCCTGAGATGGCCAGGACGCAGCAGCAGCGTCGCGAGGAGACCGTCGGGCGCCTGCTGGACGCGTGCATCGACACCATCGTCGAGTCCGGGTACGCCCGAGCCTCGGCGGCGGTGATCACCAAACGCGCCGGGGTGTCGGTGGGTGCGCTGTTCCGGCACTTCGACAACATGGGCGACTTCATGGCCGCGACGGCCTCGGAGGTGTTGCGCCGGCAGATCGAGACGTTCACCAAACAGGTCGCCGAGATTCCGGCCGACCGGCCGGCGCTGGAGTCGGCGCTGGCGATCCTGCGCGACATCACCGCCGGCTCCACCAACGCGGTGCTCTACGAGCTGATGATCGCCGCGCGCACCGACGAGAAACTGAAAGCGACCCTGCAGCACGAACTTTGGCAATACCGCGCCAAGATGTACGACGCGGCGCGCACGATGCCGGGGACCGAACACATCCCGCAGGACACGCTGCCGGTCCTGGTGGCGCTGCTGACCAATGTCTTCGACGGTGCCGCGATCGTCGAAGGCGTACTGCCGCAACCCGAAATCGCCGAGCGCCGGATCCCGGTGCTGACCGAGCTGCTCACCGCGGCGTGGCCGAACCCGCGCGCCTGAGCGCCCGCACCTCTGGGCGAGCAGACACAGAATCGCACGAGCACAAGCGATTTCGTGCGATTCTGCGTCCGCTCGCGGGCGAGTGGCCGGGGTTACAGCGAGCCGATGCCGGACTGCGGGCCCACCGCGAATCCCCAGTCGAACAAGTTGCCCGCCTGGTCCCAGTACGTTGGGCCACCCGCGGTGACCAACCCGTACATCATGGCGATCACCAGCCGGCGGCCACCGCGCGCGGCCGCGCCCACGAAGGTCTTGCGGGCGGCGTTGGTGAAACCGGTCTTGCCGCCGATGGCGCCGGGATACCGGACCAGCAGCTCGTCCTGGTTGAGGATCGGCTGGTCGCCGGTGTCGCCGGGGAACATCGCCGACGGTTCGGCAGTGATGCGGGCGAACGTCGGGTTGGCCATCGCCGCGCGGAAGATGACCGCGAGATCATGGGCGGTCGTCCAACCGGAGCCGTCGGCGCCGTCCAATCCGGACGGGGTCGTCGCGTGGGTGTTCCCGGCGCCCAGCGACGCGGCTTTGGCGTTCATCTTGCCCACCGCGGCGTCCTGGCCGCCGAGCATGTGCGCCAACGTGTTGGCGGCGTCGTTTCCCGACACCAGCAACAGGCCGTCGAGCAACTGGCGGGCGGTGTAACTGCGGCCCGGCTTCACCCCGGCGCAGTTGCACTCGGCTGCGGTGTCGGTGAGGTCGGCCACCACGGTGGAGTTCAGGTCCAGCTCGTCGAGCGCCACCAGCGCCAGCAGCACCTTGATGGTGCTGGCGGGTGGGTGCGGCACATTCTGGTCGCGGCCGGCCAGGACCTGCCCACTGTCCAGATCGGCGACGATCCAGGTCTGCGCCGGCCCGTCCGGGATCGGCACCGAACCGGCCACCTGCTGCACATCGGTGTCGGCTTCCGACACTGGGGACGTGACGCCTGCGGCCCAGATCATCGCCAGCGCGGCGGCGGTAGCCACGAGCTTTCGCATGGGCGCAGAGTTTAACCCGGCTACGCCGCGGTGTTGAATCGTTCCCATGTTGAGCCTGGCCGAGATTTCTGACCGCCTGGAGATCCAGCAGTTACTCGTGGATTACTCCACCGCCATCGACCAGCGTCGATTCGACGACCTGGACCGCGTCTTCACGCCGGATGCCTATATCGACTACCGCGAACTCGGCGGTATCGACGGCCCGTATCCCGAGGTCAAGAAGTGGCTGTCGGAGGTGCTGCCGAATTTCCCGGTCTACGCGCACATGCTGGGGAATTTCTCGGTCCGCATCGAGGGCGACACCGCGTCCTCGCGGGTGATCTGTTTCAACCCGATGGTGCTGGGCGGCCAGCAGGACCAGATCCTGTTCTGTGGTCTCTGGTACGACGACGAATTCGTGCGCACGCCGCAGGGCTGGCGGATGACGCGGCGCGTAGAGACCAAGACCTTTCAGAAGGTGCTGTAGCGAATTACCGCCGGATCGCCACGTTCTGGCACAATAGGCGGCTGTCCGCGGCGCGATCATGATCGCACCCGGTCACAACACGCGAGGCAAAACCGGACCCGGGCGTTCCGCCCCGGTTGCTGAATTGCAGCGTGACACCCACAGGAGTTCAGTTATGGCTGTCAAGATCAAGCTCACCCGGCTTGGCAAAATCCGCAATCCCCAGTACCGCATCGCGATCGCCGACTCGCGCACCCGCCGCGACGGCCGCTCGATCGAGGTCATCGGCCGCTACCACCCCAAGGAAGAGCCGAGCCTGATCGAGATCAACTCCGAGCGTGCCCAGTACTGGTTGTCGGTCGGCGCACAGCCCACCGAGCCCGTCCTCAAGCTGCTCAAGATCACCGGCGACTGGCAGAAGTTCAAGGGCCTGCCCGGCGCCGAGGGCCGGTTGAAGGTCAAGCCCGCCAAGCCGAGCAAGCTCGAACTGTTCAATGCCGCCCTGGCCGCAGCCGACGGCGGGCCCACCACCGAGGCCACCAAGCCGAAGAAGAAGTCGGCGCCGAAGAAGGCCGCCAAGGGTGACGAGACCACTGAGACCGCTGCCGAGCCGGCCGCCGAGACGCCGAGCGAAACGGCGGCGGCTGCCGAAGCCGAAAGCTGAGCGGGGCTGTGAGCACTGTCGTGGTCGACGCCGTTGAGCATCTGGTTCGCGGCATCGTCGACAACCCCGACGATGTCCGGGTGGATCTGGTGACCAGCCGCCGCGGCCGCACCGTCGAGGTGCACGTGCACCCCGACGACCTGGGCAAGGTGATCGGCCGCGGGGGACGCACCGCGACCGCGCTGCGCACCCTGGTCGCCGGGATCGGTGGCCGCGGCATCCGCGTCGACGTGGTGGACACCGACCAGTAGCGCTCGAATGGAGCTGATCGTCGGGCGGGTGGCCAAGGCCCACGGCATCACCGGCGAACTCGTCGTCGACGTCCGCACCGACGATCCCGACGTCCGGTTCGCGCCGGGCAGCAGGCTGCGGACCCGTAAACCGCGCGATCCCGGTCCCGAACGCAGCTACGTCGTCGAGGGCGCCCGTCCGCACGGCACCCGGCTGCTGGTCCGGCTGGCGGGGGTCACCGACCGGGATGGCGCCGATGCGCTGCGGGGCAGCCTGTTCCTGATCGACTCCGACGAACTGCCGCCGATCGAGGAACCGGACACCTACTACGACCACCAGCTGGAAGGTCTGCGGGTCACCACGACCGGCGGGCGGCAGGTCGGTGTCGTCACCGAGGTGCTGCACACCGCCGGGGCCGAACTGCTGGCTGTCACGGGCGATTCCGGCGAGGTGCTGGTGCCGTTCGTCAGCGCTATCGTCACCTCGGTCTCGCTGGAAGACGGCACCGTGGAGATCGAACCGCCCGACGGTCTGCTGGACCCGGGCTGACCGTGCGCATCCCATGAAAATAGACGTCGTCACGATCTTTCCGGCCTACCTGGAACCGCTGCGACAGTCGTTGCCGGGCAAGGCGATTGCGTCGGGCCTGGTGGATCTGCAGGTGCACGACCTGCGACGCTGGACCCACGACGTGCACCACTCGGTGGACGACGCGCCCTACGGCGGTGGCCCGGGCATGGTCATGCGGGCACCGGTCTGGGGCGACGCCCTGGACGAAATCTGCACCGAACAGACACTTTTGGCGGTTCCCACGCCGGCGGGCGCGCTGTTCACCCAGGCCACCGCGCAACGCTGGAGCGCCGAAACTCACCTGGTGTTCGCCTGTGGCCGGTACGAGGGCATCGATCAACGTGTCGTCGACGATGCGGCCCGCCGGATGCGTGTGGAAGAAGTGTCGATCGGCGACTACGTGTTGCCCGGCGGCGAGTCGGCGGCGCTGGTGATGATCGAATCCGTGCTGCGGCTGCTCGCCGGGGTGCTGGGCAATCCCGCATCGCACCAACATGATTCGCATTCACCGGCGCTGGACCGACTGCTGGAAGGCCCGAGTTACACGCGACCGCCGAGCTGGCGCGGCCTGGATGTCCCGCCGGTTCTGCTCTCCGGCGACCACGCCCGCATCGCGGCCTGGCGCCGGGAGGTGTCGATGCAGCGCACCCGGGAGCGGCGGCCCGAACTGCTGGACTGACCGCGGGCGCTCAGATGCGGCCGTTGGGGAACATCGTCTTGACGGCCTGGGTGATCGTCTCGCGAGCGGTGGCGTCGTCAGCAGCCTGCAGCGACTCGATCACCATGATGTAGCGCCGGTCGGCGCCGATCACACCGGTCGACAGGTGCATCCAGTCCGCGCCGATGCAGCACATCCAACCCTGTTTGACCGCAACGGGTTCGGCGTACAGGCCGTCAGGTATCCCGAACCGTTGCGGGTACCCGTCGACCCCGGTGGGGGTGGACCGGGCCAGATCGTTGAAGATCAGCCGGGACCGGTCCTGCGGCAGACCGCCCGAGCCGTCCAGCAACCCCTGGTAGTAGCGGATCAGGTCGGCGGCCGAACTGATGGTGTTCCACCACCGCCCGTCACTGGGTGGTGTGGTGGCGGTCAGCCCGTACCGGGCCGCGACCTGGGTGACGATGGCATCTCCGCCGTCCTGTCCCCAGAACCGCTCGGCCGCGTCGTCGTCGGACGACTGCAGCATCACGTCCAGTGCCTGGTGGTCGTCGGCGGACAGCACCGACCTGCCCTCGGATTCCTGCAGCAACAGCTGGTCGGCGATGAAGAGTTTGGCCACCGAGGCGGTGGCGATGATCTGGTCGTTGCCGTTGGAGACCAACTGGTGGGTGGCCCGGTCGAGGATGGCCACCGAGAGGATCGCCCCGCTGGCCGCGGCCTGCTCGGTGGCTTGCTGGACCCGCGCCTGCACTCCGTCGAGCCCGCCGGGCCGCAGCATGGGCAGCGCCGTCGGGTTGCCACTGGGCGTGATCACCCGCAGCAGCAGTTCGACCAGCTGCGGCTGCGATTGGGTCGGCGACTCCGACACCGGCTGGGCGGGGGAGTCGAATGCTTTGGCGTGCACCGTCGCCTCGCAACCCGCGACAACCACCAGCGCCACCGCGGCTACGGCGGTCAGCAGGGTCAGCGGCCGGGCTCGCATCGCACTCCTTCAGCCGTCCCGTGGGCGTCTCTAGTGGGCGGGGGTCAGCCGCGCCGGATGCTGTCCCGGGCCCGAACTTCCGGGGCTGGTCCAGGTATAGATTCCGCGCGGTTTGAACCCCTGTCATATGTACCATTTGCAGGCGCTTCAGGGCGGACGCGAACCACTACAGTTTCCTGTGATTTTCACTGCATGCGCACCATCTGGCACAATTGGGCGGTTGTCTCCGGCGGTCGTCGGCCGGCCCGTGCCTGCCGCCTGCTGCGAGACGCACTTGAGAAGCCCGAAACCCATCGGCTTGGTGATCGCCGCGCGCCTGCGTGCGGGTAGTTCATCCGGCCGCGACCCCGAGGAAGTGTCTTTCCAATGAACAGGCTGGACTTCGTCGACCAGGCGTCGCTGCGCGACGACATCCCCGCGTTCAACCCGGGCGACACCATCAACGTGCACGTGAAGGTCATCGAGGGCGCCAAGGAGCGTATCCAGGTGTTCAAGGGTGTGGTGATCCGCCGGCAGGGCGGTGGCATCCGCGAGACGTTCACGGTCCGCAAGGAGAGCTACGGCGTGGGCGTCGAACGGACCTTCCCGGTGCATTCGCCGAACATCGATCACATCGAGGTGGTGACCCGGGGCGACGTCCGTCGCGCCAAGCTGTACTACCTGCGCGAGCTGCGTGGCAAGAAGGCCAAGATCAAGGAAAAGCGCTGACCTCGCCCAGCAGCGCTGACCGCGAGAGCTTCGAGCCCTGGCTACGCTGAGCTCGTGACGGAAACGGAAAAGTCCCCTCCGGAGGACTCGTCTTCGGACCCTGACCTCGTGCGGTCGGCGCCGCAGTCGCTCGACCCGAGCGCGTCCGACGAGCCCGTCGCGACCGCTGCAGGGAAGGCCGAGCCGGTCGACACGGCGCCCGAGGCCGAGGATGCGAAGCCGAAACGGTCCACCCTGCGGGAACTGACGTCGCTGCTGGTGATCGCGATCGTCCTGTACTACGTGATGCTGACGTTCGTTGCGCGCCCGTATCTGATCCCGTCGGAATCGATGGAACCGACCCTGCACGGCTGCCCGACCTGCGTCGGCGACCGCATCATGGTCGACAAGCTCACCTACCGCTTCGGCGAACCGAAGCCGGGTGACGTCATCGTCTTCAAGGGCCCGCCGTCGTGGAACCTCGGCTACAAGTCGATCCGCTCGCACAACCCCGCGATGCGCTGGATCCAGAACGCGCTGTCGTTCATCGGATTCGTGCCGCCCGACGAAAATGACCTGGTCAAGCGCGTCATCGCGGTCGGTGGACAAACAGTCCAGTGCCGGGCGGACACCGGCTTGACGGTCAACGGCAAGACGTTGAAGGAGCCGTACCTCGACCCGAACACGATGATGGCCGACCCGTCGGTGTATCCCTGTCTGGGCAGTGAGTTCGGGCCGGTCACCGTGCCGCCGGGACGGTTGTGGGTGATGGGTGACAACCGGACCCACTCGGCGGACTCCCGGGCGCACTGCCCGATGCTGTGCACGGGTGACCCGACCGCCGGTACGGTTCCGGTCGGCAACGTCATCGGCAAAGCGCGCTTCATCGTGTGGCCGCCGAAACGGTGGGGTGGCGTGGGTTCGGTGAACCCTCAGCAGGCTCAGTGACGATGGCCACGACGTGGCCGCCGCGGACGGTGATCCGCAAGTCGTCAGGGTTGCGCACCCTGGAGTCCGCGCTGTACCGCAACGGACTGGGCCCGGTTGCGGGGGTCGACGAGGTGGGTCGCGGCGCCTGCGCCGGCCCGTTGGTGGTCGCGGCCTGCGTCCTCGGTCCGGGGCGCCTGGAAAGCCTTGCTGCCCTTGATGATTCGAAGAAGCTGACGGAGAAGGTACGGGAGCGGTTGTTTCCGTTGATCCGCCGCTACGCGCTGGCCTATCACGTGGTGTTCATTCCCTCGACCGAGGTCGATCGCCGCGGCGTGCACGTGGCCAACATCGAAGGCATGCGACGCGCGGTGGCCGGCCTGTCGGTGCGGCCCGGCTATGTACTCAGCGACGGATTCCGGGTCCCCGGGTTGGCGGTGCCGTCGCTGCCGGTGATCGGCGGGGATGCCGCGGCGGCCTGTATCGCCGCGGCGAGCGTGCTGGCCAAGGTCAGTCGCGACCGGTTGATGGTCGCGATGGAAGCCGATCATCCCGGCTACGGCTTCGCCGACCACAAGGGCTACAGCACCCCCGCGCACAGCCGGGCGCTGACCCGGCTGGGTCCGTGCCCCGAACATCGCCGTTCGTTCATCAACGTGCGCCGGGTCGCGACCGGGACTGTGCTCACCACCGGTGGTCCGCCCGAGAGCGGCGTTTGTCAGTGAGGAAAGATGGAGCCCAAGATCCGGGAAGAGGACGTCTGAGCAGATGAGTGCAGAAGATCTCGAAAAGTATGAAACCGAGATGGAGCTCTCGCTGTACCGCGAATACAAGGACATCGTCGGTCAGTTCAGCTACGTCGTGGAAACCGAGCGCCGGTTCTATCTGGCCAACAGTGTCGAGATGGTGCCGCGCAACGCCGACGGCGAGGTGTATTTCGAGCTCCGCCTGGCCGACGCGTGGGTGTGGGACATGTACCGTCCGGCCCGGTTCGTCAAACAGGTGCGGGTGGTGACGTTCAAGGACGTCAACATCGAAGAGGTGGAGAAACCCGAACTCCGCTTACCGGAGTAGTCAGCCGGGCGGCAGCTGACCGCGGGCGTCGACGACGTGGCGCGCCACGTCGGCAAGTTTGATGTTCAGGCTCTGCGAGTGCCGGCGCAGCAGATCAAAGGCCTCGTCTTCGCCGATCTGGTGCAGCATCATCAGCATGCCCACGGCTTTGCCGATTTCCCGGTTGCTCAGTAAGCCGCGGCGCAGGCTGGCGGCGTCCTCGCCCTGCGCGATCGCGTTGATGGCCACACCGGCGAACGCCGCCAGCACCGCGGCCCGTCCGGCGGCTTCGGCATCGAAGAGGTTGGGCGTTTCGCTGAACAGGTTCAACGCAGCGTTCTTGCGCCTGTCCATCAGCAGCCGAAAGCCCATCGCGCCGCGCACCGGCGTTTCGGCGACCAGGCGCTCGGCGAACCTGGGCCATTGGTTCGGGACGGTCAGGTCCGGCTCGATCTGCGGGGTCTCCTCCTCGATCGCGTCGATGCACGGACCGTCGCCGGCTCGTCGTTCCAGGTCGTCGACCTGGTAGGCGAGTCGGCTACTGGCACCCACCGTCACGTAGCGGTCGTCGCGCTTGACCAGCAGGCTGGCGTGGTCGCAGCCGGGCACGACCAGAGTGGCGGCCACGCAGATCGCCGCATACATCTGGGTCGGGTCCGTGCCCTGGTAGAGGATCTCGGCCAGGGCGGCGAACACCGTCGCGGGATCGGCCGTCGACCCACCCGGGGTCGGGCCGTCGGCGGCGCTCGGTTCGTTGACCAAGTCGTCACCTCCCTTCGGCGCAGCGGGTGCTGGCCGTAGACTAGCGCGGTCGTCACAGGCGTCACACGCCGACTGCGCGCTCGAGGTCTTTCAGCGACGTCTCCAGATGACTGAGCATCCGCTGCAGGTGCGGCACGCTGCCCCGGGCGCCCACCAAACCGAAGTCCAGATTGTCACCGTTATTGGTCACGGTGATGTTCATCGCCTGCCCATCCAGCGTGATCGACAGCGGATAGTTGCCGACCAGCTCCGCGCCGCGCCAATACAACTTCTCCTTGGAGCCCGGCACGTTGGAGATCACGATGTTGAACGGCGGCGGTGCGGTGCGGATGAATCCGGGTACCAGACCGAGGAACAGGCCGCCGGTGAGGAACGCCGACAATGCCAGCTGCTGAACCTGGGGGAGCTGGTTGAACAGCTCTTTCTGTTCGGTCATCGACGAGTTGATCCCGCGCAGCCGATCGCCCGCGTCTTCGACATGGGTGTTGAGGTTGCACAGCACGGTTCCCACCGAGTTGCCGCCGCCGTCGCTGTCCTCCTTGCGCAGGCTCACCGGCACCATCGCGATCAGCGGCGCGTCGGGCAGGGCATTCTGTTCGATCAGATACGTGCGCAGTGCGCCCGCCGACATCGCCAACACCACGTCGTTGAAGCTGACGTTCGCGGCCTTCTTCACGCTGAAGATGCGTTCCAGCGGCCACGACTGCGCGGCAATGCGCCGCGCGCCGCCGATCCGCACGTTGAACATGGATTTGGGGGCCCGGAAGGGGAACGTGAGTTGCTGCTCGATCAGGGCGGCGCGCGCCAGCGTCAGGGTCGACGGCGCCAGACCCGCTGCGGAACCGATCGCACCGGTCAGCGCCTGCAGCGGCGACGAGCCGCCGCCCGAGTCCGGCTTGTGGCGCGGTTTCAGCTCCCACGGCACCCGGACCTCGTCGTCGTTCGGGTCGTTGGTGAACGCGCGCTGCATCAGCCGCATCGCCGAGACACCATCCATCAGCGAGTGGTGGAATTTTGTGTAGACGGCGTAGCGCCCGTCGTTGAGGCCCTCGATGAGGTGCGCTTCCCACAGCGGGCGGTGCCGGTCGAGCAGGCTGCCGTGCCAGCGTGAACACACCTCGAGCAACTCGCGGACCCGGCCCGGACGGGGCAGGTGCGACCGGCGGAAGTGGTAGTCGAGTTCGATGTCCTTCTGCTCCGACCACGCCAGGTTGGTGACCGGACCCACGAACGCCGGGTGCTTGCGGAACGTCGGCTGGACGTCGGTGCGGTTGAGCATCGATTCGTAGGCCTCGGTCACGAAGTCTTCGTCCTTGCCATCAGGTGGCTGGAACAACTGCAGGCTGCCGACGTGCATCGGGTGCTCGCGGGATTCCCCGAGCAGGAACATCGAGTCGGCCGGCGCGATCAATTTCATGGTCCCTCGTACCCTCCAAGTGGTATTGAACCCGGTAGTAGTAGCCAACTGTGGCATCGCGCACACATTTGGTGACGTACGTCGTCGCTGAGTGTGCCCGACCGAGCAGGATTCGGTGGAGTGCGCCCGAATCGGGGTACGTTGACGCCGTGTGGTTTCAGCGTTCCGGCGGACCCGGTGACATTCCCGCCGACTACGACGAACACGCGGTAACCGTCACGCCGCGCAAGCAGGACGCGGCGGGAGTGCGCGCGGTCATGGTGTCGCTGCAGCGCGACCTGGAGCAGATGGGTGCGGTGCGCACCGCGCGGGCGCTGGCCAAGCTGAATCAGCGCAACGGTTTCGACTGTCCGGGGTGCGCCTGGCCGGAGGAACACGGTGGCCGCAAGCTGGCCGAGTTCTGCGAAAACGGCGCCAAAGCGGTCGGCGAAGAAGCCACCAAGCGGGTGGTGGACCCGGAGTTCTTCGCCCGGCATTCGATCGCCGACCTGGCAGCGAAGCCGGAATACTGGCTTTCCCAGCAGGGTCGGCTCACCCAGCCCATGGTGCTGCGGCCCGGTGACGACCACTACCGGCCGATCGGCTGGGAAGCCGCCTATCGGCTGATCGCCGATCAGCTCAACGCCCTGGACAGCCCGGATGAGGCGGTGTTCTACACCTCGGGGCGGACCAGCAATGAGGCCGCGTTCTGCTACCAGCTGATGGTGCGCAGTTTCGGCACCAACAACCTGCCCGACTGCTCCAACATGTGCCACGAATCCTCGGGTTCGGCGCTGACCGAATCCATCGGCATCGGAAAGGGTTCGGTCACCGTCGACGACGTGGTGCACGCCGACCTGATCGTCATCGCCGGACAGAACCCGGGCACCAACCATCCCCGCATGCTCTCGACTCTGGAGAAGGCGAAAGACAACGGCGCCAGGGTCATCACCGTCAACCCGCTGCCCGAGGCGGGACTGATCCGGTTCAAGGACCCGCAGAAGGTGCACGGGGTGCTCGGCCGGGGCATTCCCATCACCGACGAGTTCGTCCAGGTGCGGCTGGGTGGCGACATGGCGCTGTTCGCGGGTCTGGGCAGGCTGCTGCTCGAGGCCGACGAGCGCGCCCCGGGCACGGTGATCGACCGCGAATTCGTCGACCGGCACTGTGCCGGCTTCGATGAGTACCGCCGGCGCACCCTGGAAATCGACCTCGACGACGTGGCGGCCGCCACCGGCATCGGACGTGCGCAACTCCAGCGCGTCGCCGCGATGCTGATGGCGTCCCAACGCACCGTGGTGTGCTGGGCAATGGGCCTGACGCAGCACACGCACGCGGTTGCCACGATCGGCGAGATCACCAATGTGCTGTTGCTGCGCGGCATGATCGGCAAACCCGGCGCGGGAGTGTGCCCGGTGCGCGGACACTCCAATGTCCAGGGCGACCGCACCATGGGCATCTGGGAGCAGATGCCCGAACCGTTCCTGGCCGCTCAGGACCGTGAGTTCGGGATCACCAGCCCCCGTGCGCACGGGTATGACACGGTGGCCGCGATCCGCGCCATGCGGGACCGCCGCGCCAGCGTGTTCGTCGGCATGGGCGGCAACTTCGCCTCGGCCACGCCGGACACCGCCGTCACCGAGGCCGCGCTCCGCAATTGCGCGCTGACTGTACAGATTTCGACGAAACTCAATCGCAGCCACATCGTGCACGGCAGCACCGCGCTCATCCTGCCCACCCTGGGCCGCACCGACCGCGACATCCGCGGCGGTCGCAAACAGCTTGTATCGGTTGAGGATTCGATGTCGATGGTGCATCTGTCCCGCGGTGGCCTGCAGCCGCCCAGCGACGAGTTGCGCAGCGAGGTGGAGATCGTCTGCCGGCTGGCCCGGACCCTGCTGGGCCCGGCGCACCCCGTGCCATGGGAGCGGTTCGCCGACGACTACGACACCATCCGCGACGCCATCGCCGCGGTGGTGCCCGGTTGTGCCGACTACAACCGCAAGGTGCGCCGGCCCGACGGCTTCCAGCTGCCGCATCCGCCCCGCGATTCACGCGAATTCCGTACCAGCACAGGCAAAGCCAACTTCGCCATCAATCCGCTGCAGTGGGTTCAGGTGCCACCCGGGCGGCTGGTGTTGCAGACGCTGCGCAGCCACGACCAGTTCAACACCACGATCTACGGGCTCGACGACCGCTACCGAGGGGTCAAGGGCGGCCGCCGGGTGGTGTTCGTCAACCCCGCCGATATCGAGGCGCTCGGTCTGACCCCCGGCGCCCGGGTGGATCTGGTGTCGGAGTGGACCGACAGTGCAGGCCGGCTCAAGGAGCGCCGGGCGAAAGACTTTCTGGTGGTGCAGTATTCGACGCCGGTCGGCAATGCGGCCGCTTACTACCCCGAGACGAATGCCCTGGTGCCGCTCGACCACACCGCGGCGAAATCGAACACCCCGGTGTCCAAGGCGATCGTGATCCGAGTGGAGCCGGGCGGTTAGTGGGACACGTCACCGCGCGTCGGCGCGTTCGGCATCTCGCCGCCGGCCGGGCGATCACCCGGCCGGAGACGCTGGCCGTCGAGGAGCCGTTGGAGATCCGCGTCAACGGCACCGCGGTCACCGTGACCATGCGCACCCCGGGTGCCGATTTTGAACTGGCACAAGGTTTTCTACTCACCGAAGGAGTGCTTGTCCGGCGCGAGGACGTACGCACGATTCGCTACTGCGCAGGCCAAGATGCCGACGGCGGTAACAATTACAACGTGCTCGACGTGACGCTGGCGCCGGGTGTCGACGTGCCCGATCTGGATGTGACCCGCAACTTCTACACCACGTCGTCGTGCGGGGTCTGCGGTAAGGCGTCACTGGAGGCGGTGCGGCTGATCAGCCGGCACGCGCCCGGGGATGATCCCGCCACCGTTGCCGCGGCCAGCCTGGAGGCGATGCCGGACCAATTGCGGGACGCCCAAAAGGTTTTCGCCTCCACCGGCGGGCTGCACGCCGCGGCGCTGTTCGGGGTGGACGGGACGATGCTGGCCGCACGCGAGGACATCGGCCGGCACAACGCCGTGGACAAAGTGATCGGCTGGGCGCTGGAACACGGGCGGGTGCCGTTGGCGGGCACGGTGCTGCTGGTCAGCGGGCGGGCGTCCTTCGAGTTGACCCAGAAGGCGCTGATGGCCGGGATTCCGGTGCTGGCCGCGGTTTCGGCGCCGTCGTCGTTGGCCGTCTCGTTGGCCGAAGAGTCCGGGATCACGCTGGTGGCGTTCCTGCGCGCGGATTCGATGAACGTCTACACCCGGGTGGACCGGGTCACCGTGGATTGAGACCCGGGCCGCGAGGGTAGCCGGTCCTAGCGCTTCACCGAGCTCACCTCACTCAGTCCAGGAGACGGCCATGCTGCACGAAGTCATTACCGCCGCGCAAAGCAATCCCGAGGCAGCGGGGTTCATCCTGCGCGGGATCAAAGGGATCTTCGTCATGGTCGGCAGCGTGATCGCGGCGATCGTCTGCGCGGTGATCGCGTCGATGAAGGGACGCAGCGCTGTCATCTGGGGACTGTGCGGCCTGTTCTTCAGCATCCTGACGTTGATCGTCGTGATCATCGTGCCCAGCAAGCGCGCCTGACGGCCGCGTCTGCTCGGGCTGTGGATGAATGCCCGGGTGTGGATAGGTAGCGGCGCAACCGGGTGCTGCGCATCCGCCACCACCGGCCGTGTCGGGGCCCGCCTGCAGGGTGAGCCTCATGACGAGCCAAGAAACGATGACCCGGGCGCAGCTCGGAGCGTTCGGTGAACAGCTGGCCGTAGCACACCTGACCGGCCTGGGGTTGCGCATCCTGCACCGGAACTGGCGCTGCCGCTACGGGGAACTCGACGTGATCGCTGCTGATATAGCCACTCGCACAGTGATTTTCGTCGAGGTCAAGACCCGCACGACGGACGGATACGGTGGCGTGGCGCAGGCGGTGACCGACGCCAAGGTGCGCCGGTTGCGCAGGCTCGCGGGACTTTGGCTGGCCGGTCAGCAGCAGCGCTGGGCGGTGATCCGCATCGACGTGATCGCGGTGCGCATCGGACGCCGGCGCGTCCCGGAGCTCACCCACCTCAAGGCGGTCGGGTGATGGCGCTCGGGCACGCATTCTCGGTCGCCGTGCAAGGCCTGGACGGGCACATCGTGGAAATCGAAGCCGATATCAGCTCGGGACTGCCGGGCGTGCATCTGGTCGGCCTGCCCGACGCGGCGTTGCAGGAGTCCCGGGACCGGGTGCGCGCGGCGGTCAGCAATTGCGGCAACGACTGGCCGCAGGCCCGGCTCACGCTCGCGCTGTCACCGGCCACACTGCCGAAAATGGGATCCGTCTACGACATCGCGCTGGCGTCCGCGGTGCTCTCGGCGCAGCGCAAGCGGTCATGGCACCGGCTGGAGAAGACGGTGCTGCTCGGCGAGCTGGCGCTGGATGGCCGGGTGCGTCCGGTCCGGGGGGTGCTGCCCGCGGTGCTGGCCGCCAAGCGCGACGGCTGGCCCGCCGTCGTGGTTCCCAGCGCGAATTTGCCCGAGGCCTGCCTGGTCGACGGTATCGAGGTATGGGGGGTGCGCACCCTCGGACAGCTGAAAGGCTGGCTGAACGGAAGCGGCGGCCTGGACGGCCCGGTGCTGGGGTCGGCGCCCGCCGACGAGCCGGTGGTGGATCTGGCCGACGTCGTCGGTCAGTCCCACGCCCGGTTCGCTGTCGAGGTGGCGGCCGCGGGGGCGCACCACCTGATGATGACCGGCCCACCGGGGGTGGGCAAAACGATGCTGGCACAACGTCTCCCGGGGCTGCTGCCGCCGCTGACCGACAGCGAGGCGCTGGAGGTCACCGCGATCCATTCGGTGGCCGGCCTGCTGGCCGGAGACACACCGCTGATCACCCGGCCGCCGTTCGTGGCGCCGCACCACAGTGCCACCGTGGCCGCCCTCGTCGGCGGCGGCAGCGGGATGGCCCGCCCAGGTGCGGTCAGCCGCGCGCACCGCGGCGTGTTGTTCCTCGACGAGTGCGCCGAGATCGGCGCCAGCGCCCTGGACGCATTGCGGACACCGTTGGAGGACGGTGAGATTCGGCTGGCCCGCCGCGACGGCGTCGCGTGCTACCCGGCCCGGTTCCAGCTGGTGATGGCAGCGAACCTGTGTCCGTGCGCGCCGGCCGACCCGCAGGACTGCGTCTGTCCCGCCGCGGTCAGGCGGCGGTACCTGAGCAAGTTGTCCGGTCCGCTGCTCGACCGGGTGGACCTGCGGGTCCAGATGACCGTGGTGCGATCGGGAGCGTTCGCGCCTGCCGACGGTGAATCCACCGCGCAGGTCCGGCACCGGGTGGCGCAGGCCCGGGCGGCCGCAGCCGACCGGTGGCGGCCGCACGGTTGTCGTACCAACGCCGAAGTCTCCGGCGCGCTGCTGCGCCGGAAATTCCGGCTCGGCCACGCCACGATGGAGCCACTGCACACCGCATTGAGGTGCGGGGTGCTGAGCATCCGCGGGGTCGATCGGACGTTGCGGGTCGCCTGGAGTCTGGCCGACCTCGCCGGGCGCACGTCACCTGGCCGCGACGACGTCGCCACCGCGCTCAGCTTCCGGCAGGCGGGGGCGGCACGATGAGCGCCACCGATCCGCAGTCGCGGGCATGGGCCTACCTGTCGCGGGTCGTCGAACCGCCCTGCGCGGAGCTCGCCACGCTGGTGCGATGCGTCGGGGCGCAGGAGGCGGCCGAGCGGATCAAGCGTGGGGAGGCCGGGCTACCGGGTTGTCCGGATCTGGCCCGACGCACCGAGGCCCGGCGCCACATCGACCAGGCGGCAGCGGATTTGGAGCTGCTCGAGCGGCGCGGCGGCCGGTTGATCACACCCGACGACGCGGAGTGGCCGGTGCTGGCGTTCGCCGCCTTCGACAACGCGGCGGTCACATCGCGCGGCGGGCCGCCGCTGGCGCTGTGGGCGATCGGGCCCGTCGACTTGGCCGAGGTGTCCCACCGGTCGGCCGCCATCGTCGGCACCCGGGCCGCCACCAGCTACGGCGAGCACATGGCGGCCGATCTGGCGGCCGGTCTGGTCGACCGGGAGGTGGCAACCGTTTCCGGCGGTGCCTTCGGCATCGACGGTGTGGTGCACCGGGCAACGCTGGCCGCCGAGGGCAGCACGGTGGCAGTAATGGCCGGCGGGATCGACGTGCCGTATCCGGCCGGGCACTCCGCGCTGCTGCACCGCATCAGCCGGCACGGGCTGCTGGTCACCGAGTACCCGCCCGGTACCCGGCCGGCCCGGCACCGGTTCCTCACCCGCAACCGCCTGGTGGCCGCCGTCGCCGGCGCCGCGGTCGTGGTGGAAGCGGGGCTGCGCAGCGGTGCCGCCAACACCGCAGCGTGGGCGCGCGCGCTGGGGCGGGTAGTGGCCGCGGTACCCGGGCCGGTCACGTCGTCGGCCTCAGCGGGATGTCATGTACTGCTGCGCAACGGCGCGGAGCTGGTCACCCGTGCTGACGATGTCGTCGAAATGGTGGGCCGCATCGGGGAACTGGCGCCCGAGGAGTCACGGCCCGCCACCGTGCTGGACGGTGTGAGCGAGGCCGAGCAACGGGTGCACGACGCGTTGCCGGGCCGTGGCGCGGCCACCGTCGAACAGATCGCGGTCGCGTCCGGCCTGGTTCCCGAACAGGTACTGGGGCCACTGGCGCTGCTCGAGGTTGCCGGCTTGGTCGAGTGCGACGACGGCCGGTGGCGGATCGCACGGCACGGTCGCGGCAAAACCCGACTCGTATAGTCGACTGGGGTCGGGTGTGGGTATCGCGGCGCGGGACGGGACGACCGCGGGACAGGAGGACACGGTGGCAGGTCGGCCGCTGCAGGCATTCGAGGTCGTCAGTACCGAACAGCTCACGCCGCACATGGTCAGGTTGGTGCTGGGCGCCAAGGATTTCGACGCCTTCGTGCCGAGCAAGTTCACCGACTCCTACGTCAAGTTGGTGTTCGTCCCCGACAACGTCGACATCAACGGGCTACCCCAGCCGTTGACGATCGACAGCTTCGCCGAGTTGCCCCCCGCGCACCGGCCCTCGGTGCGCACCATCACCGTGCGCCGCGTGGATGAACAGGCCGGCCAGATCACCGTCGACATCGCGGTGCACGGCGAGCACGGCGTGGCCGGACAGTGGGCGGCCGCGGCCGAACCGGGCCAGCCGATTTATCTGATGGGCCCCGGCGGCGCCTACACTCCCGACCCGGCCGCCGACTGGCATCTGCTGGCCGGAGACGAATCCGCGTTGCCCGCCATCGCCGCAGCGCTGGAGGCACTGCCCGAAACTGCGGTCGGCAAGGCCTTCATCGAGGTCGGCTTTCCCGAGGACGAAATCCCGTTGACCGCACCCGAAGGTGTGGACGTGTTCTGGATTGTGCGCGGCGGCCGCGCCGACCTGGTTCCCGAAGACCGCGCGGGCGATCACGCACCGCTGATCGAGGCGGTCACCACCTCGCCCTGGCTGCCGGGGCAGGTGCACGTCTTCATCCACGGCGAAGCACAAGCCGTCATGCACAACCTGCGGCCCTACATCCGCAAGGAACGCGGCGTCGATGCCCAGTGGGCGTCGATCTCCGGATATTGGCGGCGCGGGCGCACCGAAGAGTCGTTCCGGGAGTGGAAAAAGGAACTCGCCGAGGCGGAGGGCCCGGACCAGTAGCGCGGGCCACTGGCATCCTCTAGCTCATGGCATACGGCGACTATCAGTACGAGATCTACTTCCAAGGACTCTCCGGGATCGCTCCCAAGCTGCCGATGAGTTTCGCGGAACTGGAGCTGCGGGCCGAAATGGCCCTGCCGCCGTCAGTGTGGTCCTACGTCGTCGGGGGAGCGGGCGACGAACGCACCCAGCGGGCCAACCGGGAAGCCTTCGATCAGTGGGGCCTGATGCCGCGCATGTTCATCGGCGCCGCCGAACGCGACCTCTCCGTCGACGTGTTCGGGTTGAAACTGCCCTCGCCCCTGTTCATGGCGCCGATCGGCGTCATCGGACTGTGCGCGCAGGACGGCCACGGCGACCTGGCGACCGCACGCGCGGCGGCCCGCACCGGAGTGCCGATGGTGGTGTCCACGCTGACCGCCGACCCGCTGGAAGACGTCGCGGCCGAATTCGGCGACACCCCGGGCTTCTTCCAGCTGTACACCCCGAAGGACCGGGAACTGGCCGCCAGCCTGGTGCAGCGTGCCGAAGCGGCCGGCTACAAGGCGATCGTCGTCACGCTGGACACCTGGATTCCCGGTTGGCGACCGCGGGACCTCACCACCGCCAACTTTCCCCAGCTGCGCGGGTTGTGCCTGAGCAACTACACCAGCGACCCGGTCTTCCGCGCCAGCCTGCCGCGCCCGCCCGAGGAAGACCCGCAAGGCGCGGTGCTGCAGTGGGCCCAGACCTTCGGGAACCCGCTGACCTGGGACGACCTGCCCTGGCTGCGCTCGCTGACCGACCTGCCGCTGATCCTCAAAGGGATCTGCCATCCCGACGACGCGCGGCGCGCCAAGGACGGCGGCGTCGACGGCATCTACTGCTCGACCCACGGCGGTCGGCAGGCCAACGGTGGGCTGCCCGCCCTGGACTGCCTGCCGGACGTGGTCGAGGCGGCGGACGGGCTGCCGGTGCTGTTCGACTCGGGCATCCGCAGCGGCGCCGACATCATCAAAGCGCTGGCCCTGGGTGCGACCGCGGTCGGCGTCGGCCGGCCCTATTCCTACGGCCTCGCGCTTGGCGGCGTCGACGGCCTGGTGCACGTGCTGCGGATGCTGCTCGCCGAAGCCGACCTGATCATGGCCGTCGACGGCTATCCGACGCTGACAGATCTCACCCCGGACACGCTGCGGCGCGTCCGCTGAATCGCCGTGCCGCGTCTGCGAGCGTGGGGGAGTGCAGGCGATCCTTGACGAGTTCGACGAATATCTCGACCTGCAGTGCGGCCGGTCGGCGCATACCCGTCGGGCCTATCTGGGGGACGTGCGGGCGCTGCTGGACTTTCTCGCCGAGCGTGGATCCAGTCTGCAGACGCTGAGCCTGCCGGTGCTGCGGGCCTGGCTGGCCGCCGCGGCCGGCGCCGGCGCCGCGCGCACCACCCTGGCCCGGCGCACGTCGTCGGTCAAAGCCTTCACCGCGTGGGCGCTGCGGCGCGGCATCATCGCAAACGACCCCGCCGCCCGCCTGCAGGTCCCCAAGGCGCACCGCACCCTGCCTGCGGTGCTGCGCCAGGACCAGGCGCTGGCCGCCATGTCGGCCGCCGAATCCGGTGCGCAGCAGGGCGATCCCCTGGCCCTGCGGGACCGGCTGATCGTGGAGATGTTGTACGCGACCGGGATCCGGGTCAGCGAGCTGTGCGGGCTGGATGTCGACGACGTCGACACCGGGCATCGAGTGGTCCGGGTGCTCGGCAAGGGCAACAAGCAGCGCACCGCGCCGTTCGGGCAGCCGGCCGCCGCGGCGCTGCAGGCGTGGTTGACGCACGGGCGTCCCGAACTGGTCACCGCCGAGTCCGGTCCCGCGCTGCTGCTGGGGGCCCGCGGCCGCCGTCTGGACGTCCGGCAGGCCCGCACGGTGGTGCACCAAACCGTCGCCGCCGTGGACGGCGCGCCCGACATGGGACCGCACGGACTGCGGCACAGCGCTGCCACCCACCTGCTCGAAGGTGGCGCCGACCTGCGCGTGGTCCAGGAACTGCTCGGCCATTCCAGCCTGGCCACCACCCAGCTCTACACGCACGTCGCGGTGGCCAGGCTGCGCGCGGTACACGACCAGGCTCATCCGCGCGCCTGACCCGGCAATGGTTTGAGCCGGATCGGCGTGACCGCCAGCAGGCCGAGCGGGTCCACGTAGTCGGCTCGCGACGCCGCCCCCCCCATCGCGCCCCAATGCAGGCACGCCGGCGCCGGGCAACCGGCGTGCCCGGCGAGCAGGTCACCGATCGCCGTCGCCGACGTCACCGATTGTCCCGCGCGCACCGCTGACCGGACCGGTTCGTAGCTGGTGCGCAATCCGCCCGGGTGGGCCAGCGACACCACCGGCCGTCCGGCGACCGACCCGGCGAACACCACTGTCGCCTCGCCGGCGGCGTACACCGGCTGACCCGGTCGACCGGCCAGGTCCACACCGCGGTGCCCGGCCAGCCAATCCGGGCGCGGCGCGTCGAATACCCGGACCACCGTCGGCGGCGGGCGCAGCGGCCAGCTGAACCGCCCGTTGTCGGCGTCTGCCGGCGGTGCGTTCAGCAGCACCCAGCACAGGAACAACACCACTACCAGCCATCGCACCTGATCAGTGCAGCCGCACGCGCGGGATCGGACCAGTCGCTGTGGACAGCTCTGCGGCGTGGGAATTCCGGTCGCCGAGTCGGTGTAAACTTCTCGGCGCAGCTCGTGACAAGCGGGCTGACTTCGCGCGTCTGCATCGCGACCCAGTAGTCCAGGGATCCGCATCAGCATGCCGAGCGGTCCCGTGACCAGGTGTACCTGGCAGCGGGTTCGGCATCGCAGCAGGCGCCAGGGCCCGGCTTCACCCGACGCCGGGCGACAACCGAGAAAAGGACGTGGCTTCACCATGGCTGTCGTAACCATGAAGCAGCTGCTTGACAGCGGCGCGCACTTCGGGCATCAGACCCGTCGTTGGAACCCCAAGATGAAGCGGTTCATCTTCACCGACCGCAACGGCATCTACATCATCGATCTGCAGCAGACGCTGACCTTCATCGACAACGCATACGAGTTCGTCAAGGAAACCGTCGCCCACGGTGGGACGGTGCTGTTCGTCGGCACCAAGAAGCAGGCGCAGGACTCGGTCGCCAGGGAGGCGACCCGGGTCGGGATGCCGTACGTCAACCAGCGCTGGCTGGGCGGCATGCTGACCAACTTCTCCACCGTGCACAAGCGGCTGCAGCGCCTCAAGGAGCTCGAGGCGATGGAGCAGACCGGTGGCTTCGAGGGTCGCACCAAGAAGGAAATCCTGATGCTGACCCGGGAGAAGAACAAGCTGGAGCGGTCCCTGGGCGGTATCCGGGACATGGCCAAGGTGCCGTCTGCGGTCTGGGTGGTGGACACCAACAAAGAGCACATCGCCGTCGGCGAGGCCCGCAAGCTGGGCATCCCGGTCATCGCGATCCTGGACACCAACTGCGACCCCGACGAGGTCGACTACCCGATCCCCGGCAACGACGACGCGATCCGCTCGGCCGAGCTGTTGACAACGGTGATCGCCAAGGCGGTCGCCGAGGGTCTGCAGGCGCGTGCCGGCGCGGGCCGCAGCGACGGCAAGCCGGAAGCTGAGGCCGCCGAGCCGCTGCCGGAATGGGAGCAGGAACTGCTGGCCGGCGCTGCCGCCGGCACCGACGCCGCCCCCGGCGCTGACACCGCCGCCGGCGCACCAACCACAGACGCATCCTAGGAAAGGCTGAGCATTGGCGAACTACACCGCTGCCGACGTCAAGCGACTTCGCGAGCTGACCGGCGCCGGCATGCTCGATTGCAAGAACGCGCTGGTGGAGACGGACGGCGACTTCGACAAGGCGGTCGAGGCGCTGCGCATCAAGGGCGCCAAGGACGTCGGCAAGCGCGCTGAGCGGGCCACCGCCGAAGGCCTGGTCGCCACCAAGGGCGGCGCGCTGATCGAGCTGAACAGCGAGACCGACTTCGTCGCCAAGAACGCCGAGTTCCAGGAGCTGGCCGACAAGGTGGTCGAAGCCGCGGTGGCCTCCAAGGCCACCGACGTCGACGCGCTCAAGGCAGCCAGCACCGGCGACCAGACGGTCGAAGAGGCCATCGCCGCGCTGTCGGCCAAAATCGGGGAGAAGCTGGAGCTTCGCCGGGTGGCCAACTTCGACGGCACCGTCGAGGCCTACCTGCACAAGCGTGCCGCCGACCTGCCGCCCGCGGTTGGGGTGCTGGTCGAGTACACCGGTGACGGGGGCGCCGACGCGGCACACGCCGTCGCGCTGCAGATCGCCGCGCTCAAGGCGCGCTATCTGTCGCGGGAGGACGTCCCCGAGGACGTGGTGGCCAGCGAGCGCCGCATCGCCGAGGAGACCGCGAAGGCCGAGGGCAAGCCGGAACAGGCGCTGCCCAAGATCGTCGAGGGCCGGCTCAACGGGTTCTTCAAGGACGCCGTGCTGCTCGAGCAGCCGTCGGTGTCGGACAACAAGAAGACCGTCAAGGCCCTGCTCGACGAGGCCGGCGTCACCGTGACCAGGTTCGTCCGGTTCGAGGTGGGCCAGGCCTAGCGCCGGTTCCCGATGCCGCGCGTACACGCATTCGGCGACGACGCCCTGGGTGACCTGGATGCCGTCGCGCTGGCTGAGGCCCTGCGGTCCGGCCAGCTGAACCGTGCCGAGGTGCTGGAGGCTGCGATTGCGCGTGCGCACGCCGTCAACCCGGCGCTCAACGCGCTGGCCTGCGCAGGCTTCGATCAGGCGCGCGCCGCCGCCGCCGCGCGGCCGAGCACCGGCTTCTTCGCCGGCGTCCCGACCTTCATCAAGGACAACGTGGACGTCGCCGGGCTGCCGTCGCGGCACGGCACGGACGCGTGGGAACCGTATCCGGCGTCCGGCGACAGTGTGGTCACCCGGGTATTGCTGGACACCGGGCTGATCGTGCTGGGCAAAACCCAACTTTCGGAGTTCGGGTTCAGCGCTGCCGCCGAACACCCCCGATTGGGGGCCGTGCGCAACCCCTGGCACCCCGAGCACACCGCGGGCGCCTCGTCGTCGGGGTCGGCGGCATTCGTCGCCGCCGGCGTCACCCCGATCGCCCACGCCAACGATGGCGGCGGGTCGATCCGGATCCCGGCGGCGTGCACCGGGCTGGTCGGGTTGAAACCGTCCCGGGGCCGGTTGCCGCTGGACCCGGAATTGCGCCGGCTACCGGTCGGCATCGTCGCCAACGGCGTGCTCACCCGCTCGGTGCGCGATACCGCCGTTTGGTACCGCGAGGCGGAACGCAGCTTCCGCAATCACACTTTGCCACCGATCGGTGACGTGAGCGGGCCGGGCCGGCAGCGGCTCAAGATCGCCGTCACGACCCGGTCCATGCATCGCGAATCCGGACCCGAGGTGCGGGACCTCACGCTGAAGACGGCGGCACTGCTCGAGGAACTCGGGCACCGGGTGGAAACCCTCGACGAGCTGCCGGTGCACGCCGGCTTCCAGGACGACTTCGTGCTGTACTGGGGTTTCCTGTCATTGGCGCAGGTCAGCGCCGGACGGCGGGTCTTCGGCAGCTCGTTCGACCGCTCCCGTCTGGATGCCTTGACGATGGGTCTGTACCGGCACACCCGGCGCCACATCCACCGGCTCCCGCTGGCCATCGCCCGGTTGCGCAGGCTGCGGCGGCGCAGCGCCCGGTTCTTTGCTGACTACGACGCCGTGCTGATGCCGACCCTGGCCGATCCGCCGCCCCCGGTCGGCTTCCTGGCGCCGACCGACTACCAGCAGGTCATCGATCGTCTGGTCGACTGGGTGGCCTTCACACCGCTGCAGAACGTCACCGGCGACCCGGCCATCTCGCTGCCGGTGGGCCAGTCCGCGAACGGCCTGCCCGTGGGCATGATGCTGTCCGCCGACTTGGGCCAGGAGTCGCGGCTGCTGGAGCTGGCCTACGAACTCGAAGCGGCGCGGCCGTGGGCGCGGATTCAGGGTTGAGCGTCAATCCGACCCGAGTTTGTCCAGCAGTCGCTTGAACTCGGCCTGCTCGGCCGCGGTCAGTTTGGCCAGGATGCGGGCGTCGGCGGTACGCACCACCGCCTCCGCACGGTGAAGCAGCTCGCGACCGGCGTCGGTCAGCGACGCCGGCAGGGCACGCCCGGAGGACACCGAGGCCGGACGGTCCACCGCGCCGAGGTCTTCCAGTTTGCGCAGCACCGTGTGCATCGCCTGTGGCGTGACGCTTGCATGACGGGCCAGTTCAGCGCTCGACGATCCCGGCGACTGGGACAGGATGCGCAGGCAGACGAATTCCGGCAGCGTCAGGCCCAGCGGATTCAGCGCCGCGGACGCCTCGGGTCGCAGTACCGATGACACTCGATACAGCAGATAACCAAGCGGGGCGTCCTCGGTGGCATCCATCTCAAGGATATTGACATAGGTATTCCTCCGGCGCGGGTGCATCCCGAGAATTTCACCTCGATCGGTCTGCCAACAATGGTGGGCAAAAAAGTATTCAATGCGCAGCGGCGGTCCGGTGCTAATCCTGGATATTTGACATTCGACGGATAGGTTTTCGGTCCGGCATTGTGAATTACGGTGGTGCCAATGTTGAAGATGTGACGAAATCATTATTGTGGCACAGGTCAATTTGTGCGCTGTTTACGCAGCTAGCGGCCCCGCGTGTGGTAATTCTGCCAGCCCGGCGCTGTTTGAGTAGGTGTGCGGTGGGTAATGGGATGCAAGTGCGGTTGGCACAGCGAACGTAAGACGCTGACTGCTGAGAACGACACCAAACGAGAGGATTGAGCGTGAAGTTCAGCACTACCACTGCAAAAACGGTCATCGGTGCCGCCGGAATCGCGGCTGTCAGCCTGTTCGGTGCGGCAGCGGCCTCGGCTGCGCCCACCATAGTCGACGGTCTCGGGACCCCCGAAACCCTGGTTGACGGGCCGCTGAGCACCGAGTACACCGTGAGCAACCTGCAGCCCGCCACCATCACCATCCCGGGCTACACCGTCAAGGGCCAGCTCTGGCAGGCCGACGTCCAGGTGCATGCGACCAACGGAGTCGTCACGCCCGTCGTGACCAACTTCAACGCGCGTACCGCCGATGGCACGAACTACCGCGTCATCAGCACCAAGGCAACTCCTGAGGGACTGAGCCCCGCGCCGATCACGCAGGGCGGGATGACCAGCGGGAAGATCTACTTCGACGTGACTAATGCTGCACCGACCCGCGTTGTCTACAACGACGGCATGCAGGACGCGCTGGTCTGGGAGGGTGGTTCGGCCGCCGCTCCCGCGCCCAACGCCCTGCCGAACCAGGCACCCAATGGGATGCCCGGTCAGGCACCGAACACGGTGCCCGGCCAGGCGCCGAACACGGTGCCCGGCCCGAACCAGGCGCCGAACTCGATGACCGGCCCCAACCCTGCGGCGCCGAACTCGATGACCGGCCCGAACTCGGTACCCGGCCCGAACGCCGCGGAGCCCAACCCGTCGGAACCCGCGTAATAGTCGGTACCCGTAGCTAGACGACCCTCCCCGCGCCACTCAACCGGCGCGGGGAGGTCTCGTTTATCGGAGTTTTCTATGGACATGTGGGGTATGCCACAAGCCATGACCCACACAGATCACCGATCGGAAGACGTTCTCGAGCAGGCACGCCACCACGCCGAAGAAGCCCGTTCGACCATGGCGGAAAAGCGCGACAAGCAGAGCGGCGGCGTCAGCGGCTGGGTTGCTGATCGGGCCGGGGACTGGTCCCTCGACGGCCAGGACGAAGCCACCATGCAACGGCAGAAGTTCTTCTGGAACGTGCTGGTCGACTACTGGTTCCGGATGGAGATCGACGGCTGGGAAAACGTCGGGGAGTCCCCGGTTCTGCTGATCGGCATCCACTCCGGCGCGCCATTCGTCTGGGATGCGTGGACGGTGGGCCTGCAGTGGTGGCGGCGGTTCGGTCCGGACCGCCCGCTGCACGGCACGGCGCACGACGCGTTGATGGCGATTCCCGGCATCGGGCGCTACTTCCGGTCCATGGGCGTGCTGCCGGCGGCGCCGGACGCGATCGCCACGGCGCTGGCCGAGGGGCGCGACGTGGCCCTGTGGCCCGGCGGCGAAGTGGATTCGCTGCGGCCCTGGAGCGAGCGGGACCGCGCCAACCTCGCCGGACGCAAGGGATTCGTGAAGATGGCGATCCGGGCGGGGGTGCCGATCGTGCCGATCGCCACTGTCGGCGGCGCCGACGCGATGCCGGTGCTGATTCGCGGCGACCAACTGTCAAAGACGCTGCGGCTGGACAAACTGCTGCGGCTGAAGGTCTTTCCGCTCGCGGTCTCGCTGCCCTGGGGTATCGCCCCGGCGGCCCTGCCGCAACTGCCGCTGCCGGCCAAGATCAGGACGCGATTCATGCCGCCTGTCGAGATCGACTCGGATCCCGCCCGCGCCGGCGACGATGAGTACATCGACGCGAAGTACCGGGAAGTCGAAGACAGCATTCAAGCAGGGATGGATGCGCTGGCCCGCAAACGGACGCTGCCGCTGTTCGGTTAGCGGGTCACCGCGCGACGGCGTCGGATACCGGACTCAGCACCGGTTCGCCGACAACCCAGCGTGGTTGCGGCGGGGTGGCGGCCATGTAGCCCACCCCGCGGACGGTGTCGACCATCGACTCGTGCGCGGGCCCCAGCTTGGCGCGCAGTCGACGGATGTGAACGTCCACCGTGCGGACCCGCCCGTTGCTCTCATAACCCCACACCTCGTGCATCAACCGGGTCCGGCTGAACGCGCGGCCGGCGTGCTGGACCAGGAAGTTCAACAACTTGAACTCGGTCAACGTCAGCCCGAGGTCCCGGTCCCGCAGCATCGCGGTGTAGCTGGATGGATGCAGCACCAGCTCGCCGAACTGCAGAGTGCCGCCCACGGCATTGCGACGACGGGTGATCGCCAACCGCAACCGTGCCTGCAACTCGGCCGCCCCGGCGGAGGCCAGCAGCACGTCGTCGAAGTTCCAGTCGACGTCGACGGCCACGAAGTCTGTCGGGGTCACCACGGCAATGACCGCCAGTGCCGGCGCGGTGGCGGTCAGCCAGCGGCACGCGGCCCGCGCGGCCACCAAATCGGTGCGGGCGTCGATCACTGCGACGTCGGCGCCGTCGAGCCGCCAGAAATCACCGTCGTTCAACGGCGCGCTGCGCACCGTGAGGGCGAAAGATCCCAGCTGCAATGAGGATTCGAAATGGTTGTCGTTGGTGAGGAGCAGAACGTCCACTGGTATCTCCAGGCCTCGAGGGTGGTACCGGCGTGCCGCCGGTCCCTGCCGCAGCCCCGTGGATATCCGCCCCCAGCGCAAACTGCCTGCGCCCGCGATTATTCCAACTTTGTTACAGCGCCGGAAACCCTACCCGGAGATGTTCGATGGGCCCGGTCCGTGTACACAGACCGGGCCCATCCTTGTGACAAGTTCTACTGGTTGGCCTTCTGGCGCTCTTCGGCGACTTCGGCCGCACCGCGAGCCGCCTCGGCCTGCGCTTCCTTCTTCGCGGCGTCGCGCTGAGCTTCGGCCTTGTCCTGCTGGGCTTCGCCCTCGTTGATCAGGTCGCCGCGACCGGTCACGGTGCCGACCGCTTCTTTGGCTTTGCCTTTGACGTCCTCGACGACACCCTTGACCGCTTCCGCGGGTCCAGAGTTGCTGTCCGCCATGAATTCCTCCTTGATCGGCCGCATCGGTAGGCGTCTGTCGGGGTGGTGCCGACCGAACCAGCGGTCAACACACTGCCGGGCAACGCGATTCTTTTCTCAAGACCCCCATGTCACCCCGGCGCAAAGCGGGTTCCCACGGTGCCGCGCCGCCAAACCTGTACGACGACTCCGGGACCCCGTCCCCGTCGGTAGCGGAAGATGAGGCAGGATGAGAGGGGTCGTGCCGGGTGGTTTGCTGGGATGACACTTTCTTGCGAGGAGACCGATGACAGAGCCTGCGGAGAGCAACGGCGTGTCGGCGACCGCCGCGGTTTCCGGCCCGCCGTCGAAGTTCTCTCGCGTGCTGCTCAAATTGGGCGGCGAGATGTTCGGCGGCGGTCAGGTGGGGCTGGATCCCGACGTTGTCGCGTTGGTGGCTCGGCAGATCGCCGAGGTGGTTCGCTCCGGGGTGCAGGTCGCCGTGGTGATCGGCGGGGGCAATTTCTTCCGCGGCGCGCAGCTGCAACAGCGCGGTATGGAACGCACCCGGTCGGACTACATGGGCATGCTCGGCACAGTGATGAACAGCCTTGCCTTGCAGGACTTCCTGGAGAAGGAAGGCATCGCCACGCGGGTGCAGACCGCGATCACCATGGGCCAGGTGGCCGAGCCGTACCTCCCGTTACGCGCGGTGCGGCACCTGGAAAAAGGGCGCGTGGTGATCTTCGGCGCCGGCATGGGCCTGCCGTACTTCTCCACCGACACCACGGCCGCCCAGCGGGCGTTGGAGATCGGTGCGGACGTGGTGCTGATGGCCAAAGCGGTCGACGGTGTGTTCACCGAGGATCCGCGGGACAACCCGGACGCGGAAATGCTCAGCGCGATCAGCCACCGCGAGGTGATCGACCGCGGCTTGCGCGTGGCCGATGCCACCGCGTTCAGTCTCTGTATGGACAATGGCATGCCGATCCTGGTGTTCAACCTGCTGACCGACGGCAATATCGCCCGGGCGGTCGCTGGTGAGAAGATCGGGACACTGGTCACCACCTGAGATGACGCGGACATGATGCCTGCCGACGGCGACACAACAAGCCATGCGGGGTACCACCCGCGTGCGGGGGAGAGGAGCGGTGCAGATGATTGACGAGGCTCTCTTCGACGCCGAGGAGAAAATGGAAAAGGCCGTTTCGGTGGCCCGCGACGACCTGTCGACCATTCGGACCGGCCGGGCGAACCCGAGCATGTTCTCCCGGATCGTCATCGACTACTACGGCGCAGCCACGCCCATCACCCAGCTGGCCAGCATCAACGTGCCCGAGGCGCGGCTCGTCGTCATCAAGCCCTATGAAGCCAGCCAGGTGAATGCCATCGTCACGGCGATCCGCAACTCTGACCTGGGTGTCAACCCCACCAACGACGGCACGTTGATCCGAGTGGCGATACCGCAGCTCACCGAGGAACGTCGGCGCGATCTGGTCAAGCAGGCCAAGGCCAAGGGAGAGGACGCCCGGGTCTCGATCCGCAACATCCGTCGCAAGGCGATGGAGGAACTGCACCGCATCCGTAAGGACGGCGAGGCCGGCGAGGACGAGGTCGGCCGAGCGGAGAAAGATCTGGAGAAGGCGACCCACCAGTACGTCGCCCAGATCGACGAGCTGGTCAAACACAAAGAAGGCGAGCTGCTGGAGGTCTAGCGGCCTACAGCAGTCCAGACAGTTCACCTCCGTGGCAACCACCGATGCCGAAGCCGGCAGCCCGACCGAGGAGCCGGTCGAGGCGTCCCAGCCAGCCAAGAAGAAGTCCCGCGCTGGCCGCGACCTGCCCGCTGCGATCGCGGTGGGCGTCAGCATCGGCGCGGTCCTGATTGCGACCCTGCTCTTTGTGCCGCATTTCTGGGTGCTGTACTGCGCTCTGGCCACGCTGGTGGCCAGCCACGAGGTGGTCCGGCGGTTGCGCGAGGCCGGTTACCTGATCCCGGTCATTCCGTTGCTGCTCGGCGGACAGGCGACGGTGTGGCTGACCTGGCCTTATCGTGCTGCCGGCGCGGCGGCCGGATTCGGCGGCATGGTGGTCATCTGCCTGATCTGGCGGCTGTTCATGCAGGCCAAGCCGGAGGCCGACGGGACACCGCCGCCGAGTAACTACCTGCGCGATGTGTCGGCCACCGTTTTCCTGGCCGCCTGGGTGCCGCTGTTCGCCTCGTTCGCCGCGATGCTGGTCTACGACCCGCAGCACGGCCCCGGCTGGGTGTTCTGCATGATGATCGCGGTCATCTCCTCCGACACCGGGGGTTATGCCGTCGGGGCGCTGTTCGGCAAGCATCCGATGGTTCCGGCGATCAGCCCGAAGAAATCCTGGGAAGGCTTCGCCGGCTCGTTGATCTGCGGGATCACCGCCACGATCTTGACCGCGACGCTGTTGGCCGGCGAGCGGTGGTGGGTCGGAGTGCTGCTGGGTCTGCTCTTCGTGCTGACCACCACCCTGGGCGACCTGATCGAGTCGCAGGTGAAGCGTGATCTGGGGATCAAGGACATGGGCCGGTTGCTGCCCGGCCACGGTGGGTTGATGGATCGATTGGACGGGGTGCTGCCCTCAGCGGTGGCCGCGTGGACCGTTTTGACGCTGTTGCCCTGATACTGGACTGGTCATGGTCCAAGAGTTGGTATTCGATGCGCCACGCCGCGGTAAGCCACCGCGGCACCTGGCCGACCTCGATGCGGCCGGTCGCGTGGCGGCAGTCGCGGAGCTGGGATTGCCGGCGTTTCGCGCCAAGCAACTGGCGAGCCAGTACTACGGGCGGCTGATCGCCGATCCACACCAGATGACGGATCTGCCGGCCGCGGTTCGCGACCAGGTCGCCTCGAGCATGTTCCCCGCTCTGCTGACCGCGCACCGCGAAGTTACCTGCGATTCCGGTCAGACGCGAAAGACGTTGTGGCGGTGCGCCGATGGCGCCACCGTGGAGTCGGTGCTGATGCGTTATCCGCAGCGGAACACGGTGTGCATCTCTTCGCAGGCGGGCTGCGGGATGGCCTGCCCGTTCTGCGCCACCGGCCAGGGCGGGCTGACCCGCAATCTGTCCACCGCCGAGATCCTGGAGCAGGTGCGCGCCGCAGCGGTCGCGTCGCGCGATGAATTCGGCGAGCGGTTGTCCAATGTGGTGTTCATGGGTATGGGGGAGCCGCTGGCCAACTACGCCAGAGTTGTTGCCGCCGTGCGCCGCATCACCGAGCCGCCGCCGTCCGGCTTCGGGATCTCGGCCCGGTCGGTGACGGTGTCGACGGTGGGTCTGGCTCCGGCGATCCGCAAGCTGGCCGACGAGCGGCTCGGCGTGACGCTGGCGTTGTCGTTGCACGCTCCCGATGACGAACTGCGCGACACCCTGGTTCCGGTCAACAACAGGTGGAAGGTTTCCGAGGCGCTCGAAGCCGCCCGTCACTACGCGGACGTGACGGGCCGGCGGGTGTCGGTGGAGTACGCGCTGATCCGTGCGGTCAACGATCATCCGTGGCGGGCGGACATGTTGGGCAAGCTGCTGCACCGGGCGTTGGGTCCGCTGGCGCACGTCAATCTGATCCCGTTGAACCCGACTCCGGGCAGCGACTGGGACGCCAGTCCCAAGCCGGTGGAGCGGGAATTCGTCAAACGTGTTCGCGCGCAAGGTGTTTCATGTACGGTGCGGGACACCCGCGGCCGCGAGATAAGCGCCGCCTGCGGACAGCTGGCCGCCGAAGGCGGGTAGCTGGAGCGCGGGCGATTCGGCTTGGGCCTGCGGACAGCTGGCCGCCGAAGGCGGGTAGCTGGAGCGCGGGCGATTGGGCTGGGGCCTGCGGACAGCTGGCCGCCGAAGGCGGGTAGCTGGAGCGGGCCCGAGGCGTGATGAACCGTCCGGCGGGGTAACCGGTGTGCTGGGTAAACCGCCGACCGAATGAGGTGTGCCGTGCTCCGATGCCTGATGTTCCCACTCAAGATCTTTGCCGCCACCGCCGTCGCGGTCGTCCTGATGACGGGCCTGGTTACCGCGCCGCGCGCGGTGGCCGCCGACGACCGGCTGAATTTCACCGGCACCACGCTGAGCGGAGCCCCGTTCGATGGGGCCAGCCTGCAGGGCAAACCGGCGGTCTTGTGGTTCTGGACCCCCTTCTGCCCGTTCTGCAACGCCGAAGCGGCCACCCTCAGCCAGGTGGCGGCAGCCAATCCGAAGGTGACTTTCGTCGGCATCGCCGCGCATTCCGACATCGGGCAGATGCAGGACTTCGTCGCCAAGTACGGCCTGAACTTCACCAACCTCAACGACGCCGACGGTGCGATCTGGGCCCGCTACAACGTGCCCTGGCAGCCTGCCTGGGTGTTCTACCGTTCCGACGGTTCGTCCACGTTCGTGAACAACACCAGCTCGGCCATGTCCCAGCAGGACTTGTCCGCCCGGGTCGCCGCGCTGTCCTGACCGGGTGAGTCAGCCCCTGCTCGGACTGGCATTCGCCGCCGGCCTGGTGGCTGCGCTCAACCCGTGCGGTTTTGCGTTGCTGCCCGCGTACCTGCTGCTGGTGGTGCGCGGCGAACGATCCCGGCGTCCGATCGTGGCGCTCGGCCGCGCAGTGGGCGCGACGCTGGGAATGGTGCTGGGGTTTGTGGCGGTGTTCGGCGCCTTCGGGCTGCTGACCATCTCGGCCGGTGCGACGGTGCAGCGCTACCTGCCGTATGCGACGGTGCTGATCGGGCTGGTGCTGATCGGCCTCGGCGGTTGGCTGCTGGCCGGGCGGGAGCTGCCGGCACCGAACCCGTTCGGTCCGCGCTGGGCGCCGACCGCGCGGTTGGGTTCGATGTTCGGCTATGGCGTCAGCTACGCGATCGCCTCGTTGTCGTGCACCGTCGGACCTTTTCTGGCGGTCACCGGCGCCGGGCTGCGCAGCGGTTCGGTGCTCGACGGCATCGCGGTCTACGCCGCCTATGTGGCCGGGCTGTCGTTGGTGGTGGGGGTCCTGGCGGTGGGGGCGGCCGCGGCGAGCGCCACGCTGGTCGAGCGCGTGCGCCGGGTTTTACCGTGTGTCAGCCGGGCCGGCGGGGTTGTGCTGATCCTGGCCGGCCTGTACGTCGGCTACTACGGCCTCTATGAGGTTCGGCTTTTCACCGCGAACGGCAGTCCCGACGATGCGGTGATCGCCGCTGCCGGACGACTGCAGGGCGCCGTCGCGGGCTGGGTGCACCAGCATGGCGGCTGGCCGTGGTTGCTGGGCTTGGCGCTGGTGGTGATTGCGGCGCTGGGCGCCGGGCGGCGCCGACGCAACCGCGCCGCACCGCACCGGCAGGGTGGTCCTGCCGGGCCCGGTTGAGGCCGGGTTACCGCAACCAGCCGCGGCGTCGTCCCCAGATGTCGCGAACCAGAATGAACAGGACGACCACGGCGAACCCGACACAGAAGATGTCCTCGACGTGTCCCACGTGGTTGCCGCGCAGGAACGCCAGCAGCAGCACGATGCTGGCGATACCGACGCCGTACCAGGTGCGGTAGTTGATCCTGCTCCAGCCCCACCGCGCGGACGGCACCTCAGCTTCGTCGACGCCGGCGTACGGCTCCACCTCAGTACTTGCCACGGCGATCCCTCCGGTTGGACTGGATTCAGACCCTGACATTCTGGCACAGCCGTCCGCCGGCGAGCAGCGAAGCACCTGTTACGACGGCGGCATCAGCACCGTGTCGATCATGTACACCTGAGCGTTGGCCGTCGAGACGCCGCCGCAGACCAGACCGGCATTGTTGACCCGGATGTTGTTGCCTTGGCCGGTCACCATCAGGCTGGCGCCCTGCAGAGTCGGGTGGGTGCCGGCGACCCTGGCCGGACTGGCCTGACCGTTGACCACGTGGTAGGTCAGGATGCTGGTCAGCATCGGTGCGTCGGTCTTGAGCTGCTCGACGGTGGCCGCCGGCAACTTGGCGAAGGCGGCGTCGGTGGGCGCGAACACCGTGTACTGGCCGCTGTTGAGGGTGTCGACGAGGTTCACCTGCGGGTTGAGCCCGCCGGACAGCGCCGAGGTCAGCATGGTGAGCATCGGGTTGTTCGCGGCTGCCTCGGTCACCGGGACCTGCGACATGCCCTGCACCGAAGCCGGACCGGTGGGGTTCATGGCTGCATAATCCCCACAACCCGGGCCCACCAGATCGGCCGCCGACGCGGTCGGGGACACAGCTACCGCGCAGGCCACCAGGGCGGCCGCGAAACCGGTTGCTGCGATTGAATTCTGCGTCTTCATCGTCGCTCGTTCCTTTGCTCGTCGCTATGTGCTGAGACCCCCCGACCCCAGTGATTCGGAGTGGACCGACACCTGGATGGGTTCAGCCGTAAGTGAACGAGAAAAACTGCAAGCCCTTGCTGGCGCGCACCTCGACGGTTGCGGTGGCAAGCGCCTCGCCGGCCACCATCCGATGGCTGGTCGGGGGTCCGTTGATGGCTAGCGTCGTGGTCTTGCCGTCCCGCGTCACGCTCAGGGTGCCGGTGCCGCCGACCACCACGTACACGTCCTTGGCGTGGTAGTTGAGTTTGACCGTCGAGTCGTCGCCGCCGGCGGTGGCGCCCTGATAGTCCAGTGACCAGCGGCCGCGCAGTGCGAACTTGTCGGACGCCAGGTTCGGCGGGTAGCTGAACGTCGCCGCGCCTTCGTCGTATGCGCCGCCGCCACCGAAGTTGGCGGCTTTGCCGACACCGAAGTACGTCTCCGGGGTCAGCACAGTGGTGGGTGTCAGATCCGGTGCGTCGACAGGCTCAGGAAGCCGGACACCGGGCTGGGCGTCGGCAAGCAACTGCCTGATCAGCAACTCGGTCTGCTTGTAGTCACCTTCGCCGAATTTGGTGTGCCGCACCACGCCGTCGGCGTCGATGAGGTATTCGGCCGGCCAGTACAGGTTGTGGTAGTTGGTCCACGTGGAGTAGTTGTCGTCCAATGCGACCGGGTAGGTGATGTCCAGATCGGCCGCACCCTGGGCGACGTTGGCGGGCACCTTCTCGAAGGCGTACTCGGGCGTGTGCACGCCGATCACCGCCAACCCACTGTCCCGGTAAGCCCGATACCAGCCGACCACATGCGGGATGGCGCGCTGGCAGTTGATGCACGAGTAGGCCCAGAAGTCGACCAGTACGACCTTGCCGCGCAACGAATCCAGGGCGACCGGTGCGCCGCCGGGGGTGTTCAGCCATCTGGTGATCCCTTTGAAATCCGGTGCCGCACCGCAGTTCTGGAGCTGGGTCGACGCATTGCTGCAATCGGCCAGCTGCCCGCTGGCGACGCCCCGCAACCTTTCCTGGACCTGCCGTGATCCGGCGACCTGCTGCTGCAGCGACGAGGTGTAGTCGGGAATCGCTCGCTGCAACACCGCGGGCAGGTCGAACACCAGGGCGACCGCGAGCAGAATAGTGACGATTCCCGCGCCGATCCGGATCTCGCGTTGCCGCCGTCGAAAGGCGCTGACGCGCTGGGTGATCCGCTGTCCAGCCAGTGCGAAGAACAACAATGGCACCGCAGCGCCGATAGCGAACGCCGCGGTGAGCATCACGGTGCCCACGCCGACCTTCGCGGTGGCCCCGGCTACGACGATGGCGGCCAGCACCGGGCCCGCACACGGGACGTAGAGCACGCCCAGTGCCAGGCCGAGACCGAATCCATCGGCGGCACTGCCGATGTGACGTTGCGGTAGGCGGGCGAACGGCCGTTCCAGCAGTTGTTCGAAGCGCGGGAACACCAGGCCCACACCGATCGCCAGCAATGCGATCAGTGCCGCCCACCGAAGTGCGTTCTGGGGCAGTCGCAGCGCTGACAGCAGCGCCGAGCCCAGCAGGGTGACCACGCTGAAGCTGAGCACCAGACCGCCGATCACCCGATAGGGCCGGGTCCGCTGCGCGCGGGACTGTTCTGGCTTGACCGCCACCGCGCTGTCGGATTGAGCGGTCGGCGTGCGCTGGGCTCCGGAGAAGAAGATGACCGGTAGGACCGGCAGGATGCACGGCGAGATCCCGGTGATCAGGCCACCGACGAAGCCGACTAGGGCGAGGGTCAACATGTCAGTCATTCGGTACGGTGCCCGCCGCGGACTGATTTTGGACGGTGCCTCGCGGCTCGATGATCGTCTGACGGTGCCTGGCGGCACAATGGACGGGTGACTATCGGCGATGACGGGCCGGCCGAACGCCGGTTGCGGGTGCTGGTGCTGGGCAGCACCGGCTCGATCGGTACCCAGGCGCTCGAGGTCATCGCCGCCAACCCGGACCGCTTCGAGGTGGTCGGGCTGGCCGCCGGTGGTCACAATATGGACACGCTGCTGCGGCAGCGTGCCGAGACCGGGGTGACCAACATCGCGGTGGCCGACGCGGCCGCCGCGGAGCGGGCCGGCGACATTCCCTACCGCGGCCCCGATGCCGCCACCCGGCTGGTCCAGGACACCGACGCCGACGTCGTGCTCAACGCCCTGGTCGGCGCCCTCGGGTTGGGGCCGACGCTGGCCGCACTGGAATCCGGTGCCCGCCTCGCCCTGGCCAACAAGGAATCTCTGATCGCCGGCGGACCTCTGGTGCTGGCAGCGGCGCGCCCGGGCCAGCTCGTGCCGGTGGACTCCGAACACTCCGCGCTGGCCCAGTGCCTGCGCGGGGGCACCGCCGACGAGGTCGCCAAGCTGGTGCTGACGGCCTCGGGCGGGCCGTTCCGGGGCTGGTCGGCCGACGACCTGCACGGCGTGAGCCCCGAGCAAGCCGGCGCGCATCCGACCTGGTCGATGGGGCCGATGAACACGCTGAACTCGGCCACGCTGGTCAACAAGGGGCTCGAGCTCATCGAAACCCACCTGCTTTTCGGCATCCCCTACGACCGCATCGATGTCGTCGTGCACCCGCAGTCGATCGTGCACTCGATGGTCACCTTCATCGACGGCTCGACGATCGCCCAGGCCAGTCCGCCGGACATGAAGCTGCCGATCTCGCTGGCGCTGGGCTGGCCGCACCGGGTCAGCGGTGCCGCCGCCGCGTGTGATTTCAGCACGGCGTCGACCTGGGAATTCGAGCCGCTGGACAGCGACGTCTTTCCGGCCGTGGAACTGGCCCGCGCTGCCGGCGAAACAGGCGGCTGCATGACCGCCATCTACAACGCGGCCAACGAAGAGGCGGCTGCGGCCTTCCTCGGCGGCCGGATCGGATTCCCCGCGATCGTGCACACCGTCGCTGATGTGTTGCACGCCGCCGACCGGTGGGCCCCGCAATTCGGCCAGGTACCCGCTACCGTGGATGAGGTACTCGAGGCGCAGCGCTGGGCCCGCGAGCGGGCACAGCGCGCGATCGCGAAAACAAGCTCGGCGTCGGTCGGAGTCGCTGGCGTGAGAAAGGTCGTATCAGGCTGATGATGTTCGTCGTCGGCATTGTGCTGTTCGCACTTGCCATCCTCATCTCGGTCGCCCTGCACGAGTGCGGACACATGTGGGCCGCGCGCGCCACCGGCATGAAGGTGCGCCGCTACTTCGTCGGCTTCGGTCCCACGCTGTGGTCCACCCGGCGCGGCGAGACCCAGTACGGCTTCAAGGCCATTCCGGCGGGCGGCTTCTGCGATATCGCCGGGATGACGCCGGTCGAGGAACTCGCGCCTGACGAGGAGGACCGCGCGATGTACAAGCAGGCCACCTGGAAGCGGGTGGCGGTGCTGTTCGCCGGGCCGGGCATGAACTTCGTCATCTGCCTGGTGCTGATGTACGCGATCGCGCTGATCTGGGGACTGCCCAACCTGCACCCGTCCACCAAAGCCGTCGTCGGCGAAGTCAGTTGCGTGGCACCGGAAACCAGCAAAGGCAAGCTGGACAAGTGCAACGGTCCGGGCCCCGCGGCCCAGGCCGGGATCCGGGTCGGTGACGTGGTGGTCAAGGTGGGGGACACCCCGGTGTCCTCGTTCGAGGAAATGGCCACCGCGGTGCGCAAGCTGCACGGCACCGTCCCGGTCGTCGTCGAGCGGGACGGCAGGACCATCACCACGAACGTGACCGTCGAATCCACCCAGCGCTACGTCCCCAACGCGCAGGGCAAGCAACTCGAACCCGCCACGGTCGGCGCCATCGGGGTGGGCGCCACCCGTAACGAACCCACCCATTACAACGTGCTCACCGCGGTGCCGGGAACGTTCGTCTTCGCCGGGCAGTTGACCGTCGAGGTCGGCAAATCGCTGGCCGCCATCCCGACCAAGGTTGGTGCCCTGGTCAATGCCATCGGCGGCGGAGAGCGGGACCCGCAGACCCCGATGAGCGTCGTCGGCGCCAGCATCATCGGCGGCGACACCGTCGACCACGGCCTGTGGGTGGCGTTCTGGTTCTTCCTGGCCCAGCTGAACCTCATCCTGGGCGCGATCAATCTGTTGCCGTTGTTGCCGTTCGACGGCGGCCACATCGCGGTCGCGGTGTACGAGAAGATCCGCAACACGATTCGGTCGGCGCGCGGCAAGGTGGCCGCCGCCCCGGTGAACTATCTGAAATTGATGCCGGCGACCTACGTCGTGCTGATTTTCGTGGTCGGGTACATGCTGTTGACCGTCACCGCCGACCTGGTCAACCCGATCCGCCTGTTCCAGTAAATAGAGAGAAGGCAGAACAGTGACCGTTGGCCTGGGCCTGCCGCAGCCCCCGGCGCCCACGCTGGCTCCCCGCCGTAAAACGCGTCAGCTGATGGTGCGCGACGTCGGGGTGGGCAGCGACCATCCGATAGCGGTGCAGTCGATGTGCACCACCAAAACCCATGACGTCAACACCACGTTGCAGCAGATCGCCGAGTTGACCGCGGCCGGCTGCGACATCGTCCGGGTGGCATGCCCGCGCCAAGAGGACGCCGACGCACTGGCCGAGATCGCCAAGCACAGCCAGATCCCGGTCATCGCCGACATCCACTTCCAACCGAAGTACATCTTCGCCGCCATCGACGCCGGGTGCGCGGCCGTCCGCGTCAATCCCGGCAACATCAAGGAGTTCGACGGCCGGGTCGGCGAGGTGGCCAAAGCCGCCGGCGCCGCCGGCATCCCGATCCGTATCGGCGTCAACGCGGGTTCGCTGGACAAGCGCTTCATGCAGAAGTACGGCAAGGCCACCCCGGAGGCGCTGGTCGAGTCGGCGCTGTGGGAGGCCTCGCTGTTCGAGGAGCACGGTTTCGGCAACATCAAGATCAGCGTCAAGCACAACGACCCGGTGATCATGGTCGCGGCCTACCAGCAGCTGGCCGAGCAGTGCGACTATCCGCTGCATCTGGGTGTCACCGAAGCCGGACCGGCGTTCCAGGGCACCATCAAGTCCGCCGTCGCCTTCGGTGCGCTGCTGTCCAGGGGCATCGGCGACACCATCCGGGTCTCGCTCTCCGCGCCCCCGGTCGAGGAAGTGAAAGTCGGCACCCAGATCCTGGAGTCGCTCAATCTGCGCCCGCGCGGTCTGGAGATCGTGTCCTGCCCGTCCTGCGGTCGCGCTCAGGTCGACGTCTACACCTTGGCCAACGAGGTGACCGCCGGACTGGACGGACTCGACGTGCCGCTGCGCGTCGCGGTGATGGGGTGCGTGGTCAACGGCCCCGGCGAGGCCCGCGAGGCGGACCTGGGCGTGGCTTCCGGCAACGGGAAAGGCCAGATCTTCGTCAAGGGCGAGGTGATCAAGACGGTGCCCGAATCGCAGATCGTCGAGACGCTGATCGAAGAGGCCATGCGGCTGGCCGAGCAGATGGGCTCGGAGGCCGACGCGACCGAGAATCCCGGGACGGCAGCGAGCGGTTCGCCTATTGTGACCGTAAGCTGATAGAGGCCTGACTCACCGGCCCTCGACACGCACGACAGAGAGTTTTGAGATGTCGGCTCCGCCCATCTTGCGCCTGGTTGGCGAGAGACGGGTGTCGGTGGTGCGTGATGCCGCCGCCGTATGGCGCGTCCTCGGCGAGAACCCGGTCGAATCGTGCATGGTGGCCGCGCGCGTCGCCGATTACGGCGTGGAGCCCAATTCGATCGGCGGGGAACTGTGGACGCGCGGCGGTGTGGACGAGTCGCTGTGCTTCGCCGGCGCCAACCTGATTCCGTTGCGGGGCAACCTGATCGATCTGAATGCGTTCGCCGACGAGGCCAAGAGCACGGCGCGGCGGTGTTCGTCGCTGGTCGGGCGGGCCGATCTGGTGCTGCCGATGTGGCAGCGTCTGGAACCAGCCTGGGGTCCGGCGCGTGACGTGCGCGCCGACCAGCCGCTGATGGCGCTGAACACCCATCCCCAGTGCACGCTGGACACCGAAGTGCGCCAGGTGCGCCCGGAGGAACTCGATGCCTATCTGGTGGCCGCCGTGGACATGTTCATCGGCGAAGTCGGCGTCGATCCGCGGCTCGGCGACGGCGGCCGCGGCTATCGCCGCCGGGTGGCCAGCCTGATCGCGGCCGGACGGGCGTGGGCGCGCTTCGAACACGGCCAGGTCGTGTTCAAGGCCGAAGTGGGATCACAGTCGCCATCGGTCGGACAGATCCAGGGTGTGTGGGTCCATCCCGAGCTGCGCGGCCGCGGAATGGGCACGGCCGGGACCGCGACGCTGGCCGCCGTGATCGTCGGCAGCGGGCGGATCGCCAGCCTGTACGTGAACGACTTCAACACGGTGGCGCGGGCCGCTTACGCCCGGATCGGGTTCAAAGAAGTCGGCACCTTCGCCACCATCTTGCTGGACTGACCGCGCCGGGCCCGACCGGGTCCAAGCCATAACGGTTCGGTCTCGGTGTGTCGGCCGTCGTCGCGCGGTCACAGCTTTAACATCAGCATCGATGGTCACAAAAACAACATTGGCAACAGCGGTGGTCGGTCTGCTGATCGTGCTGACGATCCTGCCCGGGTGCACCCCGAAACCCGAGGGCCCCGGACCGGCCGCCGAGAAGTTCCTGGCCGCGCTGTCGGTCGGCGACACCGCAACCGCCGCGCGACTCAGCGACGCGCCCAACGAGGCCCGCGAAGCACTCAACGCCGCATGGGCCGGCCTGCAGGCCACCCATCTCGACGCCCAGGTGCTGAGCTCGAAGTACGCCGAGGACACCGGCATGGTGGTGTATCGCTTCACCTGGCATCTACCCAAGAACCGGACCTGGAGCTATGACGGCCAGCTGAAAATGGCCCGTGACGAGGGACGGTGGCAGGTGCGCTGGACCCCGACCGGGCTCCACCCCAAGCTGGGCGAACACCAGACGTTCGCACTGCGCGCCGACCAGCCCCGGCGCGCCTCGGTCAATGAATTCGGCGGCACCGATGTGCTGGCCCCGGGTTATCTGTACAACTATTCGCTGGACGCCACCCAGGCCGGGCCGGAACTGAGCGCGACATCGCATGCGGTGATCGACGCGTTGCGTCCCTTCAACGACCAGCTCAACGACCCGCAATTGCTTGCCGAGACCGCCAGCTCGGCGACCCGGCCCGTCGACCTGGTCACCCTGCTGCCCGACGACAGCAACCGGGTCTTTCCGGCGATCGGCCAGCTTCCCGGCGTCGTCATCACACCACGACCCGAACTGTTGGCCACCGATCCCCACTTCGCGCCGGCAGTGATGAGCGAAGTGCGCAAGGCCGTGATCGACCAGCTCGACGGCCAGGCCGGTTGGCGCATCGTCAGCACCAACCAGAACGGTGTGGACGTCGCGGTGTTGCACGAAGTCGAGGGTTCGCCGGCGCCGTCGGTGTCGATCACCCTGGACCGAGCCGTGCAGAACGCCGCGCAGCACGCGGTGGACACCCGCGGCGGCAAGGCGATGCTGGTGGTGATCAAGCCGTCGACCGGGGAGATCCTGGCCATCGCACAGAACGCCGGGGCCAGCGCCGAGGGCCTGCCGGCCACCACCGGCCTGTATCCACCGGGTTCGACCTTCAAGATGGTCACCGCCGGCGCGGCCGTCGACCGCGACATGGCGACCCCCAACACCATGCTGGGTTGCCCCGGCCACCTGGACATCGGCCATCGCACCATCCCGAACTACGGCGGCTTCGACCTCGGCGTGGTGCCGCTGTCGCGTGCCTTCGCCAGTTCCTGCAACACCACCTTCGCCGAACTGAGCAGCAAACTCCCACCGCGCGGGCTGACCCAGGCGGCCACCCGCTACGGGATCGGACTGGACTACCAGGTCGAGGGCATCACCACGGTGACCGGCTCAGTACCGCCGACAGTGGATCTGACCGAGCGCACCGAGGACGGCTTCGGGCAGGGTCGGGTGCTGGCCAGCCCGTTCGGCATGGCCCTGGTGGCGGCCACCGTCGCCGCCGGCAAAACCCCGGTGCCGCAGCTGATCGCCGGCCGGCCGACCACGGTCAACGGCGACAACACCCCGATCAGCCCAAAGATGGTGGAGGCACTGCGGCCGATGATGCGGCTGGTCGTGACCAACGGGACCGCCAAGGAGATCGCCGGGTGCGGGGAGGTCTACGGCAAGACCGGTGAGGCCGAATTCGCGGGCGGCTCGCATTCCTGGTTCGCCGGATACCGCGGCGACCTGGCTTTCGCGGCGCTGATCGTCGGGGGCGGCAGCTCGGAATACGCGGTCCGGATGACCAAGGTGATGTTCGACTCGCTGCCGCCGGGCTACCTGGCCTGATAGTCATCGAACCCGCCGGCGGCGGTAAGTTGCGAGGGTGTGCGCGAAAGACCGGAGTAGGCCGTGACGGACGGGGACATGGCGTTGCGGGTCTCCGACGCCGACCGCAACGGCACCATGCGCCGCCTGCACAATGCCCTGGCGCTCGGGCTGATCGACATCGACGAGTTCGAGCAACGGTCCACCCAGGTGGCCTATGCGCGGACCCGCAACGAGCTCGACAGCCTGGTCGGCGACCTGCCCGGACCAGGTGCGATCGTCAGCTCCGCCACCGACCGGGTGGAACTGCGCGGCTGGGCCGGTTCGCTCAAGCGGCACGGGGAGTGGACGGTGCCGACCCGGCTCACGCTGGTGCGCAGGTTCGGCAACATCGACCTCGATCTCACCAAGGCGCGCTTCGCGGGGCCCGTGGTCGTCATTGAGATCGACATGAAGTTCGGCAACCTCGATCTGCGTCTGCCGGAGGGCGCCAGCGCCTCCATCGACAATGTCGAGGCCTACGTGGGCAGCGCGAGCGATCGTCGCAAAGACCCGCCGGCGGAAGGCAATCCGCACGTCGTGCTGACCGGTCAGCTGGTGTTCGGCTCGGTGATCATTCGCGGTCCGCGCCGGGCGCTGCTGCGCCGCCCGCACCTGTTCGACGGCCGCTCGTAGCGGCAGCGCCGGGTGCGCCTCGCTAAGCTGTCTGCCATGCCCGCTCGTACCGCGCTTTCCCCCGGCGTGCTGTCCCCGACGCTGCCGGTACCCACGTGGATCGCGCGCCCGGAATACGTCGGCAAATCCACGGCCAAGGAAGGCACCGAGCCGTGGGTGCAGGAGCCCGAGGTCATCGAGAAGATGCGCGTCGCCGGCCAGATCGCGGCCCGGGCGCTGCAGGAAGCCGGCAAGGCCGTCGCCCCGGGCGTCACCACCGACCAACTCGACCGCATCGCCCACGAATACATGGTCGACAACGGGGCGTACCCGTCGACGCTGGGCTACAAGCACTTCCCGAAATCGTGCTGCACCTCGCTCAACGAGGTGATCTGCCACGGCATTCCCGACTCGACGGTGATCGAGGACGGCGACATCGTCAACATCGACGTCACCGCCTACATCAACGGCGTACACGGCGACACCAACGCGACGTTTTTGGCCGGCGACGTCTCTGAGGAGCACCGCCTGCTGGTCGAGCGCACCCACGAGGCGACGATGCGGGCGATCAAGGCCGTCAAGCCCGGCCGGGCGCTGTCGGTGATCGGACGCGTCATCGAAGCCTACGCAAATCGGTTCGGCTACAACGTGGTTCGTGACTTCACCGGGCACGGGATCGGCACCACATTCCACAACGGGTTGGTCGTGCTGCACTACGACCAGCCCGCCGTCGACACGGTAATTCAGCCGGGGATGACGTTCACCATCGAGCCGATGATCAACCTGGGTGGGCTGGACTACGAGATCTGGGACGACGGTTGGACAGTGGTCACCCGTGATCGCAAGTGGACCGCGCAGTTCGAGCACACGCTGCTGGTCACCGAAACCGGGGCCGAAATCCTCACGCTGCCCTGAGCTGCCGTCCAGTGTCGGGGCCGGCCCACACAGCGATGCCGTCCGCTGCCCGGGGCGGCGATTTCCGGTAATTTGCGGTGGTGCCCCCGACGATGATGACCACGCACGACGGCTTCCCGGTCCCGGTGGGCGTGTCCGGCCCGGAGAAGGGCACTGTCGTGGTGGTGCTGGCCGCCGAGCAACGCGCCCCCGCCGCCTACGACCCCCTCTGCGAGCGACTGCACAACGCCTCGCTGCGCACCGTCGTGATCGGCGCCGACCCGCGCCTGACCCCGAAGTCGGTGATCGGCATCCTCGATTCGCTCGGGATCGGCTGGGCGGTGGTGGTCGGCGATCGCAGCGGCGCGGAGTTGGCGTGGGTGCTGGCCGCCACCAAGTTGGGTCGCTTCGCCGGACTGGTCGCGATCGACCGGCCACATCCGCGGATCAACGGCGGCGAGGGGCCCGACGACACGTGCCCGCCGGTGGAAATCGCCACTACCGTGTTGGTGAGCGTGCCGACCGTGCGCGACGCCGCCCGGGACAGCCAGCGCTTCGTCTTCGGTGACTACCGGGTGGTGGAGATGCTCGGGCGGCGCAGCGCGCACGAGACGACCGCGCAGCTGGCCACCGAGATCATCCTGCGTACCAGCGGTTGGTGAGGTTTCCAGGTGGTTGACTGACGAGCATGACTGGGTTCTCCGAGGCTGACCTGGAACGGCTGGTCGCTGCCGGTGACATCGACACCGTCATCGTGGCGTTCACCGACATGCAGGGCCGGCTGGTCGGCAAGCGGGTGGCGGGCCGGTTCTTCGTCGACGAGGTGGCCGGGCACGGCGCCGAGTGTTGCAGCTATCTGCTGGCCGTCGACGTCGACATGAACACCGTTGCCGGGTATGCGATGTCGAGCTGGGAGACCGGCTACGGCGACATGACGATGACACCGGACCTGAGCACGCTGCGCCGTGTGCCGTGGCTGCCGGGCACAGCGTTGGTCCTGGCCGACCTGTCCTGGGCCGACGGCAGTCCGGTCGCGGTGTCGCCGCGGGCGGTGCTGCGCCGCCAACTCGATCGGCTGGGCGAGCGTGGGCTGGTCGCCGACGTCGCTACCGAGCTGGAATTCATCGTCTTCGACCAGTCCTACCGGCAGGCCTGGGCCGGCGGTTACCGTGACCTGACCCCGGCCAGCGACTACAACATCGATTACGCGATCGCGGCGTCCACGCGGATGGAGCCGCTGCTGCGCGATATCCGGCTGGGCATGCAGGGCGCGGGGCTGCGGGTGGAGACCAGCAAAGGCGAATGCAATGCCGGCCAGCAGGAGATCGGCTTCCGCTACGACCAGGCGCTGGTCACCTGTGACAACCACGCGGTGTACAGGAACGGTGCCAAAGAGATCGCCGACCGGCACGGCAAGAGCCTGACGTTCATGGCGAAATACGATGCGCGCGAAGGCAACAGCTGCCATATCCATGTCTCGCTGCGCGACACCGAGGGCTCGGTTTTCTCCGATCCCGATGCGCCACAGGGTATGTCGGCCACCTTCCGGAGCTTCATCGCCGGGCTGCTGGCCACCGTGCGGGAGTTCACGCTGTTTTATGCGCCGAACATCAACTCCTACAAGCGTTTTGCCGACGGCAGCTTCGCGCCCACCGCGGTGGCCTGGGGCCTGGACAACCGCACCTGCGCGCTGCGGGTGGTCGGGCACGGACCGAGTATCCGCGTCGAGTGCCGGGTTCCCGGCGGCGACGTCAACCAGTACCTCGCCGTGGCGGCGCTCGTCGCGGGCGGGTTGTACGGTATCGAGCAGGGTCTCGAGCTCGGCGAGCCGTACCTCGGGAATGCCTACGAGGCCCAGGATGTGGAGCGACTGCCCGGCACGCTCACCGAGGCGGCCGCGGCATTCGGGGCCTCGTCACGTGCCCGTGCGGCGTTCGGCGACGAGGTGGTCGCCCACTACCTCAACAACGCGCACGTGGAACAGGCGGTGTTCAACGCGGCGGTCACCGACTGGGAGAGGATTCGTGGCTTTGAACGGCTCTAGGGACAGCGCGCGAGCTCCGGTCGTCGGGCTCACCATGTATCGGGAGCAGGTCCGCACCGGGGTCTGGGACATCCCGGCCGCCTACCTGCCCGCCGACTACTTCGAGGGCGTGGCGCTCGCCGGTGGCGTCCCGGTCCTGCTGCCGCCGCAGCCGGTGGCGCCCGACACCGTCGATGCGCTGCTCGACCGCCTGGATGCGCTGGTGATCACCGGGGGGTACGACCTGGACCCTGCCTGCTACGGCCAACAGCCGCACCCCACCACCGATGCGCCGCGCACCGATCGGGACGCCTGGGAGTTCGCGTTGCTACGGGCCGCGCTGGACCGGCGGCTGCCGGTGCTGGGCATCTGCCGGGGCGCGCAGATCCTCAACGTCGCCTTCGGCGGCACCCTGCACCAGCATCTGCCCGAGGTGCTCGGCCACTCCGGGCACCGGGCCGGCGACGGGGTGTTCAGCAGGCTGCCGGTGCGCACGGTGGTGGGCACCCGGGTGGCGGCGTTGCTGGGTGAGTCCACCGACGTGCCGTGCTATCACCACCAGGCCATCGACAAGGTGGGCGACGGACTCGTGGTCGGTGCCTGGGACGCCGACGGGGTGGTCGAGTCCGTGGAGCTGCCCGGTGACACGTTCTGCCTTGCGGTGCAATGGCACCCGGAGAAGTCGCTGGACGACCTGCGGCTGTTCACTGCGTTGGTCGACGCGGCAAGGACGCGCCGGTGACTGCGGTACAGCTGCTCAACCCCGCCACCGCGGCAGTGCTGCGCTCGGTGGAGCACGCCGACGCGGCGGCCGTCGACGACGCGGTGGGCCGCGCCCGGGCGGCCCAGAAACGGTGGGCCAGGCTCGCGCCGGCCGACCGCGCCGCCGGCCTGCGGGCGTTCGCCGCCGCCGTCAACGCCCACCTCGACGAACTGGCCGCGCTGGAAGTGGCCAACTCCGGACACCCGATCACCTCGGCCGAATGGGAGGCCGGCAACGTCCGCGATGTGCTGCAGTATTACGCCGGCAGCCCGGAACGACTGTGCGGCAAGCAGATTCCGGTGGCGGGCGGCATCGACGTCACCTTCCACGAACCGATGGGCGTGGTCGGGGTGATCACCCCGTGGAACTTCCCGATGGTGATCGCGACCTGGGCCATCGCGCCCGCTCTGGCGGCGGGCAATGCGGTACTGGTCAAGCCTGCCGAATGGACGCCGCTGAGCACCATGCGAATCGGTGAGCTGGCCGCCGCGGCCGGATTGGACCCGGACCTGCTGCAGGTGTTGCCCGGCCAGGGTGCGGTGGTGGGGGAGCGGTTCGTCACCCACCCCGACATCCGCAAAGTGGTGTTCACCGGGTCCACCGACGTCGGCAAGAAGGTGATGGCCGGCGCGGCAGCGGCGGTCAAACGGGTGACGCTGGAACTGGGCGGCAAGAGCGCCAACATCGTCTTCGACGACTGCGATCTGGAGCGTGCGGCCGCGACCGCACCGGCCGGGGTGTTCGACAACGCTGGACAGGATTGCTGCGCCCGCAGCCGAATCCTGGTGCAGCGCAACGTCTATGAGCGGTTCATGGAACTGCTGGAGCCGGCCGTCAAAGCCGTAGTGGTCGGCGATCCCGCCCAGCGCGACACCGAGATGGGCCCGCTGGTATCGGCGGCGCACCGCGCCAGGGTGGCCTCCTACGTGCCCGACGGTGCCCCGGTCGCGTTTCAGGGCGTCGCCCCGGCCGGCCCCGGATTCTGGTTCCCACCAACGGTTCTCACCCCGCAACGCGGTGACCGCAGCGTCACCGACGAGATCTTCGGACCGGTGGTCACGGTGCTGGCCTTCGACGACGAGGCGGACGCCGTCGAGCTGGCCAACGACACCGAATACGGTCTGTCCGGGTCGATCTGGACCGACGATCTGTCCCGGGCGCTGCGGGTGTCCCGCGCGGTCGAGTCCGGCAACCTGTCGGTGAATTCGCATTCCTCGGTCCGTTACAGCACCCCGTTCGGCGGATTCAAGCAGTCGGGGCTGGGCCGCGAGCTCGGACCCGATGCGCCGCTGCACTTCACCGAGACCAAGAACGTCTTCATCGCGATCAAGGAGAGTCCGTGATCAACCTGACGCAACGGCTGGCCGGGCGGGTGGCCGTCATCACCGGCGGCGGCAGCGGCATCGGTTTGGCCACCGCCCGCCGCATGCACGCCGAGGGTGCCACCATCGTCATCGCCGACATCGACGGCGAGGCCGGCGGCGCGGCCGCCGAGCAACTGTCCGGTCTGTATGTGCACGTCGACGTTTCCGACGAGGAGTCGGTGAACAAGCTGTTCGACGCCGCCGCCCACACCTGCGGTGGGGTCGACATCGCGTTCAACAACGCCGGTATCTCACCGCCGGAGGACGACCTGATCGAGCACACCGAACTGGCGGCCTGGCAGCACGTGCAGGACGTCAACCTGAAGTCGGTGTACCTGTGCTGCCGGGCGGCGTTGCGGCACATGGTGCCGGCCGGCAGGGGTGCGGTCATCAACACGGCATCCTTTGTCGCAGTGCTGGGTTCGGCGACGTCACAGATCTCCTACACCGCCTCCAAGGGGGGCGTGCTGGCCATGTCACGCGAACTCGGTGTGCAGTTCGCCCGGCAGGGCATCCGCGTCAACGCGCTGTGCCCGGGTCCGGTGAATACTCCGCTGCTGCAGGAACTTTTCGCCAAAGACCCGGAGCGGGCGGCGCGCCGGCTGGTGCACGTGCCGCTGGGCCGGTTCGCCGATCCGGACGAGATCGCCGCCGCGGTGGCGTTCTTGGCCAGTGACGACGCGTCGTTCATCACCGCGTCGACGTTCCTGGTCGACGGCGGCATCAGCTCGGCCTACGTGACCCCGATCTGAGTCAGGAGCAGATCAGCCGCGCGCAGACGGCCCGCCCGCCGATCATCCGCATCCGGCGGGCAGAGGCGCGGAAGTCCACGCTGACCGGGCTGGGCGGTTCGATGTCGCTCCAGGCCGGCGGCACCGACAATCGACCTATCCGCGCCCCACCGCCCCAGCGTGCCGTCACCGAAGCCGCCGCCCGCCGGGGTCCGCGGCCCAGGAAATTCAGCAGCTGCATCGGGAATTTTACCGGCGCGGCCAACGAACCCAGCCGCACCAGCGAGGAGGACATCGACATCAGCGCGGCATCGAAGGCGGCCGACGGCGACGACGCGAGCGCCTGCAGTGCCTGCGGAAGGCTGGAGATCAGTTGCGATCCGGCCGCGATCACGTCGGGGTCGCTGACCTCGCCCGACCTGGCGAGCACCGGCAGGTCGACGGCCAGCGGCGCCGAGGTGAACGGCGTCACCCGGGAGGCCGCGGCAGCCGCGTCGGCATAGCTGTACATGGCTTCGACGTCCCGGGCCCACATCTGTTCGTAGTCGGCGTCGACGGTGGCGATCGACTCGCTGTCCTGGCCCAGCGAATTGGTGCTGGCCATCGAGGTGCGCCGGGACCGGTTGGCGGCGACGACGGCAGGAGGCACCACCGCCGCATGCGCTTCTTCGTAAGCACTCGCGGCTGCCGCGGCATGTGCGGCCGTCTGCCGGCCTTTGGCGGCGGCGGCGCCCAGCCAGCCCAGGTAGGGCGCGGCGGCCTGGGTCATCGCGATGGCGGCGTGACCCTGCCACCCGCCGTTGAGCCGGGTGGTCACGCTCCGGAAGTCGGCTGCCGCTTCGTCCAGCCCGTCGGCCAACTGGTTCCAGGCTGTCGCGGCCGCCAGCAACGATCCCGCGCCGGGACCGGCATACATTCGCGCCGAGTTGATCTCCGGTGCCAGGCAGCCGTAATCCATCGCTACATCTCCTCAGCCGTGGCCCGCGACCAGCAGATCCACGTTCTCAACCTATCCCGAGCCCGTGGTGTCAGCCACCTGACTCAACATTTGAGTTCGCTCCGAATTTCGATCAGCGGAATTGCCCGTTCCGCGGCGGTCGCCGCGCCGTGAAAGCCGACGAGACGGGCCGACTCCGGCGGTTCGTGGCCGGTCGCCAGGATTGCCGCCTCGCCGGTGCAGGTGACCACGACATCGCCGATCCGGGGCAGGTGGTCGGGGCGGACCGGCCCGAAGACGCCCGATGCGACGGCCTGGGCCCGGGTGCGGACCTGCGCGCGGCCGGCGAGCAGCTCGGTCCAGGTGGCCACCACGTCGTCGGTGGCGCCGGGTTCGGTGTGCAGGTAGCGCACCCGCGGTTCGCCCGCCACCACCCGCACACCCGCCGTGAGCCGCGGGTCGGCGTCCATGTCGATGCGGGCGTCCGTGGGCACGTTGAGACCGCCGTGGTCGGCGGTGACCAGCAGCACGGCGTTCTCCGGCAGCGCCTCGGTCACGCTGCGCAGCAGGGCGTCGACCCCGCTCGCCGCTTCGTGCCAGGCTGGTGAGCCGATGCCGAACACGTGGGCGGCGGTGTCCAGGTCGGCGGTGTAGCCGTAGATCAGGCCGGGCGCCGCGCGTACCTCCGCTGCCAGCGTGGCTGCGTAGTCCGCACCGGAACGCGCCGGGACGAACGTGGCACCGCGATACGCCGCCTCGGTCAGTCCGCTGCCGCGGAACCACTCCGGCAGCACCGCGCGCGTGCCGACCCCGGCGCGGGACAGCCGCTGGAACCACGTCGGCAACGGCTGCCACTGGGCGTGCGGTGGGTCGTCGCGCCAGCGGATGTGATTGAGCACCTGCTTGGTGCCGGGCACGTTGACCGTGAAGCCCAGTACCCCGTGCTGGCCGGGCGGGGCTCCGGTGCCCAGTGACACCAGGCTGGCCGGGGTGGTGGACGGAAAGGTGCAGTCCAGGCGGCGCAGCCGTCCGGTGCCGCCGGCGAGCACCGAGGCCAGCAGCGGCGCGTCCGCGGCCAGGTCGGCCAGCAACTCCCAGCCCATCCCGTCGACCAGCACGATGCAGACGCGGTCGGTGCCGCCGACCGAATCCGCCAGCCCGAGTACGTCGACTCCGTCCGGCACCCCGAACAGTGCCGCCACGCTGGGCAGCACATCGCAGATCGAGCCGGGCACGCGGTCAGTGTGGCACGGCTGCGAGCGGGCCAGGCTGATTCACGCCAGGCCCAGCAGCGCGTTCTCGACCACTTCGGGCAACGCCGGGTGGATCCAGTACTGACCGCGGGCCATCTGAGCAGCGGTGAGACCGAAGCTCATGCCCTGGATCAACGGCTGGATCAGTGCCGAGGCCTGGTAGCCCATGAAGTGCGCGCCCAGCAACTTGCCGGTGCCGCGTTCGGCGATCAGCTTGACGATGCTGGTGGTGTCTTCCATCGCCCAGCCGTAGGCGACGTCGCCGTACTCCTGAATCTTGACGGAAATGTCGTATCCCTCTGCCAGTGCCTGGTTTTCGGTCAGTCCGACGCTGGCCAACTGCGGGTCGGTGAAGACGGCGGACGGAACGAATCGGTGGTCGGTGACGGCCATCGACTCGGTGTCGTCCCAGTCGGTGAGCAGATTGTGCGCCACCACCCGGGCCTCGTGGTTGGCGACGTGTTTGAGCTGATGGGGCGATGAGACGTCACCGAGGGCGTAAACCCCACGCGCAGAGGTTCTTTGGTAACAGTCCACCACGATTCTGCCCAGTTCGACATCGACACCCACCTGTTCGGCGTCCAGTAGATCGGCGTTGGAGATCCGGCCGGTGGCGACCAGCAGTGTGTCGGCCTCGATGCTGGACCCGTCGTCGAGTTTGACGGTGATGCCCGAGTCCCGGTTCTCGGCGTCGACGACGTTGCGCCGCGCCCGCAGCTCCCATTTGGCGGACGCGATCCGGGTGAACTGTTCGCAGATCGCGTCGTCACAGTGCTTGAGCATGGTGCCGCCGCGCATCACGATGGTGACCCGGCTACCCAGGCTGGCGAAAATGTGCGCGAATTCCGCTGCCACGTAACCACTTCCGACGATCACCAGGTGCTGTGGCAGGGTGGGGATGCGCATCACGGTGTCACTGGTGTGGTAGGTCACACCGCTGTTCTGGATCGCGGGCGGGACCACTGGTCGCGAACCCGCCGCGATCACCACCTGCTCGGCGGTGAACTCGTCGCCGGCCTCGGTGCGCAGCAGGTAGCGGCCGTCGTCCTGGGCTGGCCCGAAACGGGTGTGGTGGCCGTACACCTCGACGTTGGGCAGCCAACGCCGATAGTCTTCGCCGCTGTTCGCGATCGGATCGATGCGGCCGAACACACGGGAGACGATGTCATCCCAGCGCACCCCGTCCAGGTGCGCGTCGATGCCGAACTTCGCCGCCCCGCGTACCGCCTCGGCGACCTCGGCGGCGTAGACGAACATCTTGGTCGGAATGCAACCCACGTTCAGACAGGTGCCGCCGAAGGTGCCCTGCTCACAGATCGCCACCCGCTTGTCGGCGTAACGCTCGTCGAGAATGGAGTTGCCCGAACCGGTTCCGATGATTGCGAGATCGTAGGTTTCCATTCAGCGGTCAGCCTTTCCGTGTGCAGAGATAATCGTCCAGCCACCGGTCGAGATGGCGGTAGGCCAACCGGCGTGGTTGCTCCAGCGACAAGAAGACGTCGTGTTTGGCGTCGGGAACCGGAACGATGCTGCTGCGGTTGCCGATACAGCCGGCCCAGCGGGCGATCTGGCGGACGTCGAGCACCGCGTCACCGCATTGCAGCGCCTGCGGGCCGGCGTCTTCGGGCACGGTGTGATCCGAGCGCAGGATCAGGTTGGGCACCCCGACGTCGAGTCCCCGGTGCAGGCGGGCCTGGCCGCTGCGCACGGCATGCAGCCAGCCGAAGGTGATGGGGAAGCCGCCCAAGGGCTTCCACCGCAGGTCGTAGTCGAACTCGCCGTGGTAGTCGCGGTGCAGGCTGGAGCCGTAGCCGCCGGCACCGCCGGCCCGCGCGATCGCCTTGCCCCGCACCCGCGACAGCGCCGCAATGGTCGCCGACGTGACGCCGAGTCGGAGGTAGGCCGGCCCGTGCAGATCGAGGAAGGGGCTGTTGAGCACCAGGCCCCCGATGCCGGCGGACCCGGTCGCGTTCCGGCGCCGCAGGCGGTCCAGCCACAGGGACACGATGAGCCCGCCCGCGGAATGCCCGTACATCACCACGGTGGGATTGCCGGACTCAGCGCGGATCAGGGTCACCGCGCGGCGAAGCTCGGTGTCGTAGCGGGCCAGGCTGGTGGTGAAGTGCGGGGTCTGCCCGGGCTGCCGCGACCGGCCGCACTTGCGCAGGTCCAGCGCGTAGAACCCGAAGCCGCGCTCGGCGAAATGGTCGGCCAGGGCGGTCTGGAAGAAGTAGTCGGTGTAGCCGTGGACGGCCAGCACCGCGTGCTCGGTAGCCGCCGGCGGCCCGCGTCGGACCAGGGTCGCGACGATGTCGCCCTCGCCGTCGGGATCGGCCCCCAGCGGGATCGAGTGCTGCCAGTAGCCGGGTAACACATCGGGCACCCAGCCAGTCACGATGGCCAGCTTAAAGAAGGTGTCCCGGTGGTGCTCACAAAGGTGCCGGGCCGTCGGGCGCTTGGGTCGTTGGGCCCGGACCCATCGGGATAACCTGGGACCGGCATACGCAGGGAAGGATCATCAGCCGGTGTCACAGCGAACCAGAACCGACGTCGTGCTGGTGGGCGCCGGGATCATGAGCGCGACGCTGGGGGCGCTGCTGCGCCGGCTGGAGCCGGACTGGTCGATCACGGTGATCGAGCGACTCGACGGCGTCGGCGCCGAAAGCAGCAGTCCGTGGAACAACGCCGGCACCGGCCACGCCGGGTTGTGTGAGATGAACTACACCCCGCAGCGGCCCGACGGCACGATCGACATCAGCAAAGCGGTGCTGGTCAACGAGCAGTTTCAGGTCACCCGCCAGTTCTGGGCGTACGCCGTGGAAAACGGCATGCTGACCGACGTCCGCGACTTCCTCAACGCCGTCCCGCACGTGAGTTACGTCCGCGGCGCCGACGGTGTCGAGTATCTGCGGCGCCGCCGTGACGCGCTGGCGTCCAACCCACTGTTCGCCGCCACCGAATTGATTCTCGACCCGGACGAATTCGCGCGCCGGCTGCCGTTGATGTCCGCCCGACGCGACTTCACCGAGCCCGTGGCGCTCAACTGGTCCGCCGACGGCACCGACGTGGACTTCGGCGAGTTGTCCCGCCAGCTCGTCGGTTACTGCGTGCGCGGCGGCGCCACGGCGTGGTTCGGTCATCAGGTGCTCAACCTGTCCCCCCGGTCCGACGGCGGCTGGACCATCACGGTCGCGAACCGCCGCACCGGCGAAAAGCGCCAGCTCACCGCCAAGTTCGTGTTCGTCGGCGCCGGTGGCGACGCGCTGCCGTTGTTGCAGAAATCGGGCATCAGGCAGATCCGGGGCTTCGCCGGGTTCCCGATCGGCGGCCGCTTCCTGCGCTGTACCAACCCGGCGCTGACCGCCGGGCACCGCGCCAAGGTGTACGGCGTGCCGTCGCCGGGCGCCCCGCCGCTCGGCGCGCTGCACCTGGATCTGCGTTTCGTGCACGGCAAGCCGTGGCTGGTGTTCGGGCCGTACGCCGGTTGGTCGCCGAAGTTCCTGAAACACGGGCACTTCAGTGACCTGGCCCGGTCGATCCGGCTGGGGAATCTGGTGCCGATGCTCGGTGTCGGCGCCACGCAGACGACCATGCTCGCCTATCTGCTCGGCCAGTTGCGGCTGTCCGAACCCGAGCGGGTCCGCGTGTTACGCCAATTCGTACCCGCCGCAACGGATTCCGACTGGGAAATGACGGTGGCGGGACAGCGGGTCCAGGTGATCCGGCGGGGCCGTCGCGGGCGCGGGGTGCTGGAGTTCGGCACCTCGCTGGTCGGTGACGCCGACGGCAGCATCATCGGCCTGCTCGGCGGCTCGCCGGGTGCCTCGACCGCGGTGCCGATCATGCTGGAAGTTCTGCAAACCTGTTTCGCCGGCCGGTATCAGTCGTGGTTGCCCCAGCTCAAAGAGATGGTGCCGTCGCTGGGGGCCACGTTGTCCGACGAACCGGTGTTGTACGAGGAGTTGCGGTCCTGGACCTCCCGGGCTCTGCAGTTGGACGCCGCGTGAGCCGCCGATGAGTGAAGCATTGCGCCGGATGTGGTCCAAAGATCTTGACGCGCAGACTCTTTACGAGCTGCTCAAACTGCGAGTGGAGGTTTTCGTGGTCGAGCAGGCGTGGCCCTACCCGGAACTCGACGGGCGCGACCTGCTCGCCGAGACCCGGCACTTCTGGCTGGAATCCCCGCAGGGAGAGGTGATCTGCACGTTGCGGCTGATGGAGGAACACCCCGGCGGAGAGAAGGCCTTCCGGCTCGGCCGGTTGTGCACCAAGCGCAGCGCCCGTGGTCAGGGCCACACCACCCGGTTGCTGCGCGCCGCGCTGGCTGAGGTGGGTGACTTTCCGTGCCGGATCGACGCGCAGACCTACCTGGTCGACATGTGGGCCCAACACGGGTTCGTCCGGGACGGCGATGATTTCATCGACGGCGGCATTCCGCACGTGCCGATGCTCAGGCCCGGTTCAGGACCCGGCGCGGGAGCTCAGCGATGAAGGCCTACCCGTTCAGCGCCATCGTCGGACACGACCAGCTGCGGCTCGCGCTGCTGTTGTGTGCGGTACGCCCGGAGATCGGCGGTGCCCTGATCCGGGGTGAGAAGGGCACCGCGAAGTCGACGGCGGTGCGCGGACTGGCCGCGCTGCTGTCGGCGGCGACGGGTGCCGAAGGTGCCGGCCTGGTCGAAATGCCTTTGGGCGCAACCGAAGACCGGGTGGTGGGCTCGCTGGACCTGCAACGGGTGTTGCGCGACGGCGAGCACGCGTTCTCGCCGGGACTGCTGGCCCGCGCCGATGGCGGGGTGCTCTACGTCGACGAGGTGAACCTGCTGCACGACCATCTTGTCGACATCCTGCTCGACGCCGCGGCGATGGGACGGGTGCACATCGAACGCGACGGCATCTCCCACTCCCACGACGCCCGCTTCGTGCTGATCGGGACGATGAATCCCGAAGAGGGCGAGCTGCGTCCGCAGTTGCTGGACCGGTTCGGACTCACCGTGGATGTCCAGGCGTCCCGCGACGTCGACGTACGGGTGGAGGTGATCCGCCAACGAATGGCCTACGAGGCCGACCCGGAGGGCTTCGCGCAGCGTTACGCGCCCGCCGATGCCGAGCTGGCCGCGCGCATCTCCGCGGCCCGCGCGTTGGTCGACGATGTGGTGTTGCCGGACAACGAGTTGCGGCGCATCGCGGCGCTGTGCGCGGCGTTCGACGTCGACGGCATGCGCGCGGATCTGGTGGTGGCCCGGACCGCCGTCGCGCACGCGGCCTGGCGCGGGGCTCACACCGTGGAGGAAGAGGACATCCGGGTGGCGGCGCAGCTGGCGCTGCCGCATCGGCGCCGGCGTGACCCGTTCGACGAGCACGGCATCGACGAAGACCAACTGGACGAAGCGCTGGCCCAGGCCGCGCAATCCCAGGACGGCGAACCGGACCCGGATCCCGATCCATCGGGCGGCGGCGTCACACCCAAGAGCGATACACCACAACCGAATTCGAACCCCGCACCACCACGGCCCAGCGCCCCGCCGGCGAAGGTCTTCCGCGCCCGGGCGCTGACCGTGCCCGGCGTCGGTGCCGGGGCCCCCGGCCGACGGTCCCGCGCGCGCAACGCCGCCGGCAGCGTGGTGGCCGCCGCACCACCGGCCGACCCCGACGCCCACGGTCTGCACCTGTTCGCCAGCCTGCTGTCGGCGGCCGAGCAGGCATCGGCCGGCGGGCGGTTGCGGTTGCGGCCCGACGACATCCGCCGCGCCGTCCGCGAGGGCCGGGAAGGCAACCTGGTGATCTTCGTCGTCGACGCGTCCGGGTCGATGGCCGCGCGCGACCGGATGGCGGCGGTCAGTGGCGCCACCCTCTCGCTCCTGCGCGATGCCTATCAGCGTCGCGACAAGGTCGCCGTCATCACGTTCCGGCAGCAGGCCGCTACCGTGTTGCTGCCGCCGACCTCGTCGGCGCACATCGCCGGCCGTCGACTGGCCCGCTTCGACACCGGTGGCAGGACGCCGCTGGCCGAGGGTCTGCTGGCCGCGCGTGAGCTGGTGCTGCGCGAGCGGGTGCGCGACCGGGGCCGGCGGCCGCTGCTGGTGGTGCTGACCGACGGACGCGCGACCTCCGGCCCAGACCCGTTGGGCCGCAGTAAAATTGCCGCAGCCCGCCTGGTCGCCGAGGATGTCGCCGCGGTGGTGGTGGACTGCGAGACGTCCTATGTGCGGCTGGGTCTGGCCGGTCAGCTCGCCACCCAGTTGGGCGCGCCGGTGCTGCGGCTCGAACAGCTGCACGCCGACCACCTCACCCAAGCCGTTCGTAGCGTGGCCTGATATGCCGCAGGGCATTCCGACCGAAGTTCCCGACGACGGCCTGACCACCCGGGCGCGCCGCAACACCCCGGTACTGGCCGTGCACACCGGCGACGGCAAGGGTAAGTCGACGGCCGCGTTCGGAATGGCGTTGCGGGCCTGGAATGTCGGGCTCGGCATCGGGGTGTTCCAGTTCGTCAAAAGCGCGAAATGGAAAGTGGGCGAGGAGTCGGTGTTCCGGCGACTCGGCGAGCTGCACGACGAACACGGCGTCGGCGGCGCGGTCGAGTGGCACAAGATGGGCTCGGGCTGGTCCTGGACCCGCAAATCGGGCAGCGACGTCGACCATGCGGCGGCGGCCGCGGACGGTTGGACCGAGATCAAGCAGCGCCTGGCCACCCAGCGGCACGACTTCTACGTCCTCGACGAGTTCACCTACCCCTTGAAATGGGGTTGGCTCGACCTCGATGACGTGCTGGAGGCGCTCACGGCTCGACCCGGCCACCAGCACGTGGTGATCACCGGCCGCGACGCCCCGCCGCGGCTGATCGAGGCCGCCGACCTGGTGACCGAGATGACCAAGGTCAAGCACCCGATGGACGCCGGGCGCAAGGGCCAGAAGGGAATCGAGTGGTAGCCCCCGCGCCCGCCGTCATCATCGCTGCGCCCGCCTCCGGCAGCGGAAAGACAACGGTCGCAACGGGTTTGATCGGTGCCCTGGTTCGGGCCGGGCACCGGGTGGCGCCGTTCAAGGTGGGCCCGGACTTCATCGACCCCGGCTATCACGCGCTGGCCGCGGGCCGTCCCGGCCGCAACCTGGACCCGGTGCTGGTGGGGGAGTCGTTGATCGGCCCGCTGTTTCGGCACGGCACCGCGGGCGCCGACATCGCGGTGATCGAAGGAGTGATGGGTCTGTTCGACGGGCGGATCGGGGCGACCGTGACCGGCCCGGCGGTGGGGTCCACCGCGCACGTCGGCGCCCTGCTGGGCGCGCCGGTGATCCTGGTGGTCGATGCACGAGGCCAGAGCCACAGCATCGCCGCGCTGCTGCACGGTTTTTCCACGTTCGACCCCCAGACCCGGGTCCGCGGCGTCATCCTCAACCGCGTCGGTTCGGCCCGGCACGAACAGGTGCTGCGGCAGGCGTGCGAGCAGGCCGGCGTGCCGGTGCTGGGTGTGATTCCCCGCGTCGCCGAATTGGAGCTGCCGACCAGGTATCTGGGTTTGGTGACTGCCGTTGAATACGGTCGGCACGCCCGGTCGGCGGTGGCGGCGATGACGGATCTGGTGGCCCGTCATGTCGATCTGGCCGCCGTGGTGGCGGCCGCCGGGGGACGGGTCGACGACGCGGCGTGGGATCCGGCGGTCGCCGTCGGGCCGGTCGCAGGCGCCCGCGACGCGGTGATCGCCGTGGCTGCGGGAAAGGCGTTCAGCTTCGGCTACGCCGAACACGCCGAACTGCTGCAGGGCACCGGTGCGCAGGTCGCCGAGTTCGACCCGCTCAGTGAAACCCTGCCCGCGGGGACGACCGCCGTGTTGTTGCCGGGCGGGTTCCCCGAGCAGTTCGCCGCCGAGTTGTCCGCGAACGACGAGGTGCGCCGGCAGATCCGCGAACTGGCCGCTTCCGGCGCTCCGGTGCATGCCGAATGCGCGGGACTGATCTATCTGGTCTCCGACGTCGACGGACACCCGATGTGCGGGGTACTGGCCGGCTCGGCGCGCTTCACCCAGCACCTCACCCTGGCCTACCGCGACGCCGTCGCGCTGGCCGATTCGTCGGTGTACGCGACCGGGGAGCGGGTGTCCGGACACGAATTCCACCGGACCACAATCGCTTTCAACGACGACTACCAGCCCGCCTGGGCCTACCCGGGGGCCGGCGGGGCGCGCGAAGGCGCAGTGCACGGCGGTGTGCACGCCTCGTATCTGCACACCCACGCCGCCGCGACGCCCCGGGCGGTGGCGCGCTTCGTCGCGCACGCCACGGCCTGCACCGCCGCCACACCCGCCACTAGGCTTGCCCGGTGACCGAGAGCCCCTACCTGGTGGGACTGCGACTGACCGGCAGGAAGGTCGTCGTGGTCGGCGGGGGCAGCGTGGCGCAACGACGGCTACCACTGCTCATCGCCAGCGGCGCCGACGTGCACGTCGTCTCCCGCAGCGCCACCCAGTCCGTCGAGGCGATGGACGGGATCACGCTGACGTTGCGGGAATACCGCGACGGTGACCTGCACGACGCCTGGTATGCCATCGCGGCCACCGACGATCCGCAGGTGAACGCGGCCGTCGTCGCCGAAGCGGAACGTCGCCGCATCTTCTGTGTCCGCGCGGACATCGCCGTCGAGGGCACCGCGGTCACCCCGGCGTCGTTCGAATACGCGGGCCTGTCGGTCGGCGTGCTGGCCGGTGGCGAGCACCGCCGTTCGGCGGCAATCCGGTCGGCGATCCGCGAGGCGCTGCAGCAGGGCGTCATCCTCGCCGACAGCGAGGACGCGGTGCGCGGAAGTGTGGCACTGGTCGGCGGCGGACCCGGCGATCCCGAGCTGATCACGGTGCGCGGCCGCCGCCTGCTGGCCCAGGCCGACGTCGTGGTGACCGATCGGCTCGCGCCGCCGGAGTTGCTCGCCGAGCTGGCCCCGCACGTGGAGGTGATCGACGCGGCCAAGATCCCGTACGGGCGCGCCATGGCCCAGGACGCGATCAACGCCGTGCTGATCGAACGGGCTCGGGCCGGCAAGTTCGTGGTCCGGCTCAAGGGCGGTGATCCGTTCGTGTTCGCACGGGGTTACGAGGAAGTGCTGGCGTGCGCCGAAGCGGGGATTCCGGTGACTGTGGTGCCGGGTGTGACCAGTGCCATAGCTGTACCTGCCATGGCGGGCGTTCCGGTCACCCATCGGGCCACAAATCACGAGTTTGTGGTGGTCAGCGGCCATCTGGCGCCCGACCATCCCGAATCGTTAGTGAATTGGGATGCATTGGCAGCAATGACGGGCACGATTGTTTTGCTGATGGCGGTCGAACGCATCGAACTCTTCGCGGCCGCGCTGCTGGAAGGCGGCCGACCTGCGGATACTCCCGTGTTGGTGGTCCAGCACGGCACGACGGCGGCGCAACAGACGTTGCGGGCCACCCTCGCGGAGACCCCGGAGAAGGTCCGTGCGGAGGGGATCCGACCACCCGCAATCATCGTGATCGGACCCGTCGCGGGCCTCGGGGCTTTAGACGATTCTTAAGATTACTGTAAGGTAACCTGCTATGACGGCTCTCAACGACTCAGAGCGGGTTGTCCATACTTGGACAGATGGACGCTCGCAAAGTTCGGCACAGGAGCGTCCCACGGATTCGGTGGAGACCACCTTGCAGCGCCTGAGCAGGTATTACCCGACCTGGCTGCCTTCCTACCGGTTCATCGCCGCGGTCATCGCGATCGGTGGGATGCAGCTGTTGGCCACCATGGACAGCACCGTTGCCATCGTCGCGCTTCCTAAGATTCAGGACGAGCTCAGCCTGTCCGATGCGGGCCGCAGCTGGGTGATCACCGCCTACGTGCTGACCTTCGGCGGACTGATGCTGCTCGGCGGGCGCCTCGGCGACACCATCGGGCGCAAGCGCACGTTCATCGTCGGTGTCGCCCTGTTCACCATCTCCTCGGTGCTGTGCGCGGTCGCGTGGGATGAAGTGACCCTGGTCATTGCGCGGCTCTCGCAGGGCATTGGTTCGGCGATCGCATCGCCGACCGGTTTGGCGCTGGTGGCGACGACCTTCCCGAAGGGGCCGGCGCGTAACGCCGCGACCGCCGTGTTCGCCGCGATGACCGCGATCGGTTCGGTGATGGGTCTGGTGGTCGGCGGGTTCCTGACCGAGTACTCCTGGCGGCTGGCGTTCCTGGTGAACGTGCCGATCGGGCTGGTGATGATCTACCTGGCCCGCACCGCGCTGCGGGAAACCAACCGCGAGCGGATGAAGTTGGATGCCGCAGGTGCGATGCTGGCCACCCTGGCCTGCACCGCGGCCGTCTTCGCCTTCTCGATCGGGCCGGAAAAGGGCTGGATCTCGGTGACCACCATCGGTTCGGGCGTGGTGGCACTGGCCGCCGCGATCGCCTTCGTCATCGTGGAGCGCACCGCGGAGAACCCGGTGATTCCGTTCGAGCTGTTCCGCGACCGCAACCGGCTGGTCACCTTCGGCGCGATCTTCCTGGCCGGCGGCGTCATGTTCAGCCTGACCGTGTCGATCGGCCTGTACGTGCAGGACATCCTGGGCTACAGCGCGCTACGCGCCGGCATCGGGTTCATCCCGTTCGTCATTGCGATGGGGATCGGCCTGGGCATCTCCTCACAGCTGGTGTCCCGGTTCTCGCCGCGGGTGCTGACCATCGGCGGTGGCTGGCTATTGCTGGGCGCCATGATCTACGGCTCCCTGTGCATGCACCGCGGGGCTCCCTACTTCCCCAACCTGGTGTTGCCCATCGTCGTCGGCGGCATCGGGATCGGGATGGTCGTCGTTCCGCTGACGCTCTCGGCGATCGCCGGCGTCGGGTTCGACCAGATCGGTCCGGTCTCGGCGATGACGCTGATGCTGCAGAGCTTGGGCGGGCCGTTGGTGCTGGCGGTCATCCAGGCCGTGATCACCTCGCGCACGCTCTACAACGGCGGCACCACCGGGCCGGTGAAGTTCATGAACGAACTGCAGCTGCATGCCCTCGACAAGGGCTACACCTACGGGTTGCTGTGGGTGGCCGGCACGGCCGTCATCGTGGGGTGTGCGGCGCTGTTCATCGGTTACACGCCGGAGCAGGTCGCGCACGCGCAGGAGGTCAAGGAAGCGCTGGACGCGGGCGAGCTGTAGCCCTTCGCGTCGTCGCGCCCTTCGCGTCGCCGAGCCCGCATTCGCCGCTACCCCC